>JAJFBF010000047.1:35840-55365 GCA_020697295.1 Moraxellaceae bacterium | reverse complement strand
TTTTTCATGGGTATTTCCTTTTTGTCCTTATGTGGGTGCAGCAGTCATTTTCCGTGCGGTGGTACTGCGGGCCGGCTGTAATGTGGGCGCGGGGCTCGGCCCGGCGCGGCCGACTATACAAAAGCCCGTGAGACAAAGCAGCAGGCCGGGGGGGGCGGAGGCGGCGGGCGCTCTGTTCGGGGGCACCTTCCGGCGGCGGTCTCGCTGCACCGGTTCAGGCGGGGGGCGGCGTCAGCGCTGACCGGGCGGGACAGGGACTTGCCGCAACAGCGCAGGATCACGCCCGGAACGGGCGGTCCGCCGGCGGGAGAGCCACCTTTGCCTGCTCGCGCCGCCATTGCAGCGGGGTGTCACCGGCCAGCGCCTTGAAGGCGCGGCTGAACGCGTTGCCGCTGGTGAAGCCGGTGCGGTGGGCGACCTGGTCGACGGTCAGTGAAGTGGTGGCCAGCAGCTCGCGCGCCAGCTTGTACCAGACCTCGTTGGCCAGCTGCTTGAAGGAGGCGTCCTCTTTCGCCAGCTTGCGCGCCAGGTTCCGCGGGGAGTGATTGATGCGGTCGGCAAAGGCCTCCAGCGTCGGGAATTTCCCGGCGCGGGCCATCTGCAACAGTTCGCTGCGCACGAAGGAGGCAAACGTCCGGGCAGCCATGTGCGCCTGCATCTCGGAGTCCAGCAGCGTACGCGCCAGCTGCGAGGTGGCCTCGTTGGGACTGCGGGTCTTGTGCGCAAGGTAGCGTGAATCGCCGCTGAAGCCGTCGAAATCACTGTTGAAGAGCACTTCGCAGCCATAGGCGTCGCGGTACTCCGCCAGCCGCGAGCGGCCCTCGCGATCGACCGGACAGGCGTGGCGGAAGTGGATCGTGCGCGGGATGTCCTCGCCCATGGTGTCGCGGCTGACGATGTTGATGATGCCCGCGGTGAATTCCAGCAGCGACCGGTTGAGGCCGCTGAAATCGATCGCCAGGGTGATCACGAGGCGACTGGTGCGGGGGCCCTCCACCAGTTGCACCTCCATGCCCGGCACCAGCAGCGGGGCGTAGCGGATGCCGACGTCCAGCGCGTCGCGGGCGCTGAGCGAACTCAGCGCCGCGAGGCCGGCGAAGCCGATGCTGGTGGCGGAATAGGCGCTGAGCCAGTCCTTGAAGAGGATGCGGCCGCCGGTGCGCTCGCGCAGCCAGTGGTGCAGGGCGATGAAGGCGTCGCCATCGAGGCTGAAGGCCGGATCGTCGAAGCGGGCGCGGTCGATGCCGAGGTGTGCCAGCAGGTCGTCCACGCCGACGCCCAGGTCGCGCGATTCGAGCACGTGGCGTATCGGCTCGAGCAGCGTCTTCGGGAAGCGGAGGTCCTTGCGCTCGGCGCTCATCCGTATCAGGTCCATCCGGTGGGGTGCGGGTCAATGTGCCGGACCGCCACGCGGATGTCGAGTACCGGGCGGCGGGCGGGTTGTCCGTTCCGGTGGAGATTGTGGCCGCAATGGTGGACAGACCCTGCCTAGATTGGCCAGCAGCAAGGAACCGGTCCGGCAGCTTGTCCGGATGCTTGCCTGGCGACTCCCGTCGCCCCCACCCTCACGAGGACAAGGGCATGAATAACAAGAAGAAAACCGCTGGCCGCCTGGCCGCCACCCTGGCGCTGGTCGCCGCCGCCGTGCTGGCCCCGGCCAGTGCCGTCGCGAAGATGGCCGGCCACAATGTCATCCTGGTGCACGGCTTTGTCAGCTCCGACATCATGAAGCCGCCGTCCGACGCCGAGGTGTACGCCCGCCGCGCGGTCTCGGATTTCTGGCAGGCGCGGGCCGAGGGCTACCTGAACTGGTCGGGCGCCGGACGCATCGAAGGGGACATCGCCCGCCAGGTCTTCGAGCAGGCCAAGGGCTATGCCGCCCGGGGACTGTGCAACAACGGCTGCGTGCTGGTGACGCACAGTACTGGTGACCTGGTCGCCCGCTATTTCCTGCAGAACCAGGCGCACTGGATGCGCAACGCGGGCCTGCCGCCGCTGAAGATCGTGGCCACCCTGGATTATGCCGGTGCCGGTGGCGGTACCGACCTTGCCGATGTCGCCGTCGCCGCCGCCAACAGCGAGTACGTGCCGGAGCCGCTGAAGTGGGCTGCCGGCGCCATGCTGGGCGCGGACCTGGACGTTACCGATTACAAGGAGCTGGGCGTGGTCATCGACTTGCAGACCGCCGTCGCGCGATCGCATGCGATGGCCCCCGGCAGCGTGCCGCGCCTGCGCTTCTCCGCGGCCGGCGGCGACCTGGCGGAACTCGGCATGGGGCAGGTGCGCACCATCACCAAGACCATCATCCGCGGCGCCGACGACACGGTGGTGCCGGCGCACTCCAGCTGCGGCGCCTCGGCACCGGATGCCATCGAGAGCTGCTCGGGCAAGCTGACCTATGCGGGCAAGCGCATCGCGGCCCTCGGCCCGCGCGGGCTGCTGTACAACCACTTCCCGGTGCTGATGGCGGCGGAGTACGACCACTTCAATATCGTGAAGGACGAGCACCACGGGCTGGTGACCTACGTGCTCAACAACTTCGCGGCCGGCCTGGCCGTCGACTTCCAGACCTATACACAAACCATCACCCGCAACTGGTGGGAGCTCTGGAAGGAAGCGGGGACCTGGCAGTACGTGCGTGACTCCGGGTCGCGGTCGATGACGAGCCTGATCTACGACACCTTCAACAACTGATGCGCCTGGCAGGCAAGGACATGAACAAGGCGGGCGCCTGGCGTCTGTGGCTGGCAGTGGTTGCGGTGGTGCTGCTCCTGTTCCCGCTCGTGCGGCACGGCAGCGAAGCCGGCTCCAGCGGCAGCCTGCCGCCGGCGTGGGACGCTGCTGCCGGCGGCAGGGCGGCGGGCGCCCATGCGTTGCCGCCGGCCGGCGGCGGGGCGGCGGGCGGAGACCCTGGCAAGGACCGCGCCGGGGATGACGCGGTGCCGGCGGAAATGCGCCAGCAACTGGGCGACATCGCGGATGCCTATGCCCGGAATGCCCGCTACCCGTCCTATGCGACGCCGCTCTCGGCCAATGACTGGGCGCAGCTGAACCCGGGCGCCTTCGTGCCGCGCAGTGCCCCGCTGAAGGCCCTGCCCGGCGTGTCTGCCACCCTCGTGCTGGAGCGCTACCTCATCGACAGACGCAGTGACCTGCCGGTGCGAGTCGTGCTGTCGTCGACGTCGGGCACGACGGCGACGGCCGCTGTCAGCGCGGTGCGTGTGCTGCTGCGGCAACAGGGACAGTCGAGTGCGGCGGTCACCCTGGCCGCTGCCGGCACCGCGGCATTTGCCGGTGTGCTGCCGGCGTCGGCGCTGCGCGCGGTCGCGGCCGGCGACATCGTCGTCATCGCCGAGATCGACACGGCCGGCGGCGAGCGCGCGATCGTCACGGCGATGGCCCGGTCCTATGACAGTGCGGCGCGCCTGCTCGGGCTTGGCGACGCCCGTATCGAAGGCGCCGACCTGGTCATCCCCGCCCGTTTCGACGTTGCCACCGCCGGCTTATATCGCGTCCAGGCCAACCTGTTCACGGCCGACGGCAAAGTCCCGGTGAGCCACCTCAATGCAGAGTTCCCGCTCGCGGCAGGGCCGGCCGCGGCAATGATGAAAGTGCATGCTGTGACGCTGCGCGCGGCGGGCGAGGCGGGCCCGTATGTGCTGCGTGACATCGACATCACGCGGCTGCCGGACCAGCCGGGCCAGCCCACCGGCCATGGTTCTGCCGCTGCCGCCACGTTCGCGGTGCGCGGCTTTCCGCTGGACGCCTACAGCAACGAGCCGTGGGAGGACCCCGAGGCCCGCCAGCGGCTGGAATTCCTGCAGAAAATGGCCGGGACGCAAGCCCGGGAATAAATCAACGAAGACCTTGCACCATGGCGACATGGAAAGCGAGGCGAACACCAGGGAGCACCACCATGACAACAAGAAACGTTCGCCCGTACACCGGCCTCGGCCTGCTACTCGCCCTGCTGCTGGCGCCGGCCACGGCGCCGGCGCTGACGACCACGGAGGCGGCGGCCGCGCAGGCGCAGCGCTGCGTGGCGATCCAGTCTCCGGGCACCGGCGAATTCTATGCCGGCGCGCTCAACCTGCTCGGCAACGAGCTGCTGTACAAGTTCCGGTCGGTGTCCCTGACCGACGCGGCGCGCTTTTTCCTCAAGCCGGCGGCGCCGGGCGTGTTCCTGCTCACCGATGCCCAGGGCAAGCACCTGGCCAGCGTGGTGCCGCAGGTGGAGTCGGCGGCTCCGGCCCCGGGCCTCGCCACCGAGTGGCGGATGACGGCGCGCGAGGTGGCCGCCGGCAGCTTCCAGTTCCAGCTGCAGAACCGCCTGACCCAGGCGCCGATCCAGAAGGAATACGTGCGCACCGACTGGGTCAAGACCTGGTGGGGGGGTTACCCGGTACTGACGCCGGTGGTCGAGCGCCATTTCCGCCTGGTGGCGCAGTCCGGCTGCCGGGACTACCCGGAAATCACCTCCAACGTGCGCGGCGACCGCAACCGCCTCAAGGGCAGCGCCAGTGCGCCGGTGCGCGGCTTTGTCGATGCCCACACCCACATCACGTCCTGGGAGTTCATGGGCGGGCGCGTGATGCACGGCGCCGCCTTCCATCGCTATGGCGTGCCGCATGCGCTCGATGACAGCCGGCGCACGCACGGCCTCAACGGCTCGCTGGACCTGATCGGCAACATCTTCGTCTACGGCAACCCTGCGCATCAGTACGACACGCGTGGCTGGCCGGACTTCCCCTGGTGGCCCAACCCCGAGCAGCTCACCCACAGCGGCTATTACTACAAGTGGATGGAGCGGGCCTGGCTCGGCGGCCTGCGCCTGACGGTGACGCAGCTGGTGGAGAACGAGGTGCTGTGCAACGTGCAGTCCACCATCAATCCCGTCGGCTGGGTGGGCGCCAACAGTTGCAACGAGATGGACAGCATCCGCCTGCAGGCGCGCCGGCTGCGCGAAATGCAGGACTATATCGATGCCCAGTACGGCGGCGCCGGCAAGGGCTTCTTCCGCCTGGTGACGACGCCGGCGCAGGCGCGGCAGGTGATTGCCGACGGCAAGCTGGCGGTGATCATGGGCGTCGAGGCCTCCGAGACGCTCAACTGCGGCGCGCGCGATTCCTGCACCATCGCCAGCATCGAGGCCGGCCTCACCGAGCTGTACAACCTCGGCATCCGCGGCCTGTTCCCCGCGCACAAGTTCGACAACCAGTTGAGCGGCGCGGTGCTCGAGGACGGCTTCATCAACATCGGCGAGGCGCTCTCGACCGGGCATTACTACGAGAGCGAGCGCTGCGATGCCGAGACCCGCGGCAAGGCGATGACCAGCGGCTTCCCGCTCATTGGTGACGTGCCCGTGGTGGGCGGCTTGCTGGGGCAGATCGGTGCGACCCCCAGCTACGAATCCCACAATGACCACTGCAACTGGCGGGGACTGACGGACAAGGGCGTCTACCTGGTCAACCGCATGATCGATCTCAACATGATCATCGACCTGGATCACCTGAGCGCGAAGGCGGCCGGGCAGATCATGGACATCGCCGAGGCGCGTAATTACAGCGGCGTGGTCAGTTCCCACAGCTTCATGGCATCGGCGAAGGATGGCGGCTTGCACCGCAACTTCCGGCGCCTGCTCAATGCCGGCGGCTTCGTCGCGCCCTACAACGGGGGCGCGGAGGGCAACCGCAACACTATCCCGCGCTACCTCGAGGCGGTGAAGCAGACGCCCTACCTGCCGGCTGTGGGCATCGGCACCGACATGTCGGGTCTCGGTGGCCAGCCCGGGCCGCGCAGCAACGCCAGCACGGATCCGCTGCTCTATCCCTTCACCAACGAGTTCGGGCTGGTCTTCGACCGCCAGGTGTCGGGCAAGCGCACCTTCGACCTGAACAAGGACGGCATGGCCCACTACGGCATGCTGGCCGACCTCATGCAGGACGTCCGCCTGCGCTCGGGCGCCGAAGCCTACGAGGCCATCATGAAGTCGGCCGAGGGTTACCTGCAGATGTGGGAACGGACAGAAGCGAACACGACCACGCGCCACGTCACGCCGCAATTGTAGCAAGGCGACGACAGCCGGTTGCCGTCAGCCGCGGCAGGCAACAACAGAACAACAATGATCAGTGAGGAAGACATCATGAAAATGCACTGGGTAAAAGCGCTGTTCCTGCTCCTGGCCGGATTGAGCCAGGCGGCCCACGCCTACCTGCCGCTGGTGGACAACCAGCCGCTCGCGTTCCGGTCCTGCCCGCTCGGCAAGGCCATCTCCACGCAAACACTGCTCGGGCGCGTGGGTTCGGTCAATGTCGAGTGCACGGTCAACGGCATCAATGTGGTGTACACGCTGACGGTGCCACCGGGCTGCGAGAATGGCGGCTGCGGCCTCATTCTCGACACGCATGGCATGACCATGAATGCCAACCAGGAAAACGCGGGGACCAAACTGCGCCAGTACGGCTGGACGGCGAAGCAGTACGGTGCGCCGACACCCTTTATCGTTGTTCAACCCAATCTGACGGATTTGTTTGATCGCGAAAAAATCCTGGATACTGACTCGATTGCCGGCGGTGCGTACTACAACGAGGTTCCCAACCTCACCTATTTCGTCAATCACCTGGTCTCCGTCTACCGCGTCAATACTGCGCGCATGCATATGTACGGGTTTTCCCGCGGCGGCAACACGGTCAATGCCTTCTATTGCGAGCTCGGCCTGTCCAATACCTTTGCCAGCTACGCCATGGGCGGCCAGGACTTCCGCTGCCCGCCGGACAAGCCGCTGCTGATGATCAGCGGTGACGCCGACGATCGTCATCCCACCGCCATCGCCGACGCCGAGGCGAGGGTGCGCGCACTGGGCGGCGTCACCACGACCGCCATCGTGAATGACCCCGGCTATGCCACGCCGCGCTACGTCTGGACCTGGGCCGGCCTGCAGCGCCAGGGCCGCCACCACCACATGCGCCACCAGGCCGGCAACTTCCGGCTGGAGACCATCCGCCACAGCGGCAGCACGCTGCCGATGAATGGCCACTGCCATCCCTCGCTCGACTACAACAGCTGGCTGGTCTGCCACGCCAACATGGAAACCGGCCGCAAGATCATCGATTTCTTTATCCAGAATCCCCGCCGCTGATGCCGCGTGCCTGCCGGGGCGCGCCCGCATCTGCGCGGTGGCCATCACTATCTAAAAAAAACGAAATGAAAGGAGGCAATGAAATGATTTCGAAGGAACGCTTTTCAGTCCGGAAATACCTGAAGGCACTGGCGGCCGGCGTCCTGGTTGCCGGCGGGTGGGCGGGGGCGGCGAATGCCGCCACGCGTCCGGTAGTCTTTGTCGGCAACAACTGGGACGGCACCGTCAATGTCTTTGACGCGTCGACCTACTCGCGGGTGGGAGTGATCAACGCCGTGCCCGACCGCTCGAAGCGCATGTCCGAGTTGTTCTTCAGGCCGGTGAAGCTCTCCGCCTTCCTGGCCGTGCGCCAGCTGATCGGTGAGGGCAACGACCAGCTCGTCGACGACATGTACAGCTCGAACGATGGCAAGCTGCTGATCGCCTCGCGCCCGAGCTTTGCCGACGTCGTCGCCATCGAGATCGCCACCGGCAAGATCGTCTGGCGCTTCACCGTGGACGGCTACCGCTCCGATCACATGGCGCTGTCGCCTGACGGCACCAAAGTGGCCGTCTCCGCGTCCACCGCCAGCGTCGTGCATGTGCTGGATGTGCGTACCGGCGCGCAGGTAGGCAAGTTCACCTCGGGCAACTCCCCGCACGAGAACGTGTACTCGAAGGACGGCTCTAAGATCTATCACGCCAGCATCGGGCATGTGTTCACGCCGCTGGACCCGAATTTCTTCGACTGGACCAAGGGCGAGCGCGTGGTGCAGGTTGTCGACACCGCCACTTACCAGGTGCTGAAGAAGTTCAACATGGCCGACAAGCTCAAGGCCGCCGGCATGGGCGACCTCAGCCCGGCGGTGCGCCCGATGGCGCACACGCCGGACGAGCGCTTCTTCTACTTCCAGCTCTCCTTCCTGCACGGCTTTGTTGAATACGACATGGTCAATGACAAGGTCACCCGGCTCGCCCGCCTGCCCAACCTCATTCCGGACACGCGCCTGGAAGACTACGTCAATGACTCCGCGCACCATGGCATCGCGATGAACGGCGCCGGCACCAAGCTGTGCGTTGCCGGCACCATGGACGACTACGTCGCCATGGTCGACCGCGCGACCTTTGGCTATACGCTGCTGAAAGGTCTGGGCACGAAGCCGTACTGGGTCACCAGCAACAAGGCCGGCGACCGCTGCTACGTGTCCTGGAGTGGCAGCGACCAGATGTCGGTCATTTCCTACGACACCGGCAAGGAAATTACGCGCATCAACGTCGGCGATCACCCGCAGCGCATCCGCGAAGGGGTGGTGTCCGCAGACTGGATGAACTGAGTCCATGCGCGCGCTAGCGCTCGCCGTGGTTGCGGCGGCGCTGGCGGCCTGCGCCGGTGGCCCGCCGGCGACGGGCCTGCCGGCCGTTGCCTATTCCGCTGAGCAAATCATCGAGACCACACCGGGGCCGTTCCGCAACCGCTTGTATGTCGACGCGGACCGCGAGCGACAGGATGCCAGCCTCGGCGGCGGCACGGTGACAACCGTCATCCGCCGCGACCGGGGCGTCGCCTGGCTGCTGGTTCCGGGTCGTCCGCAGTACGAGGAAGTCCCGCTCGAGGCGGCGGCATCAGCCTCCGTCGAGGCCCGGCTTGCGGGCTTGGCGCGGCGCGATGTCGGTGCGGCTGTGATCGATGACCTCCCGGCCCGTCACTACTCCTGGCATGCCGCCGATGGCCGCCTCGCCGCTTACTCCTGGGTGACGGCCGACGGCATCACGCGGCGCGCGGAACTGCTGGCCGACCCGGCCACCGGTGCGCCGGCCGCCGTGATCCGCCTGCAGGACGTGCGCCTGGGCCCGCAGGATCCCGCCTTGTTCGAACTGCCGCCGGGCTACCAGCGCCGGCCCTGAGGCCGGCGCGCCAGCGGCGGTCACATGTCGCCCGTAGCGCGGGCGTCAGCCGGGGGGCGCCGACGCCGCGTGCGGACCTGCCAACGGATCTAGCGCGCCAGCAGGCTCTCGACCGCCTTCAGGCTGCCGGGCTCATTCGCCAGCTCTCTCACCGCAAAGGCCTCGAGGGCTTTTTCGTGCGCATAGACATAGGCAAAGAACTCCCGTTCAGCCTCGCCGCTGTTCTGCTTCAGGCGCAGGAATTTTTCCTGGAAAGGTTTCGTGGCGTTACGCACGAGCCACATCGCGAGCTTCCACGGCATGAGACCCAGCGCCAAGCCCTCGGCGTAGCCCTTCAGTTCCCAGCCCTTTGGCTCGATCACGGCCTGGCCGGTGCGGGCCATATACGCGAGGTAGCGCGCCAGCGTCTCTTCTTCCAGTGCCTGCAGGGTCAGCCACTTCGCCTTCCGCTCCGCATTCAGCGTGAGCCGCGCGGCCGTGGCAAACACCGCCCTCCCGTAGACTTCCGACTCGTGGATGCGCTGCAGGTCCTTCTGGTACTGGGGGTAGGTCATCTCTTTCTCCTTCAGGGTGATGCCGGCACGCGCTTGCCCCGGCTGCAGGACAGGTCGTCGATCGCGGCTTCGAGCGCATGCGAAAAGGTGTCCGCACTTTCAATGAACGGCATATGCCCCGCGCCGCGGAAGACGACAGTCTTTGCCCCCGGCACCCCGCCGGCAATGACGAGCGACTGGCTGGCGGGCACCACCGGGTCATGGCTGCCGGCGAACACGTAGCAGGGGATGGTGATCCGGCCCAGCTCGTGGCCGATCTCGAGGCGGGAGATCCCGTTGAACAATTCGAACAGGGCCGCCGTATCCTGGGCCCGGGTGTTCGGCCCGATATTGTCGAGGAACTGTTGGCTCAGGGGATTGGCGAGATAGGCCTTGCGGTCGTGCGCCAGCTGGCTCGCGAAGGTGCGCTGCACGAACGCGTTGTTGCGCGCCGACAGGAGGTTGGCCATGAACAGGTATTTCGTCCACCGGCCGAGCCCGGCCAGCCACAGGAGGAGTCCCTCGATGCTGCCCCATTTCCCCACATGGAATCCGGCCACGCTGACAATGCCAATCAGGTTGGGGGCCTGGTGAATGGCGAGGTTCAATGCACAGAACCCGCCCGTGGAATGACCGACCACGATGACCGGCCTGTCCGCCACCAGCGCCTGCAGGGCGCCGCTCATCACGCGGGAGAACCAGGGTGCGTCCACCTGCGAGGCATGGAAGTTTTCCGGGACGGTGGAAGGATGATGCGCGGGCAGGCTCAGCGCATACCAGGCCCGGCCGTCCCGGAACGACGGCGGCACAGCGTCGCGCCAGCAGTTCACCGAGGCCAGCACGCCATGGATGAACACCACGGCCGGCTCATCGGCGCGGGCGAGATGCTCGTTCACCGCCAGGCAGGCCAGGCGATGGCCCTCCACCTCGACGAATCCTTCCCTGATGTTCATCTCATGTCCTCTGGATAACGGAACCGGCAACCGCCCGCCGGACGGAGCCCTGTCATGCCGGGACGGCGCCGGATGCACGGCCTGCGGCTCGCCGCGGGTTTCAGCGCCAGCCAGCCAGCCTGCCTGTCAGTTTGTGGCATCTTCGGGCTGCTTTTTCAGGTTGCCCTCTTCATAGAAGTCAACGGCCTTCAGGATGCCCTCAATCAGTTTCGCACCGGCAAAACGCAGCATGGCTCCGGGAGGTACCGGAATGGCGCTACGGTTCACGATCCAGAATTTTGTCAGGGGGGTGTCCTTTTCAAGCACGAGGTCGGCAATCAGCCTGCCATTCAGCTGGGTGAGTGATACGCCATGCCCGATACAGCCCGTGGAATAGATGATGTTGCGGTCGCCAATAAAACCGATTTCCGGTGTCATGTCGGCATTGGCGGAAACGCATCCCCCCCACTTGTAATGGACTTTTATATCCTTGAGGGCGGGAAACATCCACTTCAAATGGCTTTCCAGGGCGCGCCATGTGTCTTCGTTTTTCCACAGATCCATTTTCTTGTCGTTGTATTCAATGCCGATGCTGCCGCCGCCCATGGTGATGCGGCCGCATTTGGTGATTCTCATGTAGTGAACAAACTGCCGGTTGTCCTCGATGGACATCCGTTCCGACCAGTTAACGCCTGCCCATTGTTCGGCGGTCAGGGGCTCGGTGACTATCTGATAGGTCCATATCGGGGCCTGGACACTGGCGATGCCGGGGGAGCTTTTCAGGCCATGCGTCCAGGCATTGGTCGCAATGACCAGCTTCTTTGCCCTGATGAGGGCGACATCCGTTTTCACGATGCTGGAGCCGTCCTGCCGGGAAATGCCAATGACCTTGGTGTTCTCGTAGATCTCCACGCCCTCGCGCTCCGCCAGCTTCTTCAATGAGCGCACATGCTTGCTGGGATCCAGGATGCCGGTTCCCGGTTCAAAGATGGCTCCCTTGATGTGGGGGCAACTCAGGCGCTTCCGGACTTCGTCGGCATCGTAGTACTCAAAGCTGCCCGGGCGGGTGATGTCGGTCAGCAGCTTGTAGGTCTTCTTCAGCCGGCGTACCTGCCGGTCGGTGTAGGCCACCCGCAGCATGCCGGTGTGTTCATAGTCGGAGTCCAGGCCTTCGGACTCGATGAGGTCCTTCACATACTCAACGGCCTTTTGCATATAGGCCTGGGCTTCCTGGGTCCGCTCCCTCCCCCAGCGCAGCAGCGTGACTTCCGGTTCAACGCCGAACAGCGTCATGTTGAAGCCGCCGTTGCGGCCGGAGGCCCCGAAGCCGATGTCATTGGCGTCGATCACCATGACGCGCTTCGTCTTGTCGTCCTTGCGGATTTCCCGGGCGCAGGTCAGGCCGGTAAAACCGGCGCCGATCACCAGCACATCGGTTTCATGCGTGCCCGCGGCAAGAGGGGCATTGGCCGAATAGTCGCCGTATTTGTATTGCCAAAAGGACTGGTTCCTCATCATGGCGTCGTTCAGGTCGGACATCGTCTGGCTCCCGTGCTGGCTTGGATCGTTGACTCAAGATAAACGTACGCGTACGATAAAGTCAAGTCGGGGCGCTTGATGTCTTGAGGGGTGGGAAATTGATGAACGATCTCGTTATCCGGAACGTCACGATCTGGGCAGGCCCCAGGCCGACGCCCCGCCAGGGCTGGGTGGCCATCAATGGCGGGGTATTCAGTGCCATCGGGGGGGAGGGGGACATGCCCCCGGCGGCCAGGACGGTCATTGATGGCCAGGGGAAAACCCTGCTGCCCAGCTTTGTGGATTGCCACTCCCATGTATCGGCGGGGGCGATCGCGAGCATTTGCAGGAACGGGGCGCGCTTTACCTCGAAGCAGGATGCGTTGCGGGCAGTGGAAGCGGCGGCCAGGGAGGATGATTCACCCTGGCTGGTGTTTTTCTACGTGGACTGGAGTGGCTGGGAAATTCCCGTACCGCCAACGGCCGCCGAGCTGGAAGAGGCCTCGGGCGGTCGCAAGGTCTTCATCGCCTGCCAGTCCCTGCACCGGGGCATCCTGTCCGAGAGCGCGCTGGAGGCGCTGGACGTCAGCCGGTTCCGGGATGGCGACTTCGTGGAGGCCAGGAAGGGGGCCTTGACCGGGGTGGTGTGGGAGGAAGTGTTCTCGGCGTGCATGAAGCAGGTCCTGGACGCGGTGATCCTTGCGTTGGGCGAGGACAAGCTGAAGGAGATCCTGAAGGCGGAAGCCAATCGGCATCTGGCCTGTGGCATCACCGATGTGCATGACCCGGGTGTCACCTATGAATTGTCCCGGTACATGGTCGCACTCAATGCCGAAAGCCCGCTGCGACTCAGCTGGTCCGAGATTGGCGCCAATGGCCCGGTCAGCTCCGCGGGGGAGGGTCATCCCCTGCAGCATTTTGGCAATGGCCCGAGCAGCGCGAAAGTATTCACCGATGGCGCCCATCGTTGTGCCGTGTGCGTCGATGCCTCGCAGGCGTTGATCATGGCGCTGGGCGCCATCGTGGACGCGGTAAAGGGGAGGAATCCCTATCCCGTGTACCAGCTGCTTGGAGAAAAGTTCTCCTTCAGGAATGGAAATTTCTACAGACAAGGGGCCTTGTTCGATTCCCCCGGGTTGACTGCCAGGCTGTCGCAGCTATCCGATAGTCATGAGCGAATCAAGATTCATGCACTGGGCAACCAGGCCGTTGACATGGCGTGCGAGTGCATCGTGGAGTCGGGAATTACCACGCGGGTCTGTATCGAGCATGCCATCATCCTGGATAATGCCAGCATCGAAAAAATGGCCCGGCACGGGTTCCAGGTGTCTGTCCAGCCCGGCCTCCTGCCGAACTACGGCCCACTGTTTTCCAGCATGCGCTTGACCGGTCGCTACCGGGGGCTCCCGCTAAGGTCCCTGCTGGAGGCGGATGTGGACATGATCATGAGCTCCGACTATCCCTGCGGCCCGCTGGACCCCCTGCACAATATGCGTTGTGCGGTGGACCGGAAGGTCAAGGGCGGCAGTGTCTATCTGGAGAATGAGGCGATCCGCCAGGAAGAGGCCGTGTATGCCTATACCGTTGCCGGTCCCAAAGGCATTACGGGAGCCCCGAAGCCGGGTATTGAAATTGACCAGGTGGCAGACTTCGTTGTGTTGAGCGGCCACCCTTTCGACCACTCCAGCACCGTCGAAAGTACCTGGATGGGTGGCGTCAAGGTTTATGAAAACGGGCCATTGGTATCGTGACCACGCCTCTGCGGCCCTCTGCCATGGGGGCAGGACTGATGCGGCCAGGCTTCCTGGCGGCGACGGAATATTGACGGATTGAGCTGAATTCATATGAACGAAGAAGCCAGGATGGGAAGGCCCCGGCAAACCGATGATGAGCGGAAGCAGAAGATTGACGCCATCATCCAGGCGGCCCAGTCACTTTTCATTGCGGAAGGGTTCCCGGCGGTCTCCATGCGCAAGATTGCCGCGAAAGCCGGCATGGGGACGATGACGCTATACCAGTATTTTCCCAGCCGGAATGCCATCCTGCATCACATCTGGGCGGACTTCTTCAAGGAGCTCTTTGCACGGGTCCGGGCTGATGTCGAAGAGAAGGAAGGGGCAAAGGCCAAGCTGAGGCAGGCCTGCATGACCTACCTGAATTACTGGGTGGAGCATCCGGACCGGTTCCGCATCGTTTTCCTGAACGAGGACCGGGCGGAATCCTCTGACGGCTTCTTTATCAATCATGCCAATGTCGCGGAAGAAATGCTGGTGTTCGCGGGGCCGCTGATGCAGGAGCTGATGGAGTCGTCTGATTTTGCGTCAGTGATGGTATTCCTGGAAGGCCTGATGTGTTTCGTCAACGGCATTGCGTTGAACGTCATCACCATCAGCGAATATCCCTGGAATCATCACGAGAAATACATCGATGTCTTTCTGGATGCGACGTTGTGATCTGAACTTCACGTCAGGGTGAAATAATGGAGAGCAACGAACGTCGGAAGACCTGGGGTCAGGTCTTTCATGTTTCACCCGGAAGCGCATGAAACAGGAAAGGCCTGACCCCTGAGGATTGCCGCCCGACGTTGGCCGGCGAGACAGGCGCCGCCGTCTTGCTCGCCTGTGCCCACCAACGGCTTTGCTGCAGCATGTGCTCCAGTCTGCGTGCCAGACGGGCGCCTCCAGGGCATAACAAACGCAGAACAGCAGACGAAAGGAGAGTAACGTGGAGCTTGAGTTCACCCGCAAACTGGTCGATGACGTGGACAATGTGGCCAGGATGGCCCACAGCGCGGCGCCCGAAATTTTCAATTATTTCTACGATACCGAGCGCGCGAGCGCACTGGACTTCATCGCTTTTGAATACCGGTCCGGGCGCGGCATGTGTGGATACAGAAACATGACACTGGCTATCAAGGAGGATGGCGAGGTCGTGGGCACCGGTTCGTTCTATAACCTGACCGACTATATGCGGATGTCCCTCGGCACCGCCGTCAACATCCTCGCCTTTTACGGACCGCTTGCCGGCCTGCGCGTGATCTCCCGCACCCTCCACGCACCCAGCGCACTGCGTACTCCAGGGCTGCAGGAAATGTACCTGTGCAACCTTGGCGTCAAGGCCGGCATACGCGGCGCCGGCATCGGTTCCCGGCTGCTGACTCACCAGGCCGCTGTCGCCAGAGAGAAGGGCTATGGGCGCATGTCCCTGGATGTGGACACCGGCAACCCCAACGCCCAGCGGCTTTACGAGCGGCTCGGTTTCAATGTGGTGAAGGCCAACAAGGCGTTTTCCGGCAAGACCCGCAAGCCGGTACTCCACAATGAGATGGTTATGCCGCTCTAGTCGGGAAGAATGGGGTCAGGTCTTTCATGTTTCACCCGGAAGCGCATGAAACATGCAAGACCTGACCCCGAAGGCTTTCCGCTAGCAAGAAAAATATCAAAAGAACGGTTATCGTTATAAGAAAGTCGCTTTTGTTCGGCTTCCCGGCCGGCTATTTGTCCGGCCAGAGCCTCTCGCCTCAATACAGCCCGGAGATAAAGGGCTTGTTCGCCGGTCTTTTTGTGAGAGCGCCTTTGGACAGGATTATCGCTGCTTGCCAAGCCGATCTATCAGCTTGAACGAACTCTGGATGGCCCGGTTTCTTATCTTCGACGAAATATTGTCAAACCGTTTTGCTATGGCTGATCGGCCATCCGGCGCCCATTGCACTGCGTCACCCACACGGATCATGCCGGGCTTAATCACCGAAATGTTAACGCCAAGGTGGCGCTGAGTATGGGCTTCGATCGCGCGCAGCACCTTCGCATCTTTTTCTATGCTCACTTGTGGTTGCGCGGGCATCGAGCAGCGCACGGTTCTTGATACTACCTTCAACACGGTATCGCCAATATGGAGCTCTCCGCCCACCCAATTGAATTCTTCAAAATCAACGTCACAGGTTGATGTCTCGATCAGCAGATTGGGACGGAAGCGCTCCACGCGGAAATCCCCTTCCGGCTCCAACTGCCTGAGCCTCTCCAGGGAGCTGGTGGTCAACAAATGCAGCGGATAAACATCGTGATAGCGGCCCAGGGGTGTGGCGAATATGGCCAGCTCCATCATCATCCGCCAGCTCACGGATGAAAAATCCGGCAGCTCTTTGGTGGCAAACTGCTTTTTCATGGCTGCCGCGCCAGCAGGTTCCTTGAGCCTGTAATGCTTCAGGCTGGTTTTGGGCTGCAGCGGCCAAAGGGTGACAGGCCTGCCAAGGGCATCGCTGAGTTTTCCATTCACGCTGGCGTCACCGCTGCTCACCGAAGCGCCGTCGGGCAGCTCGATGGTGACAGGGGCGACGTTGCCCGGGGCAGGCTCGCTTTGGTAAACCGCTTTATAATTGAGAAGCTTCGGGAGCTTTCTGACGGTGGTGAGCTCGCCAATGGATTCATCTCTGAGCGCCCAGTTGCGATCCCCCAGCATGCCCGCCCTTTCAATGACGGCCTCAGGCACACTGGCGCCCTGCATGGACTTGACTGGATAGCGCCAGAGTTCCTTGACCCGCCCCACTTCGATCAGCATGTACTTATTCCTGATATTTACGTTTCAGGCTGCCAGAGCTGGCCCCGGAAATCCAGACAGTGGGCCAAGTGGACAGGCGGCCTGATCCGGGAATCATAAGCCCGGTAAATCAGGAGCAGAAGATGAGCAGGCGCCCCCGCCGGAACCACACACCGGCTTTCAAGGCCAAAGTGGCCCTGGCCGCCCTCAAGGGCGAGAAGACCCTGGCCGAACTGGCCCGGCAGCACGATATCCACCCCAACCAGATCACGCAGTGGAAGACGCGGCTGCTGGAGCGCGCCGCCACGGTTTTTGGCGGCGAGACTGGGGCCACGGAACCCCCGGTCGACATCACGACCCTGCATGCCAGGATCGGGGCGCTGACGCTGGATGAGTTTTACTGTGACGCGCTGCCGCTACCCCTGGCAGCTTAACCCCATGGCCGCCTTCCACTTATAACGCCCGGGGAAACTGTCCAGGAAAACGGGGCCAGCTCTCTTGATCGGAATGACCACGTCATTGGGCCACCGCCAGTTCTGGCGATGACCCAAAGTACGGGTAAACGGACGGGTACGACTAACCAATGCAAATCTGGTGGGTCAGATTATTTCTCGGTGTGGCTGTCCCAAAGAACTGCTCTACCAATGGCAGGAATGCTTCTATGGGGTCCGTACGATAGTATGGATCAAACGCCTTCTGATCATACTCATCACTGAATCTAACGGCATTCGCATGCCACGGCTGGCCAACATAACGGGCTCTCCCATTGGTAGGGCGCAGTACGTAGGTGCCATAGTGCTTCCATTGGTACTCCATATGATGACGCAACAGGTAGAACGAGCCATCGGAAACATAAGGACGCACAATGCCGGCAATAATATCGGCATGCGCCAGATTGGATATCACCTTGGCGAGATCATGAACCAAACAGACAAGAATCATTTCATCAGATGCGTTGTCACGTTTTGCTCGCGTGGCCGCTTGCGTTATATGGGTGAATTGATCAGGCCCAAAACCCAGATGATAGCCGCGACTGGCGTTAATCATGTTCTTGATGGTGTCGACTACGCCTTCACCCTGCGCTCGTACCGAGTTTTCAATGATCATCCAATCCGCTGCGGTGCTTTGATCAAGCCGGGTAAAGCTCGTCGTTTCAGCCACAGACTTGTACAGATCTTCTGAGGGGGAAACAAATCCGTCCATCGCTTCGGCCTTGCTGGAAAAGCCTGCAATCTGGCCAAAAATACTCGCCGCCGCGACAGCCCCAAAAGAACTCGTCAAAAAGTGACGGCGCGATATCCCAAAGCGCTGGGATTTTTCCAGGCACTCTTTTTCCAGCAGCATGGTCTGCAGGTTCTTTTTATAAGTGCTATCCACGAAGTAGTCATGTGAGCCGGCCTCGTTCGTCGCACCCGAGGATATATCCTTATTTTTCTCGTTATCTTCACTCATTTCCATGCCCTCTAATTATACCGGCTGCTCTTTGAAGCAATCACTCATCGTCATTTCCATTTTTTCCGGAGTGAATTCCGCAAATTCTCGTTTGATCAACGGAATAAACTCCTCCAGCGGATAGCTAACGTAGCCGGGGTCATAGGACACCTGCACCCACTCATCCGCAAATTTCGCCGCGGTCGCATACCAGGGTTCACTCAGGTACAGGTTGCGCATCGTCGTCGACTGCCCAATCCTGTGACCATAGTGTGCCAATTCGAATTCGTGATGATGCAACACGGCTTCATACACATCATCAGATACAAAGGTGCGAATAATCGAAGCGGATATCTGGGCATGACCAGGGTAAGAAATGGCGATGCCGACATCATGCAGCAATGCACCCAGGACCATTTCATCACTGGCGTTTGCCCTGGCTGCTCGTGTGGCCGTTTGCAAACAATGCTGCAAGACATTGACAGGCATTCCAAACGAATAGCGTGCACACTGATTCAGTAAATTTATAATCGCCTTGTGGGTATTGATTTCATGCAGCTTCTTTGTGGAGTTTGCAATAACGAGCCAGTCGAAAGGATTACTCCAATCCATGCGCCTGAACGCGGTTCTGGCTTCCTTGTCGATAATGGTTTGGAACTCGGTAGCCTGGGGGGCGCAGATGCCAGTGCATGGGGCTGGAGCAGCAGGCATGATCACACGGCTAGGCTGTAGCAAGAGAGCATCGGCTTCACCTGCTGCACCCAAACCTACTGCACCTACCGCAATGAAGGCTGCCGCTTTTCCAAGCAGATTATCAGAAGAAGTGTTGGTACTTTCGTCATCGTCGGACGGAATGAAGCGATCATTATTTTTCGTGATTTCCGATTCCATGGGTTTTCCTCCTGATTATTGGTTTTTGTTTTTTTCCTGCGTGTATCGCTGATCCAGGCGGCAATTAGTCATTCGTCATTTCCATGGCCCACCATTTTTTCCTTTTGCGCATCAGTCAAAAGTCGTACATGAAGAGAGATGCTAGGGCAGGAACTGCAGCGCAGCGCCGGAAAGATCTTCTGGCAGGAAGGCAGGGTCCATGCCATTGAAGGCCCGATCTTTCCAGAAGGCCCGGGTTTTCCCATCGGGGTCATAGCCCAGCTTGCTGGTCGTCCGTCCCCAGTAATGATTGAAGAGCATGTTCGGGCGATCCGACAGATTGTAGGGGCGCCAGGTCGGCATGCCGCCGTGGTTCGGATTGCCGGTGCGGGCGAACGCAATCCAGGCGTCCATGACTTGATTGCGAAGTGCCGCGGGGATGCCGTTGGTTCCATAGAGCTCAGGCCAACCTTCCGGGTTGCCCATGGTGAATGCCAGTTCTGCCCCATGCGGCGAACCCAGGTCGATCAGCGGATACTCGGGCGCCGGCGGTTCCCAGTCGAAGCGATAGACAAAAACGTTGTTGGGCTTGTGAACCACTTGTGCTTCCGCATGCCGCAACGTGGGAATGCGCAGCATGACGTCCTGCATCATCGAAATGGCCTGCAGGTTCGGGAACAGCA
>JAJFBF010000047.1:0-35812 GCA_020697295.1 Moraxellaceae bacterium | reverse complement strand
TCGGGGTATGCCCAGCTATAGACCAGCTCGGCCTGGGGAAGGGATTTGCCGTTCGGAATCGAACGTCCCATATAGGGGAAGGCCAGCGACATGACGCCAGGCGTGACGACGGGGAGCCGAAGCACCGGTGTTTCAACCATCCACCAGCGTCCCTCATCCCGGGTAAAGCCCACGAGCAGGGGCACGTGGCTGGACAGACCGCGGGCGATGGCGCTCAACGGCGGTTCGGTGAACACCGCGCCATCCACCACCGGCCCGTAAATCGCTTCCGGCAACAGGGTTCCGTCCATCACGGCTTCCTGTGCGCGCATCACGTCCTGCCAGGGCAGCGCGCGCAGTTCTGCGACCGTGCTGACCCCCGCATTCTTGTAAAGCAGACGGGTAGCCTCGGTCGCATAGTCAAGGCGGCGCACGTTGCTGCTGCCGCCGCTTTGACCGATTGCCCGGTGAAACAGGCCCCTGGCCTCCGGCATGCCGAGAAGGGAGGTGACGGTATAGCTGCCCGCCGACTCACCAAAGATCGTCACTTTGCCGGGGTCGCCGCCAAAGGCCGCGATATGATCGCGAACCCAGCGCAGTGCCATGACCGGATCCAGCACGCCCGCGTTGCCGCTGCCGGGCTCCCCGACCAGGTGAGTGAAGCCGAATGCGCCAAGGCGGTACTCGACGCTGACGACCACCACGTTGCCACGGGCCGCCAACCGGGCGCCGTTGTAAATTCGATCCCCCGCGCTTTCCCAGATGTAGCCGCCGCCGTGGATCCAGAACATGACCGGGCGCTTGGCGCCGTCTGCCGCCGGGGTCCAGACGTTCAGCGTCAGGCAGTCTTCGCTGATCCGCGAGTTCATGATGGCGCTGGGCTCGATGGCGGGCTGAGGGCAAGCCGGCCCGAAGGTGTCAGCCTGGATCGGGCCGCCCCAGGTTGTCAGGGGCGCCGGTGGCGCGAAGCGCAGATTGCCGAGCGGCGGTTTTGCGTAAGGCAGCCCCAGAAAGGCCGCCACTCCCTCTGCGGTGACCGTACCGCGGGCCTCACCCAGGCCGGTGTAGGCGATCGGCCCGGCGGCGTGCGCGCCCGGGGGGGAGATCAAGGCCGTCATCACCATGACAGCACACGTCAGCATCAGGGTGCGTAATGCGCTTGAAGGCTTGGGTTTACGGGAATCCATTGGGTTCACCTGTTTTTGTTATGTCACTCGACGGTTCGGGATACAGGCCGGATTCCACCCGCTTCCGACGCGAATCCTAGTCAGGGTTGCCCGCCGATTCAGGACAGAATCTCCACTGAAACAGACATCCCGATAGCTGTCGCAGGCTGTCGCGGGGGCTCGACAAGCAGGGCTTCCGGCCGTCCCACGCCCTCGAATTCACCTTGGCGCTGGAAAAGCGCCTGCGGCCACATCGGCCGTCATATCACGAGCGTTTCACGTCGTTGCGCCCATGAATTGAGTCTGCCAGGGCTGCCACACTGAGCCGCCACGGGTTTCGTGGCGGCTTCCGCGCAGCAATCAGTTGAGTGCGCGCCGGGGGAAGACCTTCTGGTACTTCAGGGTCGCCAGGCCATCGGACTGGCTGACGCTGTAGACCTTCATGGTCATGGTGTCGCCATTGATCTCGGAGATGACAAAACCCAGTTGGTTGTCTTGCAGGTAAAGGGCCGGATTGCGTGCGCGGTCCACAAATGCACGCGGGTCTGCACCGGCACCGGAAACCACCAGTATCGTGTTGCCGCACTCCGGTACCGAGTGCAGCACCTGTACTTCGTGGTCATGCCCGGCGACAAACATGTCGACCTTTCCGCAGACATTGGCCTGCAGCCAGCGCCGATAGACTTCGCCCGACATGCGGGGCGCGAGGGGCGGCAGGAAGTCATAATTGCCGGCATTGCCGTGCAGTCCGTTGGACAGGAAGGGGTGGTGGGCGTAGGCAATCTTCCAGGTGGCGCGACTGTTGGCCAGCGCCTGCCGGATCCACGTGCGCTGCTCATCAGAGTAGCGCAGCAGCAGGTATTCCGGATTCAGCTCGACTGCGCTGATGAACGGGTTGGAGTCGAGCGCGAAAAATGACGCCAGCGGGGTGGGCGCGCCCTGCGGGAAGCTGTGCTCGTAATAGCGTGCCGGCATGCGCCATTTGTCACTGAAGCGGTCGGTACGGTAGCTGTAGTCCACCTGGATCTCGCCGCGGTGATTGAAGTTGCCGCCGCCGTCGATGATCAGGCTGTTGTCGTGATTGCCCAGCGCCATGTAGAACGGGAACTTCACGTTAATGAACGGGTGCTCGAATTTGGTCTCGAACAGAGCGTCGTAACTGTTCTGTGGCTGCCCTTCGTAAATGTTGTCACCGAGGCCGATGGCAAAGTTGCAGCCGCCGGCCTGGTCGCACACCCGCTGCATCGCGTCGCCGACCAGCTTCTGGTTGGTGTTGCCCTTGCCAAAATCACCGACGGCAACGAAGCGCAGCGCACCGGTGTTGCCACTGGGCGTGGCCAGCGTGATCGGTACGAAAGTGGCCTCGATGCGGATATCTCCCTCCAGTTTCTTTCGGCAGTGCAGGTTCGAGCTGCTGTCGCAGCCCTTCCAGTGCGAGAAGCGGTAGCCGCTGTCAGGAATCGCCGTCAGACGCGCGATGACCACGTCGTTGACGTTACCCAGGCGCTCGTAGTTCTTTACCGAGCAGGTGCCTGAATCAGACCGGCAGTTAATGCCGGCGGGATTGGAGACAATGGTGCCGCCCCTGGTGGTGACGACATCAACGTCGCAACCGCTGAGCAGCAGTGTTGTAAGCAGGATAAGGATCGACGTCTTGGTCATGAGAAGTGCTCTGGAGGTTTTGCTCTCTTCCCGCTAGCTGGAAGCCCACGCGGCACCTGACAGAGTGGTGAAAAAACTACAGCGAGCGCCGTATAGACCAATCCGTGAGTCCACGGCGCTTTATAGCGAAGGCTGCCATGCTATAGCGGCCAGATTTCCAACAATTTCGGACAATCGCCGCAAGTCGCGCTGCTGCCGTGGTGGCGGCAGCCGAATGAACCACCACGGGTGTCGCGGAGGCTCCA
Organism: Moraxellaceae bacterium; assembly: GCA_020697295.1. Classification (GTDB taxonomy): domain Bacteria; phylum Pseudomonadota; class Gammaproteobacteria; order Pseudomonadales; family Moraxellaceae; genus UBA2031. The sequence goes on along the minus strand of JAJFBF010000047.1, from coordinate 32,760 downwards.
GCCGGGTGTCGCGGAGGCTCCAGCCATTGAGAGGAGGGCCCCGATAAATCCCGACCCGCTGCCACCTGGTCCCGCCAGGTATTCCCCGAATTCCGGGAGTGCGCCGCCAGGGGGGTGGCCGGTGCCGCGTGCGGGCAAGCCCGCACGCGGCGTGCCCTCACCGCACCGTGATGGTGTAGCTGCGCTGGCTCTGCATCCCGTTGGCCGAGAAGGTAGTGACCGAGAGCTGGTTGCTGCCGATGACCAGGCTCGCGGCGGGCAGATCGAAAGGCGCCATGGCGTCGTCCAGCACCAGCGAGCCGTTCACCCGGATCTGGGCGCGACCGGCCAGGCCGCTGGCATTGACGCGGATCGCGCTGAAGCTGCTGCGCACCACGGTCGCGCCCGCATTCAGCACGCTTGAGGGCGCGCCGCCGGTAATGAACACCAGGTTGCGGATTTCCGGCGCCAGGCCCTGCGCGCTGGGCTGGATGTAGTCATCGATATGGTTGGAGCCCAGGGCGGCCCAGTTGCCGCCGATTGCGCTGACGAAGGACGACGGCAGGTTGCCCGTGATGAACGGCGGCGCCTGCATCGGCTGGCGGCGCGGATCGCTGCGCGCCGGCACGCTGCGATAGCGCAGGGCCTCGACGGTGAGGCCGCCGACGCCGGTCGTGGAATGGCAGGCCAGGCAGAACTCGTTGCTGGTCGAGTCCGGACGCGGGGCGTCGTGGTAGAGCGGGCCTTCCGGGAAATGCATGCTGGCGCGAATACCGACCGCACCCGCCGGCAGCCGGTGCAGCGCCGCCGTGCGGCCCTGGGCCGGGTCGCCCATGTGGCAGGCATAGCGCGCGTGCGTCGCTTGTCCGCGCAGGCGCAGCGCGTTGCTGATGCGCTCGTGCATCGCGGACGGGTAGAGCGCGGCCTGGCTGCCCAGCTGCGCGTTGCTGCCCACCGCCACCAGCGTGCCGTTGGCCAGGTTGCAGATGCTTTCCGGGTCCGGGCGCTGCGCAAACACCTTGTACTCGTCCATCCAGCCCTGGAAGGCGCGGTAGTTGGCGGGCGAGGCCGTCGACTTGCCCCACAGCCAGTTCCAGAAGCCGTCGTAGCGCGCCTCGTAGTCATGATGGCCGCGCCCGAGCACCAGCGCGCCGCCGCGCATCTGGAACAGCGAGCCGCGCGTGGCGGCGAACTCTGTCCAGGGATAGCCGTTGACGTAGACGGTGCTGCGGCCGTCCGGCGCCGTCTGCAGGCCGAGGTGGAACCAGCGCTGGCGGACGAGACTGGTCGGCACCAGGAACACCTTCTGCAGCTCACCGTTGTTGTTGTAGGCCTGGAAGCTGACGTTCGCGCTGGCGTCCTTCATGGTCAGCCGGCTCTTGTCGGGGAAGTTGAGAATCACCTGTTCCTCGCTGGCGCCCTGTGCGCGGACATCAAGGAACAGCGAGTGGAACCAGGAGGCGGCACTCATCGACTGCGGCTGCGTGGAGGGGATGTCGTAGAGCAGGTGCGTGTTCTGGCCGTTGAAGTACAGGCCCTTGCCCTTGATGCCCCCGTTGGCCACCGGCTCGATGCGTCCGTTCGCCACATCGCCCGCGCGCGGCACCACCCAGCGGTGGGGCAGCGTGGTGGCGGCGTTCTGCACCTTCACCTGGCCGCGCCAGTCGCCCCACAACTTGTTCCAGCCATCGTAGGCGGTCATGCGGAACAGGCTGTCGTTGGCGGCCGAGAAGGCGGCCACCATGTCGGAGACGATGAAGGCGTGGTCGTTGAGCAGGTCGTCAAAGGAAAACTCGTCGGTGGCGACGCCGCTGCTGAGCGTCCACACCACGTCGTGCGGTGACACCGGCTTCATGTGCGGGTTGTAGTTCAGGCGGTGGTCAATGGTGTCGAACACCGAGGAGTTCTTGACCAGGTGCGACTGCGGCTGGCCGTCACTGCCCAGCACCGGATAGCCGTAGCGATCCTTCAGCGGGATCAGGCTGTTGGGTTCGCTGTGGCTGAGCGAGCGCGAGCCGCCGACCTCGACGCTGGCATTGCGGTTGGCGGTGACGGGCAGCGCCGAGCCGGGCCGGTAGAGGTCCAGCCAGAGCGCGTTGGACAGCGTCAGGCGGAAGTCCGCGAAGTTCAGCAGGTTGTCGATGACCACGCCCTTGCCCTTGCTCCAGCCGCCGAGGAGCATGTAGGTGAGGTCGTTGGTGGCATCGCGGTCGCCGCGCTTGCAGCCATCGTGCACGCAACGGTTCGGGTAACGTTCCTTGGGCGCGAGATAGCCGCCGCCGAAGAGGTTGGCGTCGCTGATCATCAGCGACAGCACCTTGGCGTCCTTGTCGATCCAGGGATAGGTGCCCTTGATGTCGGCGCCGTCGGGAATGGCGTTGCCCATCGGATCGCGGAAGGGGTATTTCGCAAACAGGTACTTGTCCTTTACGCGCGGATCGAAGGGCGCGTGCGAGATGGGCATCAGGTCGCCCCACTGCGTGACGTCACAGGCGGGTCCGCCCTGCGGCGCCACCGCATAGACCGTTTCATAATTGCCGGCGTGCATCCGCCCCGTTGCCGAATGCCGCCACACCAGCGGCAGGCCGGCGCGGCGCGCGACGAGCAGGCGACCATCGGCCGGCGTGACCGGCTCGAACAGCACGCCCTGGCGGATGGGCGCCACCCGGACGTCGCGGCCGATGTCGACGGCACTGATGCGCGCCTGCGGCGTCTTGGGCTGGCTGACGCGGATGGTGAGCTGGCGGCTGAACAGCCGGTCCTGCGGCTGCAACTGCGGCAGGTACTGCGTGCGGATGCCACCTTCCTTGCCCACCTGTGCCGAGGTGTCGTAGCTCTGCTGCACCGCGGTGCCGACCAGTGTCAGGTCGTAGCAGTCGTCACTGCCGCAGGTATAGGGGTTGGCCTGGGCGGGCGTGGCCGGGGCCGCCTCGCACAGCGTGGCAAACTGCGCCAGGTTGCTGCCGGGCAGGCCCCACTTCGTGTAGTCAGGGACCTCCCAGGTGGCCGGGTCCATGCTGGGCACCCCCGGCGCACTGTCGACAAAATGCTCCTGCAGCCCCTCGGGGCGGTTCAACTGGATGCGCAGCGGCTGCGGCTTGCCATCCACGCCGCCGATGTCGGCCACCAGGCCCAGGCGGCCGTCGCGCGTCCAGCGCAGCGGCGGCAGGTGCGGGCGGCGGAAACCGCTGCGGTAGTTGACGGAGCTGACCTCGCGGTTGACCAGCGGGATTTCCGGGGTGGCAACGGTCCAGCCCCATTCCCAGCCGCGGTCAGGCGGGTTGCCGGTGAACTTGTCGGCGCCGGTCAGCGACAGCAGGTACAGCAGCCAGCCGGTGCGGGCCCCCAGCAGCGCGGTGCCGTCCGGGAGGGTGCCGAAGCGCGCCGACGCTTCCTGGTAATACTGGCCGAAGTGCCAGTTCGACACCGCCAGGCTGTAGGGCGTGCGGTCCTGGCCGTCGAACCAGTCCACGCTATTGTCCGGCGCCTGCGGGGCCGGGAGCGCGCTGGCGTAGCTGTCGAGCGCGGACTGGCTGGAGAAGTCGGTGGGCAGTTGTGCCGTCGCCGGCCAGGTCAGGGCCAGCAGGGTGGCCGTGCAGGCCAGCCGGAAGCGGAGTGCTGTCGGGGTACCGCGCATGGGGGATCCTCCGTGATGGGGTGGGTCTTGGCCGGCGACGGATCTGCGTCCCTGGCGGCTGTCGAATGATGCAAGGGGTTACTTGCACTGTGCAAGGATGTACTTGCATTTGCCGGACCGACGGTTGAGGCTGTTCGGGATTGTTGATGGGGGCGGGCTGGTCTGCTCAGGTCGGGCTCGGCCGCGCACCGGGGCGGACGGACTTGCGCTACCCTGCGCCCCACAAATTGCGAACAGGAGAGGCAGGGCATGGCGAAACCGGCGGCACCGCGTCCCACAACCGGTCCGGGCAGCAAGGAGCGCGGGAAAACCCGGGCCTTGCTGATCGAGGCGGGTCTCCACCTGTTTTCACGCAAGGGCTTTGACGGCGTGTCGGTCGCGGAGCTCGAGGCGGCGGTTGGCCTGAAGGCCGGCAGCGGCAGCTTTTACCGGCACTTTTCCGACAAGGAAGCGCTGCTCAAGGCGCTCATGGAGCAAGAGATCGAGAGCGCCCGGGCGCGACGCTCCCACGAGCTGGACGCCCTGGCCGATGCCGACAGGGACACCCGTAGCGCCCTGTTGGCGCAGTTCAGGCTGACCCTGCGGGGGATGCGGGACAACCTGGAGCGGGCCAATCTGCTCAGCCGCGGCGCCGAGCATTTTCCCGAGCTCAAGGCCGAGGTGCGCCAGCGCCTGGTGCAGGATGCGCTGGAGTCGATTGCGCGTGTCTACCGCCAGCGCATCCAGGCGGGTGAGCTGATCGACGTCGATCCGCAGGCGCTGGCGGTCGTGGTGCAGAATGCCCTGTACGGGTATGCCGTGGCGGAGGCCGGCTTCGGCAGCCCTGCGGATCCGCAGGCGGAAGATGACGCTTTCGTCAACGCCATGGTGTCGATGTTGCTGCGCGAGGGGCGCTAGCCGCCGGCTTTCGCAACGGCCGGCGGGTCGCTCTCGCGGTTTTGGCTGTCTGCGGGAAGAGCATCGCAGGTGAGGAAGTCGGAGGGCGTGCGGGACCCCACCCCTTTCGGTGAGTTGCAGCGAGGAAAAGCACCGCGACTGCGCAATGGACCTGAGCGGGACCCCACCCCTTTCGGTGAGTTGCAGCGAGGAAAAGCACCGCGACTGCGCAATGGACCTGAGCGGGCCCCCACCCCTTTTCGGTGAGTTGCAGCAAGGGGCTCATAAAAGAGCTGTTAACGCCCCTAAGGGCTCATTAATGACCCCCGTCCGGCACTCGCCCGGAAGAGGGAGGCCGTCGCCGCCGTGTAAAAAGGTGGGGCTGTAAAAAGGGACGAAGCGCTGAGGCCCGATTGGCATGAGGGCGCTGTCTGTATATACTTTCAATATATACGGAGGTGGCCATGGCAACAACCCGGGTTTTCAAGAGCGGCAATTCCCAGGCGGTCCGCCTGCCCAGGGACTTCCAGTTCGATGTGGACGAGGTGGAGATCCTGCGCCGGGGCGAGGAGATCGTGCTGCGCAAGAAGGCGGTCAGTCTCGCCGAAGCTTTCGAGCTGCTGGCGGCCATGCCGGACGATTTTATGAGCGAAGGCCGGCACAACCTGCCGCCGCAGGCGCGGGACGAGCTGTAAGCCATGAGTGTCTGCCGCTACCTGCTCGACACCAATATCTGCATCTACATCACCAAGGCGCGGCCCCCGGCGGTACTGGCGCGTTTTCAGCAACTGCGCCCCGGTGAAGTGGCCATGTCGGCCGTGACCTGGGGCGAGCTCTGCCACGGTGCCGAAAAGAGCCTGCAGCGCGATGCCGTCCTGGCGGCACTGGCGCGCCTGCGTGAACTGATCCCCGTGCTGGAGCTTACGGCCGAGGCAGGGTCGCACTACGGACGCCTGCTGGCCCACCTGCAGCGCAGCGGCAGGGTCATCGGCAATAACGACCTCTGGATTGCCGCCCATGCGCTGGCGCTCGGCCTGCCCCTGGTCAGCAACAACCTGAGGGAGTTCGAGCGGGTGCCGGGCCTGGTACTGGAGAACTGGGCGGAGTGAGGGGGCGGTGTGGCCGGCTTGCTGAGCCCTGGCCCTCCTTGTATGCTGTGTCCTCTGTCCTGAAACAAAGGACATTCCATCCGGACACCCCATGAAAGGCCAGGATCTGCTGCTGCTGCTCAAGCTGGTAAGCCTCTCCCGCCAGGAGGCCTCGCCCTTCGCCGTCCGCGAATCGGCGCTGGCGAGGGCGTCGCTGGCCGCCGGTGCCGCGCCCGAGGCCGGTCAGGACCCGTACTCCGTCCGCGCCCTGGAGGAGAGTACCGGCATCAGCAAGTCCGAGGTCAGCGGCGGCCTGCGCCGCTGCCAGGAGAATGGCCTGCTGAAAGCCGGGCGCCAGAGTGGCCGGCCCCAGGTCAATACCCGGGGGCTCTTCGAATTCCTGGCGCATGGCGTGCGCTACGTGTTTCCGGCCCGGCCGGGCCCGCTGGTGCGGGGCCTGCCCACCGCGCATGCCGCCCCGGTGCTCGCCGATCGCCTGCTGTCGGCCGGCGAGCATATTTACGTCTGGGAAGATGCCGAGGGCAGTCAGCTGGGGCAGCGCATCGAGCCGCTGTTCCGCACCGTGCCCATGGCCGCCCGGCGTGACCCGGAGCTGTATGCCCTGTTGGCCCTGGTCGACGCCATTCGCCTGGGCCAGCCACGTGAAGCCGGTCTGGCCCGCGACCTCCTGGAGCAGCATCTGCGAGGTAGGGTGGCATGAGTCCGGAGCCGGCGTGGCGCCAGCAGGAGCTCATGCTGCAGCGCGTGGCGGTGGCGCTGGGGCCCGAGCTGGCCGCGCAAATGGCCTTTGTCGGCGGCTGCACCACGGCCCTCATGCTGACGGATGCCATCAGTCGCGAGTCCGTCCGCTTTACCGATGATGTCGACCTGATTGTCCATGTGCTGGGTGGCGCGGACTGGTATGCGCTGCAGGCCCGATTGCAGCAGCGCGGCTTCCAGGTGAGCGCGGAGGACGAGGTGATCTGTCGCATGCGGCTGGCCGCTGGCGGCACGAGCCCGCTGATCGTCGACTTCATGCCGGACGACGAGCGCATCCTCGGTTTCTCCAATCGCTGGTACACCGCTGCGCTGCGCACGGCCACCGATCACGCCCTGTCGGACGGCACCCTCATTCGTCTGGTGACGCCGGTGTATTTCGTGGCGACCAAGCTCGAAGCCTACCGGGGGCGGGGCAATGACGATCCCATGGCCAGTCGCGACATCGAGGACCTGCTGACCTTGATCGATGGCCGCGAGTCGCTGGGGGTGGAACTGGCGGCGGCCTATCCGGTCCTGCAGCACGTGGTGGCGGCGCAGCTGCGCGAGCTTCTGGCTCATCCTGATTTTGAATACGCCGTGCAATCCACTGCCCGTGGCAATGCGCAGCGTGAGGCCCTGCTGTTCCGGCGCCTGGAGTCGATGATTTCCCCGGCAGCAGGCGGGTAGAACAGGCCTTTTTCTATCCGCAGAAGCGACAAAACCGGCTTGCGCCGGTCTTGTCACCCAAGACAGCAGCGAACTGAATCGCAGTGCCAAGGGTTGAGTGGTCAGAGAAGTCTACCGGGGGCAGGCGGGGCGTCAAGCCGGGCTACCGATCGACTTCATGTTTTCCTGCCGGGAAATACAGAAGGAGTATTGGCCTCCATATTTTCGTTTTGGGAAATAAGGAGCTTGGCCAAGGGACTGCATTTCGGGCGCCGGGTCCTCGCCTGAGCGCCTGTCTTCATGCCGAGGGTTACGGCTTCAATGCCGCGCGGCGCGCGGCAAAAAAGGCCTCCACCTCGGCAGCGGGTTGACCGTCGCCGGCCTGCACGGAAAGACGGGCCGCCTCGACCTTGCCGCGCAGGAAGGCCTCGTAATCCTGTGCGGCCGGCAGGGCCAACTCCAGAGCACGTGCTTCGATCCGCCGCTGCCGCTCTTTGGGCAGGGCCGTCAGCACGTCATCGAGTTTTTTTGTCATGGGGGTCTCCTGGCTGGAGGCGTCCGGCTTTCCGTGCCTGCTCGAACTCGGCCACGATGGCTTCCGGCTCGACGCCACGGCTGGCCAGCTGTTCATTCAGGGCATGGCCGGCCTGCTTAAGGGCCGCCAGCTCCGCCTCGCGCTGGTCCAGCTGCAACTTGCGCTTCACCGTGCCGATGAAGTCGGGATCGACCAGTCCCGCGTTGACCTGCTTGTTGAACTCCAGCATGGCCTGTGACACCCGCTGCGACTCGTCCATCGCCATTACCGCTTCGCCGCAGGCCGGGCACCAGTCGGCCGTCACGGCGGGGAGGAGGGTGGTCTCATCCTTGTAGGTGTAGGGCAGGTCGCGGGTGTCAGGCACCAGCGTGGCGGCGCCGCAGTTGGGACACTTCATGATCAGGGCTCCTTGAACGACACCACGAGCACATCGTCGATGACGGTCAGCTTGAGATAGATGTCGCCAGCGGACGAGGCCGGCCAGCCCGTCAGGCCAGCTCGATGCGCAGCTTCTTGCCCAGCGCCGCCGCCGCGCTTGCCAGCGTGGTCAGCGTGAGGCTGGTGTCGGTGTCATCGAGCAGGCGGTTCAGCGCGGCGCGGCTGGTGTGCATGCGCTCGGCCAGCGCCGTCTTGGTCAACGCCTGGGCCTTCATTTCTTCCTCGATCTGCCAGGCGATCACGCGCTTCACGGCCACCGCCGTGGCGTGCTCCAGCAGGCCGTCTTGCTGCAGCAGGTCGTCCAGGGAACTGCCGATGTGAACAGGCTTCTTCATGTTTCGCTCCGCAGTTGCCGCAGGCGCTGACGCGCCAGGGCCAGATCGTCCGCCGGTGTGGCCCGGCTCTTCTTGATGAAGCCGTGCAGGAGCACCAGGGCATTCCCCTCCACGGTGAACAGCAGCCGGGCGATGCGCTTGTCCAGGCTGACCCGGACCTCCCAGAGGCCGGGCTCCATCTTCCGCAGCCACTTGCACCCCAGGGCATGCCCAACGGCCAGCCGAACTGGACCGTCTTGAGGTCTTCGCCCACCGTGCGCCGGTCCAGGACCGGCAACTCGCGCAGCCAGTCGCGCACCGGCTCCTTGCCCGCCTCGGTCCGGAAAAACCGGACCTCCAGTTGTGGCTCCATAGACCCTCCGTGGTCCGGGAGGGAGTGTACCAAAAAAGATACGAATGGCGGCGGCGAATATGTAACGGCGGGAAAGTGGGTGGTTTAGTTCGCTTTAGACACGCAACGTCTAATTAGACATCTGCCGTCCGGATGCTCTTCGTTGCTCCCGTGGACTGCGACCATCGCCTCTGCCACACGGGTTGACTTCGTTGCTTATTGGGCTACATTTGAAGCCTTATAGGCAACACTTGGTGGGTGTGGGCATGTCTCTCGCGGATGTCCTGTTTACGAATTACCGCCGCCGGGCCCTGGGCCTGCTGCTCCTGCACCCGGAGCGGCACTATCACCTGCGCGAGATTGCCCGCCTCACCGGCACGGTGCCGGGCACCCTGACGCGCGAGCTGGCGCGACTGGCCGAGGCCGGGCTGCTGACGCGGCAGAAGATCGGCAACCAGGTCCACTATGCCGCCAACCGCGACTGCCCGGTGTACGAGGAGCTGGCCAGCCTCCTGCGCAAGACTTCTGGCGTGGTGGACGTGCTCGCGGAGGCCCTGCTGCCCCTGGCAGACAAGATCGGGCTGGCCTTCGTGTTCGGGTCCATGGCCTCGGGCAAGGCAGGGGCGGGCAGCGACATCGACGTGATGGTGATCGGCCCGGCGGGCTTCGCCGAGGTGGTGACCGCGCTCTATCCCCTGCAGCAGACGCTGGGGCGCGAGATCAATCCCAAGGTGTATGGCGCCGCGGAATGGGCGCAGCTGGTGGCGGGGCAGGGCGCATTCGTGCAGGAAGTCCTGGAGCGTCCCAAACTGTTCATCGTGGGCGGCGAAGCCGATCTGGCGGCCGCCAGTAGCGGTGACGGAGGGCGTCAGCGTCCTGGCCTTCTATCCGCCGGAGGAGCAGAAGTGGCTGCGCGACAGCCGCCGCCGTCCGCGCCGCAGCGGCAAGCCACTGACATGATGACGATGTCTTCTCGTATGAAGCGCGGGAGCAAGCCGTGACCAAGTCCAACTACCAGCCGCCCTTTGTCCTGACGGGCGACATCGTCTCGTTGGTAGCCGACATTGCCGAACAAGTCGGGCGATTGAGCGCGCGGCCGGGCTTCGATCGGGACTTGCGCCTGCGCCGCATCAACCGCATCCGCACGGTAACCGGCTCGCTGGCCATCGAAGGCAATACGCTTACCGAGGAGCAAATCACTGCCCTCCTGGACGGCAAGACGGTATTGGCCCCGCCGCGTGAACTGCAGGAGGCGCGCAATGCGCTGGCGGTTTACGAGCGGCTGCCGGAGTGGAATGCGCTGGACGAGCGCGACCTGCTGGCGGCGCACCGGCAACTGATGCTCGGCTTGCTGGATCACCCCGGCGCCTATCGCAGCGGCGGCGTTGGCGTGATGGCGGGCGACAAGGTGCTGCACATGGCCCCGCCTGCCGCGCGTGTCCCACCCCTGATGGCGCAGTTGTTCGACTGGTTGCGCAACTGCCGGGAGCATCCGCTGATTGCCAGCTCGGTGTTCCACTACGAGTTCGAGTTCATCCATCCTTTTGCCGATGGCAACGGGCGCATGGGGCGGTTGTGGCAAACCTTGTTGCTCTCGCGCTGGCAGCCGGCCTTTGCCTGGCTACCGGTGGAGAGCCTCGTCCACCAGCAGCAGGCCGGGTATTACCAGGCCCTCAACGACAGCACGGCCGCGTCGGACTGCGCGCCTTTTATCCGCTTCATGCTGGGCTGCATCCACGAGGCTGTAGTCAAGGCTGACCGTAAAACGCCGGTAGAAACGCCGGTAGAAACGCCGGTAGAAACGCCGGTAGAAAAAGCGGTCAGGACCCCGCAGCAGATACTGGCCCTGCTCCGCCAGCAGCCGGAGCTGACACTGGCCGAGGTGGCGCAGGCCCTGGGGCGGTCCCTGCGCACCATAGAGCGTGCCGCCGCCAGGCTTCAGGCCGATGGCAGGCTCCGTTATCAGGGCCCGAAGAAGGGTGGGCATTGGGAGGTGCTGTAGGGGTTGTAACCGGCCGCATAGACGGTGGTGCGCATCCCCTGGCCTCCATTCCGTAGCCCACCTGTCCCCAGAAACGACAAAACCGGCTTGCGCCGGTCTTGTCACCCAAGACTGAAGCGAACCGAATCGCAGTGCCATGGGGTTTGGAGGGAAGTCCACCGGGTGGGAGCGGGGCGTCAAGCCGCGCTCCGTAGCGTCTACCTACTGCGGTACTTACGGATTCCTACCCCTAATGGCGGGTGCTAGAGTCGAGGCTTTCCGGGCCGGACCGCCCGGCCCCGGTATCGCGAAGGCCCCGGCCCGCGCCCCCACCCCGGCCCCCGCAAGGGCAGGGGCCCGGGCGCCGGGCCGGACCCGTCGCGACGCCCCGGGGCCCCGCCACCGGCAGGCGCGATCGCGGCCCGACCCTTCCACAGGCCCCCATAACAACAACGAGCAGGACGCCCGTGATCATCTACCAGGCCCAGAAATCCGAGTTCCTGCACGACGTGCACCACCGCGACATTGAGGAGGTCATCCTCGAGGCCTTCCGCGCCCGCACCGGCCACAAGGTGAGCCCGGAAGAGATCAAGGCCTGGGCCAACTCCCTCACCTTCATGGGCAAGGTGATGGTGGATGACGACATCCCCGCCGACTGCGGCGTCGCCATAGCGTACCCCTCCCGCAGACCGCCAAGCGCGTGGACTTTTTGATCACCGGCAAGAACGCCGAGCAGCAGCCCTGCCTGATCATCGTCGAGCTCAAGCAGTGGACGCAGGCCGGCAAGACCCCGCTGGACGCCGTCGTCACCACCCAGTTCAAGCACGGCAGCAAGGAGGTGAGTCACCCCTCCTACCAGGCCTGGAGCTACGCCGCCCTGCTGGAGAACTTCAACGAGGCGGTGGAAGACCACCAGATCCGCCTCTCGCCCTGCGCCTACCTGCACAACTGATAACGCCCCTGGGAAAGGGTTGCGCCATGTCTCCGATAAAGCGACATGTGCGAAAACTGTGCATATTTCTGGCTGGCAGGAGGCTGCTAAAGTCGATCGCGATAGCAACAGATTGCGGGCGGCCCTCACACATCGGCGCCATGGAGAAAGGCGAATGCGTGTGACCCTGATGGTTTTCTCCTGCCCGATGGCCCCTAGATATAGCGCGCCCTCCGCAGCCGCATGAACACGCTCTTCAACATCCACGAAGCGAGCTCCGCCGTCATCACCATCGTCGGCGTGGGCCACTGGGGCTGCGAGCGGGTGGCGGCGCTTCCTTCCGACCTGTCTTTCCTGGTGCGCCTTGTAGCCGTGCATGGCGACCTGACGCAGTTGGCGGAAAACCCCGCGCGGACTCTGGTTCTGCTGGAGGGCACGCTACCGGATTTGCAGGAGGGCAATGCCGCACCTGGCAGTCCCCTCGCGCTGCTGCGTGAAGCGACTACTGATGCTGATCTGGTATTGCTGATTGGCGACCCCGAGGATGACGCCTGGGCAGTTTTCCTGTCGGATCTTGCGTCCTGGTGTGCCGAGTCCGGAAAGCTGACGCGCTCCATCACGCCGCCGCACCCGGCCCTGTCCGGAGTGGACATGCGCTACACGACGCGGGCGCGCTGTCTTCCCATTGAGGTGGCGATTGGGCGCTCCGCGGACATGTCTCGGTTGGTAGAGGCGTTCTGCTACGCGCTCTGCAGCGTCATCCTGAATCCTTCACCGATAGCCATTGATTTCTCGGATGTGCGTATCGTGCTGGATGAGCCGGGACGGACACTTATAGCGCTGGGCAGGGCCAGTGGGTCGGGGCGTGCTGAGGCTGCGGTACATGCAGCCGTCGCCTCGCATTCTGATCTTGCTCGGCAGCTGTTCTCGGCCAGCGCTGTCATGGCCGTGATCAGTGCCCGGGAGGAAGTGGGGCTGGATGAATTCACGGCGGCTGCAGAGGCGCTCTACTGCTACCTGGCGACGGAGCCATCCGTCCTGACAGGAATCATCGTCAATCCCGCACTAACCGAAGCCGAAATGGAAGTGGTGCTGATCGTCACCAGTTACGAGGATATGCATTCGACCCCGGTGGATTCCCTGGACGACTAGCGACGCATCCTGTCGCTGGCGGGCGTCACACTGCGTCATTCGAGCACTTCTATCAGGCCGCGTATGGACATGATTTTCCCTGCTCTTGATGAGGCTCCCTACCGGCCATTGCGACGCATGTTGCGGAGCACTCAGCCGCCGGTTGTGCTGCGGGAGACGCTGCAGCGATGCATCCTCGGGGACCTGGCCGATGGCTTGCAGGTGGTCACTGGACATGACGAGAGCGTCGTCCGCGAGTTCTTGGCGCGATTGGGGCGGGAATTCATCCACGTGCGCCAGGAGGCAGGATGCCGAATTGTGTCGCTCTGCGGTGGAACGACGGAGTTGCACGTGAAAACACAGGCCGTCCGCGATGCTGAGCCGGCCTCACACTTCAATGACGAGGCCGCCATTGCGGTGTGGGAATGGGCACAGGGGCCGCGGCGCCATACCCGGCAGTGGCAGGTGTTCTCGCTTTCACAGTGGCAGATCATGATCCTGAAGTGGCTGCGCCAGCGCCTGCTGGAGTGGTTCGCGTTGACTGGCCTATCGGGCGAGGCCGCCACAGTGGCTGCTCGCGACGTTGCACAGGCGGCGATTCAACGGACGAGCGCATGTGGGCCCCTGCTCGATGTGGTGCTGCTGGATGCCTTGGGCTATCCGCGGTCGCTGGTGGACTACCACCTGCGCCTTTGCCTGAAGGGTCGTCAGCCAACGTCCACAGAGTGGGAGATGCATCTCCTGGCGCACTGGAGTGATCGCCTGCACTGGCCGGGCCGCAGCCGCAAGCTCTTTCCGGTCGCCGTGGCAGCGGCTGCGATTTCGGAGGCTGCCGAGCTCACCCCGGCTCAGGTACGAGACGCGCTGGGGGCAGCAGGCCTGAGCCGAAACGCGTGGGCTCACCTGGCACGATGGCCGGCCGACACCTTGCAGATTTTGTGTCAAACCCTGGAGGGGTATCACGAGACCTGCGGCAAGCACCTTTTCCTGCAGGAGCTGTCCGTCTGGCTGGCCCGTCTGGGCAAGGACTTCCGCTACTACGGGATACACCGGGACTGCCGCTTGATCGCATTGGTGTGGGTGGTGCGGGAATCCGTTGAGGTCAGGGCTCGCGCGGAGGTGGTCGAGCGGCCCGTCCGGATGAACCAGGTATCACTCGTGCCGGAATGTGTGTTCTGGCATGAGTCCCTGATCAGTCGCCGGGATCTGGCCATACATCATCATGCCCGCCTGCAGCGCGTGCTGCTCGCGTTTGCCCGTGAAGTGTTGCTTGCACGCAGCGACTTGCGCACCCTGTTCGAGCGCCTGTCGGAAGTGCTGGACTGGTTTTGCGTTGAAGGCCTGCGCATTCCCCGAGACTGGTTCAAGCAGCCGTTCGGCGTCATGCATGGCAGGAGCCGGTGCTGGCATGAGGAGGTCGGGCAGTTCCTGCGACCGCCAATTGAGGATGATGATGACGCGCCGCTGGCGGCTGGCATTGCGGCGCCCGATGGCGAGCCGGCCCCTTTCCTGGCCTGGGACGTGCCGTTGCCCTGCTATGAGGCCGGTGACCTGAGCTTTCAGGCACTGCAGGACAGTCAGTCACTGCAGGAGGAGGGGGCGCTGATGCTGCATTGCGTCGGGACGTATGCGCAGGTTTGCGCAGCTGGGCGGTCGCTGATCTTTGCCGTCAGTGAGGCCGGGCAGCGTCTGGGTACCCTTGAAATGGGCCGGGACCTGCAGGAGCGTTGGCGGCCGATCCAGTTCAAGGGGCTGCAGAACCGGCAGTTGCTACCAACGATCCTGCCGGGGGGGCAGCGTCACCTGGGGTTCGAGGCATTCAGGCGGGCATTGAGCCTGACGGCCAGATAGGGGGGGGACTGGACAAGTACTGGCGAGGGTTTATACGGATATCTCTCGGCTACCCCTCTTGCTACATTCGGCTGCAGCAGCTTTTAGTACATGGTTGGCGCCTCAGGGGCTAGGGCAGACCGGAGCAGGGAGTCTGCAGCAAAGAGGCTGTCCCAGTGCGTCGACTGATTCAGTGCCTGGGGCGCGAGAAGTAATACGCGCAGACTCGTTGCTCAAGAAGAATCAACAAAATGGCCGTCAGGCCGAATGGGGAAAAGAATGGTGTCCATCAGCTCTTATAAGGAAGTTATTGGCCAGGGCGAGACAGCCGTGGCGGTTCATCATCGGCCTGTCGATGGGGGAATTATTAACCTCAGGATGGATCTCAAGGAGGGGACGGGGAGCTCTGGCAACTGGACTACGCCGCCAGGCGGCGCCGCCAAGATCGTTCTGTTCATCCAGTCGGCGGCGGGGCATGACGTGTTTGTGGCTCGGCTATCGGAGTCCATTCCCGGCGGCGGCACCGCGGGTAAGCGGTGGGTTTATCAGTTTCGGGATTTGCGGCAGGTTGGTGCCTCGAGTGCTTCCTGGCAGGAGTTTGTCGGCAAGGA
This sequence comes from Moraxellaceae bacterium, assembly GCA_020697295.1. GTDB lineage: Bacteria > Pseudomonadota > Gammaproteobacteria > Pseudomonadales > Moraxellaceae > UBA2031. The sequence continues at coordinate 17,632 of JAJFBF010000047.1, read as the reverse complement.
AGAGCGCAGGGGATCCACGCTGGTTCATCACGAGCCTGTGCCTGAGACGAACAAGGCCATCGTCATCAAGCCTTTGAAGTGGAACTCGAATGGCTACACCCAGCCCGACGGCATTCCAGCCACCGGCGGCTTCCCCAAGGACTTTGGATATGGGTTTGAGGAATGGATAAATTCGCCCGCTTCGGTCCTGCGAGGGCTCCGTTACTTTCATGCCAATGCAGAAAAGGGCGGTGCGTTGCAGGCATATGGTGAGGCCGCCAGTCTTGCCATGGTGTTCACCGGAGCACACAAGGGACGGCAGTATGCGATTGGCATGGCGGTAAGCATTTCCACGACGTCGGAGCAGGAGCGCCAGCGCGTGGCTGACTCGACAGGCTTTCGCGATCGCTCGGAGGAAGTGTGGTCATTGCCGTCGGTGCGTTCGATCTTCAAGGAAAAGCGGACGGCTTTCGACGCCCATTGGGGACGGAATCGAGCCTGCTATAATTGGAAGTGCCCAGACATTTGCTTTGTGTGGTTCGAGAAGCCGGTGCTGCTGGATGCCAGGAAAATTTCTGGAAAGGAAAAGCTGATATCCCGGTTTGGCTCTCACCAGCTTCTTCATCCCCAGCATGCCGTGGAAATCCTGAAAAAGGCAAAGTGCAACAATGCCATGGTGAAGTCCTGGCTGTGTAGTGGAGAGTTCGATCTCCCACGCCTGGATGCCGAGGCGATGGCGAAGGCAAACCAGAAGTTGGTCGCCAGTCGGGGGGCGGGCGGAGGAAATTCATCTGCCAATAATCCATATGTGCGGGTCTTGATGGGAAAATCGCAGCAGATAGACCCTCTTCATACGGTGTTGCAGTCAGCCTTTGTCGAGCATTTGCAGAGGCAGCCTCACGTTAGGGATATTCGCGAAGATGATGAATACACGGACGTGGTATTCAGAGGGGAAAGTACTTCGTGGCTTGCAGAGATAAAGCCAACCGAGCGGGTGGAAACTCGCTATGCCATTCGCGCCGCGGTGGGACAGTTGCTGGAATATCGCTGGCGTCGAGGAGGTGAGCCCCGGTTGATGATCGTCCTTTCATCGCGTCCGCGAGATGAAGAGCTGGAATTTGTGCTTTCCCTTGGGATGGGCATCGCATGGCAGCTGTCGGACGGGTTTGAAGTCGCCCTTCCCGGGGATGTCCACTCGTTTTGAGTTTTGGTTATACGGATTGTCTGACTAATACAAATGGCGGTGTGAACCAATCAGGAAGTTGCACGGACGCCTTTCGGATGTGGTTAAAATTTTAATTTTGTTGCTTTCGCAATTAATGGAAAAGCAAGTTGGCGTCACAAGCCGAAAATGGCGGGTTCACTACCAGTACGATAAATGCAAGCAGCCTATGGAGCTGAATAGAAACAGCGCAGTCCGAAGGCTGATGCTCGGCGTGTGATTGGTTTGTAGGTGGTTGATAAGGATATCCCATCCTGATTGCCTATTTTCGGCGAGCCTTCACAAGGGCGTGGACCTCTTTCGATAAGATCTGCAACTCCCTTCGCAGCTCGTCCGGGATGTGCTCGCTACGGGCGGGGCGAAGGTAGTGCAGATCGGCTCTTTTGAATTCATCCAGCCCCTGAAGGGCGACCAGGTACCTCTCTAGCGTCTCCGGTGAGGTAGTGGGCCGGGCCATCTGCTTCTTGAAGGCATCGGCAAATCGTCCTGCTTCCAGGTCATCTTCTGACCCTGGGTGAAGAACGTCGAAGAGCAGGTAGGCGCCCTGTCGCTGAGACAGGCCCATTACCGTGAATGCCTTTTCAATAGCCGCCTTCAGGGCTTCGCTGGTTGGCTGGGGAGATGTCCCCATTTGTCCCCTCCTGGTGTCGTAGTCTGTTGATGCTCACCCACCATATCGCACAGGAGATCAGAAATGAGCAAATCCGCGCCCCGTCCCCAAAATGGCCCTAGCACTACCGGTGGAAAGTCCGGTGGTGGTCGTGGAAACAACCCGCCCCGCAAGTAAATGAAGGGAGTGGCGGACGAGAGAGGTCTCGTCCGCCACTATCGGCATTCACGCAGGGCATGACGAATCCGTGTGCCAACGAGCGCGGGCTCCTGTTTTAGCTCGGTGATCGTCGTGGTCCAGGATGCTTTCTCGGTGGCACATACGCATAGGGACGTAGCGCTCAAGAGTTCGTTCTCATCGATAAGATTCCGCTGGCCATTGATGCAAATGTGCACGATTTCATATTCGACATTCAATGGTAGCCTGGTCGGCTCGGGATTTAGCTTCTCAAGCGCATAATGGCCTGCCCCAACCAGCACAGCGGCTCCCAGGATGCCAGCGGCAATGCTTGCCCTCGCCTCGTAGCGCTTGCCAGAAAGCTCGGTCTTGCAGTTGGAGCACGCAAGGTGGCCGCATTCGAGCTCATTATCCTTTCCGCAGCTTGGGCATTTGATGTGCATTGGTCTTGTGCCTTAAGTCTGGTAGACATTTCTGTCAGGGTGGAGTGCATCCGCCCATCCCCTTGATGCGCTGGTATCTGCTACAGCGGCTGCTCTTCGTTTGATGAGGGGGCGGCGAGATTTGCAGTCAATGCGGCGCTGGGCAGGGCGATTGGCTTACGCCCGGGCCGGGCGCGGAAAGTCCGCATAAGAGGCGGAAAGCTGCTCCAAAACCGGCTCCCCTCGAAGCAGCCAGCCCTTATGATCCGGGATATAGCTATAAATCTCCCGCTTCGGCGCCTCATGCCAGCCAATATTGAACGCCCAGAGCTTCGGAAAGAACTGCAGGCTGCCATAGGGTAGGTGGTTGTGTATCCAGTACGCCATGCCCCGCCAGTCGCCCCCGGCCTCACAGTGATCGACCAGCCACGGCACCACGATGCAGGCCATGGCGCCCTTCTTGCCGTCCTTGTCCGGGCGGTCCCAGATATGGGCGGCGTAATTGCTCTCGTTTGAGCCGCAGTTATCCCCTTTCTCATTGCCTAGTGCGTTCACGGTCGGGGACCGATAGGCCGAGCGGATGGCAATGCGCCCGAATGTCGCCTGAAGGGGCTCCAGCAGTTCCTCGCAGAGCCGCTTGCCGGTCTCGATGGCCAGGTCCGGGTTCTCGGGGATTTTGGGAATGCCGTGGAAGTTGGCGATCTCGCTGTAGAGAAAGTCCCGCATGAAGAAGTTCGGGGACAAGCGTTCACGCCCCAAGTTTTCCAAAGCTTCTACGGACTGGGGAGATCGCATGGGGTGGCCTCGGTCAGGGGGAAGGGAGGGCATTCCAGCATAGTAGGGCGGCCAAGAGGGCTGCGGCATCCGTAATTCCCGCAGTCCCGCAGGCTCCTGCCCCGTAATACGACATGTTGCCCCCAACCACCGGTAGCCCTACATTCTTCCGATGTCCGGCGCCCTTCGCGCCCCGAATGATTTTTAACCAAGGCTGACCCATGGCGCTCAAGAAATCCGAACTCTATTCCTCCCTCTGGAAGTCCTGCGACGAGCTCCGGGGAGGCATGGATGCCAGCCAGTACAAGGACTATGTGCTCGTCCTGCTCTTCATGAAGTACGTGTCGGACAAGTATGCCGGCGTCCCCGGCGCCCTGATCGAGGTGCCCGCGGGCGGCGGCTTTGCCGACATGGTCGCCCTCAAGAACACGCCGGATATCGGCGATGGCATTAACAAGATCATCGGTCGCCTGGCCGAGGCCAACGACTCCCTGAAGGGCGCCATCAACGTCGCCGACTTCAACGATCCGGATAAGCTGGGCAAGGCCAAGGAGATGGTCGATCGCCTGACCCGGCTGGTCTCCATCTTCGAAAGCATGGAGTTCGGCCGTAACCGGGCGGAAGGCGATGACCTGCTGGGGGATGCCTACGAATACCTGATGCGCCACTTCGCCACGGAGTCCGGCAAGTCCAAGGGGCAGTTCTATACGCCGGCCGAAGTCTCCCGCGTGATGGCGCAGGTGATTGAGCTGGGGGCGGCCACCAGCGCCAAGCAGAGCATTCACGATCCCGCCTGCGGCTCCGGCTCCCTGCTGCTCAAGGCGCATGACGAGGCCAAGAGCCGCACCGGCTTTGATCTGGCCCTGTATGGCCAGGAAATGGACAACGCCACCTCCGCCCTGGCGCGCATGAACATGGTGCTGCATGACTGCCCGACGGCGGAGATCTGGCAGGACAACACCCTCTCCAGCCCGCACTTCACGCAGAACGAAACCAGCCTCAAGACCTTCGACTATGTGGTGGCCAATCCCCCCTTCTCGACCAAGGCCTGGAGCAACGGCATCGATCCGCTCAATGATCTCTACGGTCGTTTCGAGTACGGCACTCCCCCTGAGAAGAACGGCGACTACGCCTTCCTGCTACATATCCTCAAGTGCCTGAACAGCACCGGCAAAGGCGCCGTCATTCTGCCGCATGGCGTACTGTTCCGTGGCGGGGCCGAAGGCGCCATCCGCCGCAAGATCGTCAGCCAGGGCTACATCAAGGGCATCATCGGCCTGCCGGCCAACCTCTTCTACGGCACCGGCATTCCCGCCTGCATCATCGTGCTCGACAAGGCAGGGGCTGCAGGCCGCAAAGGCATCTTCATGGTCGATGCCAGCAAGGGCTTCATCAAGGACGGCAACAAGAACCGCCTGCGCGCCCAGGACATGCACAAGATTGTCGATACCTTCACCAAGCTGGCCGACACGGAAAAATACGCCCGCTTGGTGCCGCTGGCCGAGATTGCCGGTAACGACTACAACCTCAACCTGCCGCGCTATATCGACAGCACCGAGGCGGAAGACCTACAGGACATCGAGGCCCACCTCAAGGGCGGCATCCCCAATCGCGACATTGACGACCTAGCAAAATACTGGGGAGTGTTTCCTGCCCTGCGTGCCCAGCTCTTTGCCGCCGACCGCCCTGGCTACAGCCAGCTCAAAGTAGCGCCGGCCGAGATCAAAACCACCATCTTTGGCCACTCCGAATTTACCGCCTTCAACCAGACGATCACGCAGCTATTTGACGACTGGAAGGCAGCGAATACACCCCTGCTCTCCGGCATCAAGGTTGGCGACCGCCCCAAGGCCTTGATCGAAACCCTCTCCGAATCCCTGCTGCACACCTTCGAGAAGGCGGCACTGCTCGACCCCTACGATGTCTACCAGCACCTGATGGACTACTGGGCCGAGACCATGCAGGACGATGTCTACATGCTCATCAGCGAGGGCTGGCAGGCCACGCTGAAAACGCCGACCGGCAAGCAGGAACCCAATACCGACCTGATTCCACCTGCACTCATCGTCCAGCGCTACTTTGCCAAGGAAGCGATCGCCATCGAACAACTCGAAACCCTGCGCGACGGTTACAGTCGGCAGATCGAGGAACTGGATGAAGAACACAGCGGCGAAGACAGCCTGTTGGCGGAAGTGCGCAGTGACAAAGGCAAGGTCACAGCCAAGCTGGTCAAAGATCGGCTGAAGCTGATCAAGAAGGATGCCGACGCCAACGAAGAGCGCACCCTGCTGGATAGCTACCTCGCCCTGAGCGAGCAGGAGGCTACCGCCAGCAAGGCCGTCAAGGATGCGCAAAAGACGCTGGATGCCAAAGTCATCACCCAGTACGCGCAGCTCAGCGAAGCCGAAATCAAGACGCTGGTGATCGAAGACAAATGGCTGGCGGCACTTACTGCGGATGTGCAGTCCGAACTGAATCGGGTATCGCAAGCTTTGACCGGGCGAATTCGTGAATTGGCAGAACGGTATGCCATGCCGATGCCGCAACTCACGACGCAGGTGGCGCAGCTTTCGGCCAAGGTGGAAGAGCATCTTCGCCGGATGGGGTTTGCGGTATGACGGGGCAATTAAAGGTGGGGTATAAGCTGTCCGAGGTTGGACTCATCCCGGAAGATTGGGAGGTAAAGTCGCTTGCAGAAATTACAGTAATTTCCACAGGAAGCACGCCGCCAACTAGGGATTCTTCCAACTACGGCGACGACTTTCTGTTCGTTAGTCCTGCTGACCTTGGTCAGGAGAAATATATAAAAAAAACGGGGAAGATGCTGTCGGAAAAGGGCTTTTCGGGGTCTCGAAAGTTTCCCGAAAATAGCATTCTATTCACTTGCATAGGCTCAACAATTGGAAAGTGTGGGCTTGCTGGAATTGAACTGACATCAAATCAGCAAATTAATGCAGTTTTCCCTAATCAGAGTTTTTCGAGCGAGTATCTTTATTATGAGCTTTGCTTCATTTCCCCTCGAATAAAGTCAATGGCAGGGGAGCAGGCTGTTCCTTTGATTAATAAGTCCCAGTTCGGTAGAGAGCTTGTCAGGCTCCCTAATAAGCATGAACAGCGAGCAATCGCCACCGCCCTATCCGACATGGATGCCCTGATCAGCGGCCTGGATCAGCTCATCGCCAAAAAGCGCGACATCAAACAGGCCGCCATGCAACAACTCCTCACCGGCCAATCCCGCCTCCCGGGGTTTAGTGGGGAGTGGAGGACATTAAGGCTAGAGGCCATCTGCGCCTTCATCACAAAGGGATCCACACCAACAACATACGGGTTTGGGTGGGAGTCCTCTGGAGTCCTGTTTCTGAGGAGCGAGTGCGTAGCCGAGCAGGGTCTGGATTTATCGCAGTCAATGTTTATTTCGAGCGCTGCACACAACACTTTACGCCGAAGCGAGATATGTGCTGGCGACTTGCTTATTACTATTACTGGAAATGTTGGTCGCGTCATACTGCTCGCGGATGGATTTCCTACTGCCAACATAAATCAGCATATAGCTAGGGTTCGTGTGACCTCTCCCGAGGTTGATTTCCGATTCGTCTATCATTTTCTATCTGTCCCAGATGTTAGAAGAAATTACAATTCAATTACCACTGGGCAGGCTTATCCTCAAATAAGCCTTAAGCAAGTGAAGGCATGATGCAGGAGCTGCTGACCGGGAGGATTCGCCTCGCATGAAAAGCTATCGCCGCATCATGCTCGGCCGCAAAAGCGTCCATGCCCCGGCCTGCTTCGCCGGCGGCTTCATCGGCATCGACTTTGGCCTCTACGAAGATCTGAGCCAGCAGCTCCCGGAGAACTGGCGCGACTTCAATCACGAATTCATTCCCCGCGTTATGGCCGCCGGCCACAGCCACACCAAGATCGGCGCCGGCCTCGCCTGCGGCTTTACCTGGACGCTCTGCAAGGGCATCCAGATTGGCGACATCGTCCTCTCCCCGGATGGCACTGGCGGTTACCGTGTAGGCGAAGTCACCGGCAATTACTTCTATGCCGAAGGCGAGATACTCCCCCATCGCCGCGCCGTGCATTGGCGGGACAAGACCATCCAGCGCGCCGACATGAGCGAGGCGCTCAAGCGCTCCACCGGTTCCATCGGCACCATCAGCGACATCACTGGTTATGCCGCCGAGGTCGAGACGCTGATCGTTGGCACTGCCGCCAGCGGCCCCCAGCTCTCCGTGAACGACGAGACCATCGAGGATGCCGCCTCGTTTGCGCTGGAAAAGCACCTCGAAGACTTCCTGGTGCTGAACTGGGCGCAGACCGAGCTGGGCAAGGACTACGACATCTTCACCGAGGACGGCGAGACCGTCGGCCAGCAATACCCCAGCGACACCGGCCCCATGGACATCCTGGCCATCAGCAAGGACAAGAAAACCTTGCTGGTTGTCGAGCTGAAGAAGGGTCGCGCCAGCGACAACGTGGTCGGCCAGGTGCAACGCTATATGGGCTTTGCCCTTCAGGAGCTGGCTGAGCCTGGCCAGACCGTCAAAGGCGTGATCATTGCCCTGGAAGATGACCAGCGCATTCGACGTGCCTTGGCCGTTGCGCCCAATATCGCTTTCTACCGCTACCAGATCAGCTTCAAGCTGCTCAAAGCCTAATAATAAAAGACAGGGACGCCTTCATGCCCAGCGTTGGCCAGGCCGAAATCCGCACCCAACATCGGGTCCTTCAGCTCTTCCGAGACCGGCTTGGCTACGACTATCTCGGTGACTGGGGTGACCAGCCCGACAACCGCAATATCGAGGCTGCTTATCTTCAGAAGTGGCTTGAGTCCCGCGGTGTCGATGCACAACTCATCACCCGCGCCATCGCTGAGCTGGTTAAGGCCGCCTCCGATACCAGCAAGAGCCTGTATGACCGCAACAAGGCGGTGTATGACCTGCTGCGCTATGGCGTGAAGATCAAGCCCGGCCACGGCGAGAATACCGAAACGATCTGGCTGATTGACTGGGCGCATCCCGAGCAAAACCACTTCGCCGTCGCGGAAGAGGTCACCGTCAAGGGGGCGGATGCCAAAGCCGCGACCAAGCGTCCGGATATCGTGATTTACGTGAACGGCATTGCGCTGGGCGTGATCGAGCTCAAGCGCTCCTCGGTCTCGGTCAACGAAGGCGTCTACCAGAACCTGGATAACCAGAAGAAGGAGTTCATCCAGCCCTTCTTTGCGACCCAGCAGTGGCTGATGGCGGGCAATGACAGCGAGGGCCTGCGCTACGGCACCATCGAGACCCCGGCCAAGCACTACCTGAAGTGGGTCGAGGAAGAGGGCGTTTATGCGAAGGAGCCCAATCTGCTCGACCGGCACCTGCTGCAGATCTGCCACAAGGCGCGCTTTCTGGAGCTGATCCACGACTTTGTCGTGTTTGATGCCGGCCGCAAGAAGCTCTGCCGCCAGAACCAGTATTTTGGTATCAAGGCCTCGCAGGATTTCATCCGGCGCCGCGAGGGCGGCATCATCTGGCACACCCAGGGCAGCGGCAAGAGCCTGACCATGGTCTGGCTGGCCAAGTGGATCCTGGCCAACCGCACCGGCTCCCGCGTCCTCATCGTCACCGACCGCACCGAGCTGGACGAGCAGATCGCCAAGGTCTTTACCGGCGTCAACGAGACTATCTACCGCACCACCAGCGGCGCCGACCTGATCGAGAAGCTGGGCACCACCGAGCAATCCCTGATCTGCTCGCTGGTGCACAAGTTCGCCGGCAAGAACTCGGAGGCCGACGAGGGCGACGGCGAAAGCGTCAAGGCCTTTACTGAGGCCCTGTCCCGCCTGCCCCAGGACTTTGCCGCCCCCGGCGATATCCACGTGTTTGTGGACGAGTGCCACCGCACCCAGAGCGGCGACCTGCACAAGGCCATGAAGGCGCTGCTGCCCAATGCCCTGTTTATCGGCTTTACCGGCACCCCGCTGCTGAAGGCCGACAAGAAGCGAAGCATCGAGGTCTTTGGCCGCTACATCCATACCTACAAGTTCGACCAAGCCGTGCGCGAAGGCGTGGTGCTGGACCTGCGCTATGAAGCCCGCGACGTCGACCAGAAGATCACCTCGCAGAAGAAGATTGATGACTGGTTTGATGTCAAAACCAAGGGCCTGAACAACATCGCCAAGGCCCAGCTGCGCAAGCGCTGGGGCAGCATGCAGGAGCTGCTCTCCAGCCAGTCCCGCCTGTCCCGTATCGTCGCGGACATCGTCATGGACATGAACAAGAAGCCGCGCCTCATGGATGGCCACGGCAACGCCATGCTGGTGGCCGGCAGCATCTACGAGGCCTGCAAATACTTCGAGCTGTTCCAGGGCACCGAGCTCAAGGGCCACTGCGCCGTGGTCAGCAGCTACGCCCCCTCCATCGACAAGGCCAAGGGCGAGTCCACGGGGGAGGGCGAGACCGACAACCTGGTGAAGTACAAGATCTACCGCCGCATGCTGGCGGAGTGGTTTGGCGAGCCGGAGGAGACCGCCGTCAACAAGGCAGAAAAGTTCGAGCTCAAGGTCAAGAAGCAGTTTATCGAGCAGCCGGCCAAGATGCGCCTGCTGATTGTCGTCGACAAGCTGCTCACCGGCTTCGATGCGCCTTCCGCCACCTACCTGTATATCGACAAGCAGATGCGCGACCACGGCCTGTTCCAGGCCATATGCCGCGTCAACCGTCTGGATGGCGAAGAGAAGGATTACGGCTACATCATCGACTACAAGGACCTGTTCAAGCGGTTGGAAGATGCCGTGGATGACTACACGGTGGGCGCGCTGGATGGCTACGACAAGGCCGATGTCGCCGGCCTGCTGAAAGACCGCCTGGCCGAAGGCCGCGAGGATCTGGAAGAGGCCCGGGAAGCCATCAAGGCCCTGTGTGAGCCCGTGCTGCAGCCCAGGGGACTGACCGACTACTTCCACTACTTCTGTGCTGAAGAGTCCGGCAACGGCGACCAGCTCACCGCCAACGAGCCCAAGCGCCTGAAGTTCTACCAGTACACCTCTGCCTTGCTGCGCTGCTACGCCAACCTCGCCAACGAGCTGGAGGAGGCCGGCTACTCCGCGAAGGAGATTGCCGAGATCAAGCAGGAGGTCGAGCACTACACCCAGGCCCGCGATGCCGTCCGCCTGAACAGCGAGGATTACATCGACCTCAAGGCCCTGGAGCCTGCCATGCGCCACCTGATGGACACCTACATCAGCGCCGAGGACAGCAAGGTCATCTCCGCCTTTGACGACATGAGCCTGATCCAGCTGATTGTCGAGCGCGGCCCGGAAGCCGTGGAGGACTTGCCCGCCGGCATCAAGAAATCCGAAGAGGCGGTCGCCGAGACCATCGAGAACAACGTCCGCAAGCTGATCATCAACGAGTCACCCATCGACCCGGCGTACTACGAGCAGATGTCCAAGCTGCTGGACGCCCTGATCCAGCAGCGTCGCCAAGGCGCGATCAAGTACCAGGAGTACCTGCAGAAGGTTGCCGAGCTGTCCAAGAGGGTTTTGAAGCCGGTGTCCAATGCGGGTGCACATTCGCCGGCCATCAATACCCAAGCCCTGCGCGCGCTGTTCAATAACCTGGGCAAGGACGAAGCGCTGGCCATCAAGGTGGACGCCGCGGTGAAGGAGAGCCTGCAGGATGACTGGCGCCACAACACCATGAAGACCAAGCGCGTGCGCGCCGCCATCCGCTATGTGCTGGGAACCACCATTCCCATAAGCGGGGGCTGGGGGGTAAAGAGCACTGGAGGTGAGGATTCCGCGCCTGATCTGGATGCGGAAACCGACCGCATCCTGGACTTGATCAAGCATCAGAATGACTACTAAGAGCCGGCACATCACGGTCTCGAACATACGCGTCGAGATCGTGCGCAAGGACATCAAGAACCTGCACCTGGGCGTCTACCCGCCTGCGGGCCGCGTTCGCGTGGCCGCCCCCCTGGTGGTCAGTGACGATGCCGTGCGCCTGGCCGTGATCGACAAGCTCGCCTGGATCAAGCGCCAGCAGGCCAAGTTTGCCGAACAGCCGCGCCAGTCCGAGCGCGAGATGGTGAGCGGCGAAAGCCACTATTTCCAGGGCCGGCGCTACCGCCTGCGAGTGCATGAGCAAGCCGGCACCCCCTATGTCGCGATCCGGGGCGTGGCCTCACTGGATCTGTTTGTGCGGCCGGGCAGCACCACGGCCCAGCGTGAGGCGGTGCTGCAGCGCTGGTATCGGGACCAGCTCCGGGCGCAGGCGGAACAGCTGCTGGAGAAGTGGCAGCGCGTTATGAAGGTGCAGCCCGCCGACTGGGGCATTCGCCGCATGAAGACCAAGTGGGGCAGCTGTAATACGACGAGCCGCCGGATTTGGCTGAACCTGGAGCTGGCGAAGAAGCCTCCGCAGTGCGTGGAGTACATCGTGGTGCATGAGTTGGTGCATTTGCTGGAGCGGCACCATAACGACCGGTTTGTGGCGTTGATGGGGCAGTATTTGCCGCAGTGGGGGCAGTATCGGGTGATGTTGAATAAGAGCCCGCTGGCGGAGGAGAGTTGGGGGTATTGAGGGTTGCTAGTGTCGACAAGAGATTCTCAAATCTTTCTTTTAAGCGGGTGCTCTTGGAAATAGCTCCGTCGGTTATCGGGTTCCCGCTGCTGTTAAATGTGTGGATGGGGTGGTCGTAAAAATAATGACAAAATCTGGCATGGATTTTTTATGAAAAAGCCACTAATTCTTTCGTTTATTCTAATTGTGGTCGTGGCAATTGCCGTTTCTTCTCACTCCGCTTTTGTAAAAAAGACGAAAGATATTGCTTATAGTTATGCTCCTGAATACACGCCGATGAGTAGGCAGGAAATTCTGGAAATATACCCTGGCTATTATTGGGAGGGCTGCAGCGAAAGCTATAAAAGGGATTACTGGGGGGCGTGTCGTTTTGATGAGATGCAGCACGAGTCATCAGTCGCCGTTGTCACGCTTACAGAGTTTGCACGGAGAGCAAAATTCGAGGAAGAGTATGTCAATGAAAATGCAGAATATTTAGAGGATTTGGCGGATATGGTTTTTGGGGCTGTATTGGTAGTGGCCGCATTACTTTTTATGAGGATTCTATACGTTGAGAGGCGATCAATAGTTGGTGCCATTTCTGCTTTTATTTCCTATCTTCCGATAAGTGGAATTTTTGCTCGCGGGAGGGTAAAAGTTGCAGAGTTGGAGTATCGGAAAATAAGTCGCCTTCATGAGAGTGGGCTTATTTCAAGTGAAGAATACGAAAGGCGTAAGCAGATTCTGAAGAAGATAATCGAGACTAACTTGAGCTGAATGTTCTATAAATATAAAAGACAGCGTAGAGGATTTTAGGTGGTTGTGGCGGGCGGCGGACAACGATCCATAATTTCTTCAGAATATTGGTTAATCGACAGAGTCTGCTGCACTAACTACGTCCGCCAAGAATATAAGTGCTCAAGCATAAATGGCCTGACATGGACTAGTGCGGCGGACCAGTGCTGCGCGGATCCCGAGCTCTCTGGCGGCGACGAGGGAAGCTTTTAGCCTAGACGAGGAATTCTTTTCTGCCGCCTATATTCAGGCGGAAGGCACCAAGACCATCGGACGCTACTTGAGATCGCGCGCTTGGCCGGGCTGTCTCGCAATACAGAGAGAGCGTGACGCCCCGGAAGTGGCAGTCGGCAAAGCGAGAGAATGGGTGCAGGTGTTGGATAACAAAACCAAGAGCCGGGCGTTTGCGTTGCTGATTCTGAAGGTGCTGACGCAGAAGGTGGCTGGTCTGGATGGCAACGGTTTGACCGGTGCATGAGCCGGCAAGAAGGGTGGGGGGATACGATGGCGATTCCGGATTTTCAAAGCGTGATGCGGCCGCTGCTGGCGACAGTGCAGAATGGTGTGCCGCTGCTGCTCAGTGATTTGCGCGAGCGGGTGGCCGATCACTTTCAGTTGACCGATGACGAGCGCAAGGAGCGCCTGCCCTCCGGCCATCAGACGGTGATCAACAACCGCGTAGGCTGGGCTCGCACCTATCTGAACAAGGCCGGGCTGCTGATGATTCCGGCCAAGGGCATGGTGCAGATTACGCCGCGTGGCCTCGATGCCTTGGCCAATGGTCCTGAGCGCATCACGGTGGCTTGGTTGAAGCAGTTTCCCGAGTTCGCTGACTTCCATACGGCCAAGCCGCAAGCAGCAGACGCACCCATTGCGCTGGACGTTGATATTGCCGAAACCACACCAGATGAGCAGTTGGCCGAGGCGCATCAGGCGCTGTTGCAGTCCCTCGCAGAGGAACTGCTGGCGCAAGTTCGGGCAGCAACGCCAAGCTTCTTTGAGCAGTTGGTGGTCGATCTGATGATCGCCATGGGCTATGGCGGCTCACGCAAGGAGGCCGGCAAGGCGACCCAGGCGACCAACGATGACGGGATTGACGGCATCATCAAAGAAGACAAGCTCGGCCTCGACGTGATCTACCTGCAGGCCAAGCGCTGGACCAACACGGTGCATCGCCCGGAGATCGACAAGTTCATTGGCGCATTAACCCGCCAGCGGGCGCGCAAAGGCGTGTTTATTACCACCTCGGAGTTCTCTGCGGGTGCCCGCGAAGCGGCGCTGGGGCTGGATATCAAGGTGGTGCTGATCGACGGCGTGGAACTGGCGTGGTTAATGGTCGAGAACAACCTGGGCGTAAGCGTCAAGCAGGTATACGAGGTGAAGCAGCTCGACAGTGATTACTTTACTGAGGAGTGAGGCATACCACCTGCATGGATAAGGCTGGAGGCTTGCGACGCGCCACTAGGCCTGGAGGTCCTCATTTCCGTCGGTTGCGGCATTGAGGCCCTGACCGAGCCTGGCAGTCAGTTTGGCGCCAACATGCGAAGGGTTCGCGTCACATTGCAGCCTTGGCCCAGAGGGTTCGGGATGGTATGGGTGGAGGTCGAGCCCGCAGGATAGTGCCGGACCGGGAAATATGAGGAGAGCGGCGATATGTCGCCCCGCCATTGCGGCGTCTATGGATTTCGCCCCCTGAACAAGGGTGCTAGATTCGGGGCAGGCCGGCCGCATGGCCCGCCCCCGAACAATAACAATGCCGCCCGGCACGGATGCCGGCGGACCACACCCTGCAAGGACGCGACCGCACAAGGACTCGCGCGCCCGTGGCTACCCGGCTTTCCGACAACTCAAGAGTGGCCTCCCGAAGTGGGGGGGTCGAGCCCTGCCGGGTCGCGCACGCCGCCGCGTCCTCCCGCCACTCCTATCCCTGCCTCTTCTTGCCGCTGCCCGACGCCGCCAACGGACCCACGCTGACCCTGCCGACTCGCGAGCAGGCGCGCACGACCGAGCGCGCCGTGCCCGTGGTTTCGCTCAAGGTCGCCGCCGGCGCCTTCTCCGCGGCGCAGTCCCTGCCGGACGAGGTCGACCACTGGGTGCAACTGCCGGAGGGCCTTGCCGCCGCCCCGGGGCTGTTCGTGGCCCAGGTCATCGGCGAGTCCATGAGCCGCCGGATTCCCAACGGCGCCTGGTGCCTGTTCCGGGCGGCTCCCACCGGCTCGCGCCAGAACAAGATCTTGCTGGTGCAGCACCGCGACGTGACTGACCCGGAGACAGGCGGCAGCTACACGGTCAAGCGCTACCAGAGCGAGATGCAGGGCGACGGGGAGGGCTGGCGGCGCGAGCGCATCACGTTGATGCAGATGTCGAGTGAGATGGTTGGTGCAGTCGCGCCCGCGTGCTCAGTAGGATGATGGATTCTGTAAATTTAATGCATGGGGATGTTAAAGCTCATTGAAGATGCTTTGACATCAGAACTAGTTAGTTAGGGATGATGGGGTAAGGTTGTAGCATGAAATTAGCAGATATAAGCCGGTTGCTGATAAGTCATTTGGAACGAAACGTTCTTGATGGGCGTTATGCCAATCTAGAAATAAAGAACGTGGATTTGACATCCGGCATTAAGAGGGGCTGCTTCTCACTAGTCTTCAAGGCCTTTGATGCGATTGATCAGATAAGTGTTGCGATTAAGATATTCGACATTGATCCAAGCCTTAGCGTGCACTCCTATAGATTTGATGCGTTTCGACGAGAGCACGAAATTCTGCAGGCCCTTGTTGGAAAAGATCGCTGCCTTCAGCTTGCTTCAACATTGAAGAGTTTTGATTTTTCTGTGCCATTGCCGGGAACAGGAAGTGCTAAATTTCCTGTTTTCTACTTCGTAGTTGAGTGGATAGACGATGATATTGATGAATATTTTCTTTCGGGATCTCCGATAGACGCCGTAAAAAAATTGAGACTCTTTAACGATATAGTTTTGGCTGTTGAGGCGCTTCATAGAAACTCCGTATTTCATCGCGACATAAAGCCAGACAACCTTCGGTCACTGCAGGTGGCTATTCAGAAGATTGTCGCGATTGATATGGGCACGGCTGCGAGGTATTCATCAGCGCCGATTCTCCCTGCATATGGAGGGCAGGCGGGGCATATAGCTTATTCGGCTCCGGAGGCCCTTTGTGGGTTGGCGGGCAATAGAAAGATTGCGCCTATGACGGATGTCTATGCGCTGGGCTGCCTGCTTTTCGAGTTGTTCAATGCTGATATGTTTGCGGTCGTGCGGGAGTCTTCGGGAGGATGGACGACAGTTATAAGTGCAATGAGAATGCATCTCTCTATGGCTCGCAGTGAGCAAGAAATGGTTGATATATGGAGAAAGCATGCATTCACGTTAAGCAGAGGGCTGCCAGAGGTCAGGGTGGACGGATACGGAAGTGGTGTTCCTGCCGGAGTTGGCTCAATCATTAGGAGGCTCGTGATTGAGATGACTGAATTTGATTTTGAGCGTCGAACCAAGAGCCTTGAGTCAATAAGGCAGCGTATATGGGGCGCCATAAAGCTTCTTGAGAATCAGAGGGCGTATAGTCTGAAGTTGGCTAGAATTAAGGCTATCAGGCAGCGTCGAAATGAAGCTAATGCTGTGAAAGATGGGATTCATGTGGCGATATCTTCAAGTGGGGTGGGGTCTTGATACTCGAACAGAAGCTGCCGGACAACCATGATCTCTCAGTTGAGGCTTCTAATATTGAGTTGGTAATTCTTGAGGAAAGTGCATCTTCTTTGTCTCTGGTTTTCCCTCCCGCCGAAGACCTTTCTGAGATTGAGTCGCTAAAGTTAGCAAATTTTTCTCTTAAGACTTTGATTGCTTCTCATAGGGATGAGGCTGGCGGCGAATACGCGCATGAATTGGGTCGGCTCCTTCAAAAAGAAGAGAGATTTTCTACATCTCCAGTGTTTTTTAATAGGCTTGCAAATTTGGCTAAGCTTTCTGGGAGATTGGAGCTAGAGGCTGAGTACTTGCAGCGGGCGGTAAGGCATGGAGATGGCGATATCTTCTCAAGGAAGATTGCAGAAAATTTTATTTCGCGCGGAATGCCTGGAGGCGCTGAAGATATATTCTTGAGGCTTGATCTTAATAAAGATATTCACGCCAACTTAAGGCTTGCATATTTTTCATTCGCGAGAGGGGAGTTTTCTGCAGCGAAGGAGGCCTTAAAAAGGGCAAATGAGATCGATTCTTTCGACTATAATGTTCGACTTTTCGAGGGGGCTATTAAGTTTGTTGAGGGGGATTATTCGGGAGCCTTAAGGAGTTATCGGATCGCGGAAAGTGATAGGCCTAACTCATCCGTTCTTCAGGCTAATGCGGCACTTGCCTACATAAAGCAGGGGCTTCATAAGAAGGCGCTTTCTGCACTAAAGCGTTCCGTTGTATTTGATCCTCTGAATGAGAATGCCGTTTGCTTGCTCGCTGACTTGTCGTTCTCTTTAGGGAAAAGCGAGGATGTAATCCCTGCGCTTAGATACTTTCTTGAGTATGAGCAGCGAGATGCAAAAGTCTGGTCAAGGCTTGCGCGAGGACTAATCTCTGTAGGTGCTGCAGATGAGGCGGTCGCTGCACTAAAGAGACAGGCGAGCATTTCGGACAGTATTAGCGTCTGGAATAACCTCGGTGTGGCGTATTACCAGAAGGGTGCGGCGAATAGATATAGGGCGTATCAGTCGTTCAAGCATGCCGTTACTAGAGATGAGGGGGATTGGAGGGACTCCGCAATTGCCGTAAAGAATCTTTGCTATCTTTTGTCGGAAGACAAGCAGTATGAGGATGTAATTAAACTGACCGCCATTGCTACGGCAGATGAAGATGGGCGGATTATTTCGGACAAGGATGTATCAGATTTGTACTCGCTGCAAATTTCGGCGGCTACGGATCTGAAGCGTTACGATTTGGCTGAGCGGCTGGCGCTTGGTGTGGTGGAGAGTACTCGAGCTCACAGTAACGTGATTGCATGGGCGGCGTCTTGGCTGATCGCTCAGTACGGACTTGATGAGTCCAGGATGGACGAGGGGCTGGCAGTGGCGGCAAGGTTTAAGAACTTGATTT
>JAJFBF010000104.1 GCA_020697295.1 Moraxellaceae bacterium | reverse complement strand
ACCCGCAAGAAACAACCGGATCACTTTAAGTATCTCTGCGGGATACTGCATAACTGGCGCAGGGAGTTGGAAGCCGGCAATGAACCGAAATATTTTGATATAGGTGAGTAGTCGTTCGGAATTTTCACCCGCCAACTCTTTCTCGTGAATACTGCCTGTCGTCGAAACCTAACCCAGCACCATGAGGGAAAAATAAAAGGAGAAGCTCATGCCTTCAAAAAGTAGAGATGTAGAAAAGGAATACTCCAAGGCGGAGTTTGTTGCCAAGCTCCGTCGCCTTGCCGATGCCATCGAGCTGGGTGATCGCTTCGAAATCCAGATCGCCGGTGAGCGCATCCTTGTTCCCGTCCGGGCCGAGTTCACCGTTGAGCACGAAAGGTCCGACGAGGAAGAAGAGATCGAATTCCAGATCAAATGGAGTCTGGAAAAGTAAGGCGTCTGCTGCCAGGGGCGCCTGATGCTCTGGCCCTGCCCCTCAAGACCACAATGACAAGGAACCCTCGTGTCCCATAATCCCTACGCCTCGCCGGAATCCAATGTCGCCATCACCGAGTCCGTTTCCGTTTATTCACCCGGGCAGGTAGCCGGCGGCGCTTTTCTGGGCGGCCCTCTCGGGGCCCTTTATTTCCTGCATGCCAATTTCTCTGCGCTGCAGAATGCGGAGATGAAGAAATCGACGCTGCTTTTCGGCTCCCTCTTTGCGCTGGCCATCATCGTGGGGTCGTTCTTCCTGCCGGATAACTTTCCAAGCACGCCCATCAACCTGGCGGTCATGCTGGTGGCACAGCAGGTAGCCGAGCGGTACCAGCTCTCCAAGAAGACCATTGCCGAGTCCTCCCAGTATTCGTTTCATTCGAACTGGCGTGTTGTCGGCTTTGCCCTGCTAGCCCTGATGGTCACCATCGCCCTGGCCATTCCGCTCTACTTCGGGCTGCAGGCAATGGGGGCTGTTTCCTGACCCCCTCCTTACGCTGCCCCTGCCACACGTCACTGCGGCGGTGCTCCGGGCGGTGCGTGCCGGGGCCGGCCTTTATTGCCGGCCCGACTTGCGCCATAGTCGGCCCATCTTCCCTACCCTGACGCCCCGTCCGCCAGTACGGTCCGCGGCGTACAACTGCCGACAATGACAATGCGCTTTCTGCTCCTCGCCCTGCTTCTCTGCTCCTCCTCGCTGGCACGCGCCCAGGGCAATTATACCGAAGCCACCCGCTTCATCTTCCAGCTCTACAACATCTGCGTGCAGACCATGGGCGACCCGGTCGCCATCAACAAGGTCTTTACCGAGCAGAACGTGCCCCGGCTCACGGCAGAGGAAGCAAGGCCCTTTCTCGGCGGCGGCGAAGGCAATGCCTGGCCCTCCGACATGCCCTTCGGCAAATACGTCTTCACCTCGCGCAGCGACGGCCTTTGCGCCGTGCATGCGCTCTGGGCCGATGCCCCGGAAGTGGAGCAGGCTTTTGTCGAGCTGCTCGAGAATTTCCGCCGGCAGGCGGGCGGTCATCTGGTAAAGGCGGCTGACGAAGTCACCGAAAAAGGTCGCCATATCCTGAGCTTCAATTTCGGCCCACCGACGCCCGAGGGTTTTTACCTCAACATGTCGGTATCGACGCACAGCAATCCGCGCTCCGAATTGCAGGCCCTGCTGGCCTATGCCGTCATCAAGGGCGACCTGCCCGAGAGCAGCCAGCCAAAGAGCGAAAGCTCGCCGAAGAAAAAGAGTGGGAATCCCCCGGCCAAAAAGAAAAAATAGGCGGCGCAATGGCGCGCTGTCCGGAGCCTGCCATGAAAGCGTATGCCGCTGTGCTGCTGCTCACCCTCGCTGCACCTGTCCTCGCGCTGGAGGCCGCCGATGACGGCGCGCTCTCCGAAGCCTCGGGTGACGCACCGACTGCCCGCTCCGGCTGCGAGCAGGTTGGCGAGGCCAATATCGGCGCGGGTCCGCGCATCAAGCCCGAAGTATTGAGTGAAGCGTCGATTGCACGCACCTTCGAGGTCCATGCCCGCGATTTCAACCAGCCCTATCTGCAGGCGCGTCGCACCGATCGCTGCCTGCAGGGGAGCCTGCTCTTCCGCATCACCGTGAACGGCACCGGGGCCGTCACGGCCCTGAGTTATCGTGCGTCGAACCAGGGCATTGCCCGCCTGGGGGAGAAGATGGCGCAGGTCATCCACGGCATGCATTTCGAGCCGTCCGGCAAGAGCGATACCTTCGAGCACATGGTCAGCCTGTTTCCGGACATGGATCCGGACTGAGCGAACGCGGCGGCAAATTCCGCCCCCTGATCTACAGTGATACGGTGTGCCGGCCCGCCGGCGCCGGGCCAGGAGGGCCGTCATGCCGTATCTCGCCGTCGACCGCGAAAACTCCGCCAATATCGAACTCTATTACGAAGACCACGGCAGCGGCCCGGCCGTGGTGCTGATCCACGGCTGGCCCCTGTCCGGACGTTCCTGGGAAAAACAGTTGCTGGCGCTGCTGGCCGCGGGCTACCGCGTCATCACCTATGACCGCCGCGGCTTTGGCGATTCCGCCAAGCCCGCCTGCGGTTATGACTACGACACCTTTGCCCGCGACCTCCAGGAACTGCTCACCCAGCTGAACGTGGACGACGCCACCCTGGTGGGCTTCTCCATGGGCGGCGGCGAGGTGGCGCGTTACCTCGGGCGCTACGGCAATGCGCGGGTGCGCGGCGCCGTATACATCGCCGCCATCACGCCCTGCCTGCGCCGGGCGGCGGACAACCCGGACGGTGTCGACCCGCAGGTGTTTGCCGACATCCAGGCCGCACTGCGGCGCGACCGGCCCTGCTTCCTCGGCGAGTTCCTGCTCGACTTCTACAATTTCGAGGACTTCGTCGGCGAGCGCATCAGCGACGAGGTCGTGCAGCTCTCCTGGAGCATCGCCGCCATGGCCTCGCCGCTGGCGACACTGGACTGCGTGAGCGCATGGGGCACCGACTTCCGCGCCGACCTTGCGCATGTCTCCGTGCCAACGCTCATCATCCACGGCGACGCGGACCGCATCGTGCCGCTCGAGGCATCGGCGCGCCGCCTGCATGCGCTGCTGCCGGGCAGCCACCTCGCGGTAATCGCCGGCGGGCCGCACGGGCTCAACTGGACGCATGCCGACGAGGTGAACCAGGCCCTGCTCGAGTTCCTCGAGGCCAACAGGCCAAGTGAGTAATCGGCCCGGGGGTTCGTCGCCCATAAAAAAACCCGGCAACTGCCGGGTTTTTCATGAGTTTGAATCGCTCATTCCTCGTCGAGGATGCACTCCGCGTTTTCAGGGCTGTAGCGGCAACGCACACGCTTGAGGAAGCGCATCATGTCCGCGTCATACTCGCCCTGCTCGGTCAGTTTGACGCGGGCCTCGCGCATCATGCGAAAGTAGTCGTCGATCTCCACCTGCGGCACCTTGGACCAGTAGTAGGCGGGAATGTCGGCCTCGGACTTGCGGATCAGCTGGAAGGAGTGATCGACACGCTTGGCAATCAGGTTGCGCAGCTTCTGGCCGTCGCCCGGCTCAAAGCGTTCGTGGCGGATCACGATGACCGCGGTGATCTGCATGAAGGGCATGTTGACGATGGCACCGCGGTTGCCGAGGCCGCGATGGAGCTCCAGGGGGCGGAAGGCGATGGCCGGGGCGGCAATGATGTCGACCTGGCCGTTGTTGAACTTGCTGCCGAAATTGATGATGTCGGCCGAGACCGGCTGGGCACCGATACGCTCGACCAGCTGGCGCTGTGTCGTGTCCCAGTCGAAGACGGCGACCTTCTTGCCGGCGGCCTTGGCGAGGGTGTTGATCTTGCGGTCGTCGACGAAGGGATAAACCGCGCCGAGAGGGACGAGGCCGGCGACTTCATAGGGGCCGCTGACCATGCGCTCGGCGCTCTTGGGGCTCATCAGCAGCTCGATGACGGCGCGCAGGGTCTTTTCGGTGGGGACGGCGCCGATGGCGTCGATGCTGCCCACGAATTTGTTCAGCTTGCGGCCGCGCAGGTTGGTCATCATCACGGCGTCGCAGTGGCCGGCCTTGAAGTCGTCATAGGCTGTGGCCTCGTTGGTATAGGGCACCAGGCGCAGGCTGATGCCCTCGCGTTTCGCCTCCAGGGCGAAGTCGCGGGCCAGGGCATAGTTCTCCCCCTGCGACCCCATGAGGTCGAAGACGCAGGCGCTCTGGGCACGGGCAGCCTCGAACGGCGCCAGCGCCAGCAGGGCCAGGCCGAGTGCACGGCACAGGAAGGGGAGCTTTCGCATTGTCATTACCTAAACCTCAATCCTCTCGGGCGGCTGCTGAGCCGGGATTGCCTTCCAGGCGGGCTCTTCATCCGTATCAGGCAGCAGGGCGCCATTATGGGGGTAGACCGTCCGGGCCGATTGACCTGCCGGCCGGGGGTCGGACGCATGTGGGGAATAGCGTACCGACTGTCAATTGTGTGGCCAGCGGGAATCCGACAGAAGCAAAACGGGCCCGACGGGCCCGTTTTTATAACCTCACTCGTCGTTGAGCGAGCATTCCGCGGCATCCGGCTCGCGCTTGCAGCGGACACGCTTGAGCAGGGTCATCATGCGCGGGTCGTAATAGCCGGACTTGGTCAGGTGGATACGCATCTCGCGCATGATCTTCTCGTAGCCGTCGCGGTCGGACAGAGGAATGTGCATCCAGTGCTTGGAGTCCACCTCGCGCTCCATGTTGCGGATCATGCCGAAGAAGCGTGGCACCTGGTCGGCGATGTACTGGCGGCTCTTCTGGCCAAAACCGGGCGGGAAACGGTCCTTGCGGATCACGAGCTGCAGGGTCAGGTTGATGACGGGGAAACGGGCGATTGCGCCCTTGTTGCCCAGGCCCTTGTACAGCTCCATTGGCTTGTAGAGGGGGATCGGCGCAAACAGGATGTCGACCTGACCGTTGTTGAACTTGCCGCCGTAGGAAGTCAGGTCGGCCGCCACGGGCACGGCACCGACGATCTTGACCATCTCGGCCTGGGACTTGTCCCAGTCCAGCACGGCGATCTTCTTGCCAGCCGCCTTGGCGAGACTGTTGATGCTGCGGTCATTCACGAAGGCATAGGCGGCGCCGACCGGGATGGCGCCCACCACTTCATAGGGACCGTTGACCAGGCGCGGCGCCAGCTTGGGGTTGGCCAGCAGGTCGATCACGTCGCGCATGTGGGTGTAGCTGGGGATGGCGCCCACCGAATCGATGGAGCCGGTGAAGGAATTGAAGGAACGCGCGCGCAGGCCGGTGATGAGGGCACCATCGCACTGGCCGGCCTTGAAGTCGTCCGCGGCGATGCCTTCGTTGGTGTAACTCTTGGAGACTACGTTGACGCCCCAGGTTTTTGCCTGGAGGACGTAATCTTTCATCATGTTGGTGGCGTCACCCTGCTGCCCAAGGATGTCCCAGGTACAGATGGTGAGCGGCTGGGAATTGGCGTGTGCGAGGGAAGTCGACAAACCCAGACAGAGCAGGACCTGCCCCAGAACGGCTGCTGCACGCTTCATGAGTGCTCCTGTATTTTTTATTGTACGGAATTCTTTTGGTTTTCCCGGACTCTACCTGAGCTTCAGTCCCGCTCCAACAGCCGGTTCTGTAATTCGGCCTCCGATGCCGGGCTACATTCTAACCACAGCCTTCCTTTCGGGATAACCCCGGTCCGGGCGAGGCCGGTAAATTGCCGTTTCCGTCTCCTTTCGACCTCCAGGTGAGCGCTGCAAAAAAGAAGGCGGCCGCAGCCGCCTTCCCCGGACGTTTGCTATCAACCACGCTGCGCTGGCGCACACTCGGCGTTACCCGGGCTCTGCCGGCAGCGCAGGCGCTGCAGGATGGCCATCATGCGCGGGTCGTAAAAGCCTTCCCGGGTCAGCTGATCGCGGGCGGCGGCCAGCAACTCGGCATAGTGCGCCAGCTCCCGGGCATCGAGACCCAGCCAGTAGTGCGCCGGCAGGCTCGCCTCCGTGGTCCGGATGCGCTGCAGTGCAGTCGTCACGAAACCGGGAGCCCGCGCCCGCAGCCTTTCGGCAAAACCTGCCAGGAAGCGCTCGCGCCTTACCAGCAGCGTGCTGGTGAGCTGCCCGAGCGGAAAGCGGTAGATGCCGCCGCCACGCTCTAGCCCGCGGGCCAGCTCGAGGTGTTCAAAGAGCAGTACGGGGGCGGCGATGATGTCGACCTGGCCATTGTTGA
>JAJFBF010000046.1 GCA_020697295.1 Moraxellaceae bacterium | reverse complement strand
CTCACAATGTCGGCGGCAGTCTCGTGACAGGGCTGTTCCTGCGACATGCCAAGGTTGGTGCAGAAAGACCGGGAGGGCTTTGACGAGAGCCGGGCGCGCGCCGTCATCAAACGCCAGCCAGGTCTCGGCAAGACCTCCCAGGACTCAGGCGGCAGTCTGGCTCATCGCGTGATGCAAGGCGTCGCGGAAAGCGGTATTCACGCCCAGTTGCTTCAGCGTCCAGTAGTGGCCGCCGATGGCGCGGTCGACAAGCATGGTGTCGGGCGAGGGCCGGAAAGCTTCCCAGTACTTCAGGGAGCGCCGGGCCAGGCGCATCACATCCTCGTGCAGGGTGGCGGTGCCGAAGTTGAATGGCGTCTCCGAGAAGGCCTGATGCACGATGGTGACCCAGGGCGCGTAGAAATCGGCGGGCATGCGCGCCAGGTGTTCGGTATTGCGCACGCCAAGGCAGATCAGCGCATCCTCAAGGGCGTCGTAGTCCTGGCGCAGCGCCGCCTGTGTGCTGCGCTTCAGGGCCGCGACGATTTCCGGCTTTATCTTCTTGATGCAACCGTAGTCATAGATGATGAGCGTGCCGTCGGGTCGGAAGGCGAAGTTGCCCGGATGCGGATCGCAATGCACGGCATTGAGGCCATAGATCTGTGCGCCGATGGCGCCGACGAGGCGATGGCCGAGCTCGTTGATCATGTCCTGGCTATAGCGCGGGGCCTGGACCTGGCGGATGTCATCGCCCGGCTCGAAAGCCATCGTCAGGACGCGCGTACTGGTGTATTCGTCAAATACCTTCGGCACCACGATCTTGGGGTCGTTGGCATGGAAGGCCGCGAACTCGCGCACGTTCTGCGCTTCCTTCACGTAGTCGAGCTCATCGACCAGGCTGCGCCGGATTTCGTCGAAGACGGCGTCCAGCATCGCTTTGTCGACCTTGAGCACGCCCGCCATCTTGAGGGCGAAGCGCAGGTGCTTGAGGTCGGATTCGACGCATTCGTCGACGCCCGGGTACTGCACCTTGATCACGACCTCGTCGCCCGCGTGAGTGCGCGCCCGATGCACCTGGCCAATGGAGGCGGCCGCGAATGGCCTGGTGTCGATGAAGGCGAAGACTTCCGAGGGCTCGCGGCCGAGCTCCTGGCGGATCTGCCGCTCGATCACGCCGAATGGCATGGGCGGCGATTCCTTCTGCAGCTTGGCAAGGGCGTCGGCAATTTCCTTGGGAAACACATCCTTGAATTGCGAGGCGATCTGGCCGACTTTCATGACGGCGCCTTTCATTTCGCCGAGCGTGTTGGCGATCTGCTCCCCCACTTGGGAAAAGAGCTGCTCGCGCTCGCGCAGGCGCTCTTCCTCGCTGAGGGTGCCGAGTGCGCCCTTGATGCGGTTCTTGGCGAAGTTGCCGGCGATGCTCGCCGACATGCCGGCAAGCTTCATGAAACGCTTGCCGGGGGTCGTGGCGCTGAAGCGCTTGTCGTTCTTGTGATCCTGGCTCATGGCGATCTCGTTCAGCCATTGCGCGTCCGGAGGCCGGGGCGTCAAGTCCTTGAGTGTCGGCGCGGCCTGCCCCTGCTGGCAAGGGGCGCGCGGAAGGTGGTCCTCTCCGCCGGGAAGCGCCGCCGACAAGCGGCGGTCTATTCAGGCTTCCTGCTCGAAGGCCAGGGTGAACGCCTTGGTCGCGCCCGCCGGCAGGCGCACGGCATCATCCTCGATGTTGCCGGACTCCACGCAGGCCATGCCACGCCAGGCTTCCGGCGCCATGTCGCCGAGGCGGGCAGTCTTTGCGGCACCCGGGTTCCAGGCAATGACGCTGCGGCAGTCGGGAGCGCTGATGCTCAGGGCGTGGTTGCGCGCCTCGTCCACCAGACGGCAGCGGCCGGCGGTGTGCAGGTAGATGCGGTCGGTTTCGCCATCGAAGCGTACCGGACCCTCCTGGCGCTGGCGCTTCTGTCCGGGACGCAACTGGTCGATGCAGGCGCTGCCCTCAAGGCCCTCCACCCGGGCCTCGCGGCTATCGGCGAGCGGGAAATAGCTGTGGAAGGCGAAGCCGAATAGACAGTCATCATGACCGGTGTTGGTGACCGACAGTTGCAGGGACAGGGTACTCCCGAGGCTCATGCGCAGACTGGCCAGGAAGTCGTGGGGCCACAGGGCCCGGGTGGCGGCATCGGCAGCCAATTGGAGCTCGAGCACAATGGCGTCACGCGTCGTCGCTGCCGAAGCCAGGGTCCATTTGCGCTGGCGTGCAAAGCCGTGCGCCGGCTTTGCCGGGTCCGCCGGGTGTGGGCCGAACCAGGGAAAGCACAGGGGAATGCCGCCCCGGATAGCCTTGCCGGGCGCGTAGGCGGCCTGCGCCGACAGCCAGAGCAGCGGCGCCTTGCCGCGGGCCTGGAAAGCCAGCAATTGAGCACCTTGTGCGCTTACCAGGGCCTGGCAGGCATCGGTGGTGATCTGCCAGACGCGCAGGCCGGCGCTGCCGAGGGAGATCTCGGTCATGCCCTCGGGCAGGGGAATGGGCGCATCCATGCAGTGTCCTCGGCGCGGGCAGGGGAGTTTTTTACTCCTTCTAGCGGGCAGGCAAAAGCGATTCAGCAGTGTTCTGGTAAGAATTGGCGGCGGCGTCCGGGCATCCGTGCGCGGCCGGAAGCGGCCTGGCGAGAGGGCCCCGGATCTTGCGGCAAGGCAGGGCATGCAGCTGCTGCCAGATCCGGGATGAAGCGGACTTCAGAGGATATGGGCAAACTCGTCGAAGCCGGGGCGCGGGCTGCGCGGGTGCAACTGGCTGGCATCGCCGTAGCCGAGGTTGATCAGGAAGTTCGAGTGAATGGCGGTGCCGTCGAAGAATTCGCGATCGACGCCGGCATTGTCGAAGCCGGACATGGGGCCGGTATCGAGGCCGAGGGCGCGTGCCGCCAGGATCAGGTAGGCGCCTTGCAGCGAGCTGTTGCGCAGCGCGGAGCTTTCGATCAACGGCGTATTGCCGGCATACCAGGCGCGCGCATCGGCATGCGGGAAAAAGATGGGCAGGTGTTCATGGAAGGCGTGGTCGGCGCCCACGATCACCGTCACCGGCGCCTTCATGGTCTTGTCGACATTGCCGGGCGCCAGCAAGGGCCGCAGGCGTTCCTTGGCGGCCGCGCTCTTCACGAACACGAAACGGGCCGGCTGCGAATTGGCCGCGGTCGGGCCCTGCACCGCCAGGGTGTAAAGCCGGCGGAGCTGTTCGTCACTGACCGGCTTGTCGAGCCAGACGTTATGGGTGCGCGCTTCCAGGAAAAGCTGATCCAGGGTGTTGTCATCAAGGGCAAGGAACATTTTCTTCTCGCTTTATGGGGTGGGCAGGACGGGCAAGCCTAGGGCAAATCAAACAGCAGGAACTCGGTGTGGCTGACAGCGCTCAGACGTAGCGTCGGCTCCTCGCGAAGTTCGGCCCCGTCGCCTTCGTGCAGGATGGCCTCCGTCACCGCCAGACTACCGCGAATCTGCTGGATCCACGCCGTCTTGCCGGACAGGGTGTGCGTGACGGTTTCGCCCTTGTCCAGGCGGCCGCGCCAGATGCGGGCCTTCTGGCGAATCCGCAGGGAGTCGGCGGCGCCATCCGGCGACACCACGAGTTGCAGGCCCTGCAACTCCGGGAACCGGCGCTGCTGGTAGCCGGGCTCGGTGTTGTGGGCATTGGGGTAGAGCCAGATCTGCAGGAACTCCAGCTCCTCGCTGTCGCGGTTGTATTCGCTGTGAGTGATGCCGGTGCCGGCACTCATGAGCTGGAATTCACCGGCGACGACGCGGACCTCGTTGCCCATGCTGTCGCGGTGGGACACGGCCCCGCGCAGCACGCAGGTCAGGATTTCCATGTTGTCGTGGCTGTGCGGCGGGAAGCCTCCGCCCGGTGCGACCCGGTCCTGGTTGATGACGCGCAGGACGGAAACGCCCATGTGGCGCGGGTCCTGGTAGGACGAAAAAGAAAACGTGTGGCGGCTGTCCAGCCAGCTGAATGCGCTGTGGCCGCGCTCTTCGCTTCGGCGAACGGTGATCATGGCAACCTCCCTGGGAATGGGCCCGGGTGGGGCGGTGAGGGGGGCAGGCAAGCCCGCCCCGGGATTGGACTAAGCCTAGTATTGTTCCGCTTAACTGATTAGTCTCGACGGAAGAAATTGACTGTTCCTTTTTCGGGGACAATGCCCGGTGGGCGCTTTGGCGGGGGAATCATGGACCTCAATGATGTCGCGGTCTTCGAGAAGGTCGTCAGTGAAG
Source organism: Moraxellaceae bacterium (assembly GCA_020697295.1). Taxonomy (GTDB): domain Bacteria; phylum Pseudomonadota; class Gammaproteobacteria; order Pseudomonadales; family Moraxellaceae; genus UBA2031. The sequence continues at coordinate 21,357 of JAJFBF010000046.1, read as the reverse complement.
GCAGCCTGACCGCCGCCGCCCTCCGCCTGAACCAGCCCAAGAGCTCGGTCAGCCGGTCGCTGTCGCGGCTCGAGTCGGACCTCGGGGTGCGCCTGCTGCAGCGCACCACGCGCAAGCTGCACCTGACCGAGGCCGGCCAGTTGTTCTTTGATCGCACCCGTCGGGTACTGAGTGAATTGCGTGCGGCGGAACAGGCGGTGACGCAGTTGCAGGAGGCGCCGCGCGGCCACCTGCGCATGACCATGCCGGTGGAACTCGGCATGAAGTTCATCGGGCGGGTGGTGGCGGAATTCATGCAGCGCCATCCCGAGGTCAGCATCGAAGTCGAGCTGTCGGGACGCCTGGTGAACCTGGTGGAAGAGGGCTTTGACCTGGCCTTGCGCATCGGCGAGTTTCGCGACTCCTCCCTGGTGGCGCGGCGCATGGGCAATCTCTCCGGCCGTTTTTTCGCCAGCCCGGCCTATGTAGGTCGCCACGGCATGCCGCGCAAGCCGGAGGACCTGTCCGCGCATGAACTGATCCTGTTCATGCAGCCCCGGGAAAATAATCTGCAGCTGTTCCGCCAGCCCCTGCGCGACGAGGACCAGGCCCCGGCCTGCCGCCTGGTGGTGAAGGGGCGCTTGACGGTCAACAACAGCAGCATGGCCGCGGATGCGGCGGGGGCCGGCCTCGGCATTGCACTGGTGCCGGCCTTCCTGTGCGCGGAGGCGGTTGCCGCCGGACAGCTGCTGCCGGTGCTGCCGGAGTTTCGCGTCTGCCATGGCGGGTTGTATGCCATGTATCCCAGCCGCGAGCACATGTCCGTGGCGCTGCGCCTGTTTCTCGATTTCCTGGGCGAGCGCATGCAGGAACACCCCTGGTTTGAATGAGTGGCGGCCGTTGCCGCACGAGACCTGACGCCCCATGCCTATCGACTATCTTCGCCGCCTTTCCGGCCACGAGCGCACGCCGGAGTCCAATCGCCACCTTGGCCTGTCGCTGGCCTTCATCGCTGGCGCCGCCAATGCCGGGGGCTTTCTCGCGGTCGGCCAGTACACCTCGCACATGACCGGCATGGTGTCCGCTACCGCCGATCATCTGGCGCTGGGCAACTTTCCCCTGGCCTTGGCCGGCCTGCTCTCGGTCCTGGGTTTCCTGCTTGGCGCGATGGTGTCGGCGCTGCTCATCAACTGGGCGCGCGACCAGCAGCTGCGCAGCCAGTTCGCGCTGCCGCTGCTGCTCGAGGCGCTGCTGCTGGTCGTCTTCGGCGCGCTGGGCCCGGAACTCGGGCGGCATCCCTCGGCCTATGTGTCGCTGACCGTATTGCTGCTCTGTTTCATGATGGGGCTGCAGAACGCCATCATCACGAAAATTTCGAACGCCGAGATCCGCACGACTCATGTCAGTGGCCTCGTGACCGATATCGGGATTGCGCTTGGCCGTCTGATCTACTGGCGCGGCCATCCTCCACTCGAGGAATCGAGCCGCCACAATCTGCAGCGCCTCCGCCTGCATGTGTCGCTGGTGCTGATGTTCTTTGGCGGCGGCATTGCCGGCGCGCTGGGTTTCAAGCACATCGGCTACCAGACGGTATTGCCGCTGGCGCTGGTCCTGCTGGTGCTTTCGCTGGTGCCGGTACTGGACGACTTGCGTCATCGCCGGCGCTGATGCAGGGGCAAAAGCGGAGGCGATGGGCTAGGCTTCCAGCAACACAAGCGGCTTGAGATGAAAACTGCGTGAGACACTTTCCCTGCTCGGCCCTGCTTTTTGCCTGGATCGGGCTTGCGTTTTCGACGCCGGCGGCGGCGTTGGACTGGCAGTTCAGTGCTGGCGGCGACGTGCGCTGGTTTGACTGGCGCGAGTACCGCAATGGCCGTCAGCTACTGATGGAGACCGGGCCGCTGGTGGCGCCGCTGGCTCGTCTGGAGGTGCGCGCGGGCGGGTGGTTCGGTCGCGTGGACTCACTCTGGGGCGGCGGGCTGGCCCGTTACGATGGCCACCTGCAAAGCGGCCCGGGCTACGAGGCGGATGCCTGGGAGGAAATCATCGAGACCGGCTGGCGCCTGGGCTGGCGCACCGGGGGCGGCGAGGTAAGTGTCGGCCTGCTGCAGCGTGACTGGGGACGCTATATCGAGGGCAGCGCCACTGTATCGTCTGCCGAGGAGCGCTATCGCTGGCGCATCGCCACCGTGGGCGGGGCGGCGATGCTGCCGGGCTCGGCGCGCTGGCGGGTCGCCCTGGATGTCGGCCTGCCCGTCGACAGCCATCAAAAGGTCTATTCCCGCAGCATGGACGACTTCACGCTGGAGCCGGGCGACGGCATCTACTGGCGCCTCTCCCTTCCCTACCGGCCGCAGGCCGACGGCCCCCTGTCCCTTGAGCCCTGGTATCAGGAGCAATACATGGAGGACAGCAACATCGTGAGGCTGACCCAAAATGGCGTGCCGCAGAACCTGCAGGCCTACCAGCCGGAGTCAGTGCGCCGCGAACTCGGCCTGACCCTGCGCTGGCGTCTGGGTGGCAGCGTGCCCGAGTAAGGCGGCAGGGGGACGATTCCCTTGCCGGAGCGATCCGGCCGTGTCAGGTAGCGTAACCGCCGTGCACAGTCAGAAGTCATGCGCCTGTACCCGGACGTAACCGGGACCATGAAAAAAGCCCGCCAGAAGCGGGCTTTTTTCATGCGCGGACAACTCAGCGCTCGACCGGCAGCGCCATCGGATTGGGCAGCAGCGCCGCGATCTTTTGCAGGCGGGCCTGCAGCTCGTGATGGTGGCTGGCGCGCAGGGTGATGTGGCCGAGCTTGCGGCCCTCGCGCTCGGTCTTGCCATAGAAGTGCAGGTGGGCGTCGCGTTCGGCCAGGATGTCGGCCTTGAGCGGATGCTCGCCGATGATGTTGACCATGGCGGTGGGTTGCGGGCAGGTGGTGGAGCCCAGCGGCAGGCCGGCGACGGCCCGCACGTGGTTCTCGAACTGCGAGCAGTGTGCGCCCTCGATGGTCCAGTGCCCGGAGTTGTGTACGCGCGGCGCCGTCTCGTTGGCCATGAGTCCGTGGCGCGTCTCGAACATTTCCAGCGTGAGCGCGCCCACGTGGCCAAGATCCTGTGCAATGGAGGCGATATGACGCTCGGCGGCGAGCTGGATGTCATCGTCGACAAAGGGTGCCGGCGCCACCGAGTGGCTGAGGATGCCGCGATGGTGCACGTTCTCGGTGAGCGGGTAGCAGGCCATGCTGCCGTCCTGCCCGCGCACGGCGATCATCGACAGCTCGCGCTTGAAATGGATGAACTCCTCGGCGATCAGCGGCGCCTGTGCGCCGAGCTGGGCCCAGGCGGCGGACACCTGCGTGGTGTCCTTGAGCAGGAACTGGCCCTTGCCGTCGTAGCCCATGGTCACCGTCTTCACTACCAGCGGCAGGCCGAGTGTGGTGGCGGCCTCGCGCAAGTCGGCCTCGGAGCGGATCTCGGCGTAGCGCGCCGAAGGGATGTTGAGGCGGGCGAAGAGCTGCTTCTCGTGCAGGCGGTTCTGCGACACGGCCAGAGATTTCACGCCCGGGTAAAGCGGTTTGCGTGCGGCGATGCGCTCCACCCAGGCCACCGGGATGTTCTCGAACTCGTAGGTGAAGACATCCGCGCTGTCGATAAAGGTGTCGAGGCTGGCGCTTGAATTCTGCGCATCGCCGAAGACCGGGCCGAGGCCGGCCGCGGGGCAGTCGGGCGTGCTTTCATAAAAGGCGAAGGCGAGATCGAGCGGTGTCCCGGCCAGGGCCATCATGCGGCCCAGCTGGCCGCCGCCAAGGACGCCGATGCGCAGGCGGCTCATGCGCCCTGTCCCGGGATGGGGTGGGCCAGCACCGTCTCGGTCTGGTCGTGGCGGAACTTCTCGATGGCGTCCAGGAAGGCCGGGTGCTTGCCGGCAAGGATCTGGGCCGCAAGGAGGGCGGCATTGATGGCGCCGGCCTTGCCGATGGCCAGGGTGCCGACCGGCACGCCGCCGGGCATCTGCACGATGGAGAGCAGCGAGTCGAGGCCGTTCAGCGCCTGCGACTGGACCGGCACGCCCAGCACCGGCAGGGACGTCTTGGCGGCGCACATGCCGGGCAGGTGGGCGGCGCCGCCAGCGCCGGCGATGATGACCTCGAGGCCGCGGCCGCGGGCGCTTTCGGCATAGCTGAAGAGCTTGTCGGGGGTGCGATGGGCGGAGACGACCTCGGCCTCGAAGGGCACGCCCAGCAGGGTGAGGGTGTCCGCCGCGTGCTGCATCGTGGCCCAGTCTGACTGGGAACCCATGATGATGCCGACCAGTGCTGTCATTGCCTTGCCCTCATGGCCATCCGGCCCCGGAAAAGCGCGCCATTTTCCGCTTACCGGGGCGGTTGTCAAACCCGGCGGTCAGGCCTGGGCGCGGACCAGCAGGGCGACCACGGCGGCGGCCACGCCGATCAGGGCGGTCAGACCGGCCATGAGGCCAATATAGACCCAGACCGGGCGGAAGCTGCTGGGCATGGGTTCCCGTGGCGTCTCGTCTTGCATGGGGTGTCTCCTCGGCGGTGGGGGCTAGCCCCGGAACATGAAATAGACGGCGCCGGTCATGCACAGCCCGGCCCATACAAAGTCCAGTTTGAACGGTTCTTTCATATAGAGCACGGCAAACGGGATGAATACTGACAAGGTGATGACTTCCTGCATGATCTTGAGTTGGCCCAGGCTCATGGCGCCATGGCCGATGCGGTTGGCCGGAACCATGAGCAGGTACTCGAAGAACGCGATGCTCCAGCTGAAGAGCACCGCATACGGCAAGGCCCGATGTTGCATATGCTTGAGGTGCGCGTACCAGGCGAAGGTCATGAAGACATTGGAGCAGACCAGCAGCAGGGCGGTCTGCAGGTGAACAGGGAGGGCGGGCATGACGATATCCTGGATGATGGCGGAAATTCTCGGGGAGCGGCGCCGGCGGGGCAAGGGCGGCCGTGACGAAGGCGGGCGACTTTGCGAGAATGCCGCCCCGCCCACGAGCCCCCGGATGGCCGTCTCATGAAAGCCCTGTGGGTCCTGTTCTGGTCCGTCTGCCAGATGCGCCGCACGCCGGACGAAGTGCCCTATTCCTTGCCGCTGCTGGCCATTACGGCCCTGCTCACCGCCGCCCTGGGCATGGGCACCCAGTTCCTGGCCGGACCGGTGGCGACGACGGTCGCCGTGGCCACCGTGCTGATCGCGGTGGCGCTGGATGCGCTGGTGCTGTGGCTGCTGCTGCTCTTCAAGCGCCAGGAACTGCATTTCGTGCAGGGACTGACCGCCATTTATGGCGCCGACTTCGTGCTGGGGCTGTTCGCCGTCCCGCTGGTGGTGGTCGGGCGCCTGCTCGGCGAGTCGCCCCTGGTGGCGGTCATCGTCTTTGGCCAGATGCTGCTGGTCGGCTGGAATCTCGGGGTGCGCGGCTTTATCTACCACCGCACGCTGCAGATCGGTATTTTCCAGGCCAATATGCTGGCGCTGACGCTGTTCCTGCTCAATATCTTTATCGCCGTCAAACTCTTCCCGGAATTGCTCGCCGTGCCCGGCGCGCAATGACCCGTTCAAGGATTACCTGCATGCATATTCACATCCTCGGCATCTGCGGCACTTTCATGGGCTCCCTTGCCGTGCTGGCCAAGGAGCTTGGCTACAAGGTCACCGGCTCCGACGCCAACGTCTATCCGCCCATGAGCACCCAGCTCGAGGCGCAGGGCATCACCCTCATGCAGGGCTACGATGCCTCCCACCTCGAGCCGCGGCCGGATCTTGTCGTGGTCGGCAATGCCATGAGCCGCGGCAACGCCGCCGTGGAGTACGTGCTCAACGAAGGCATTCCCTACACCTCCGGCCCGGCCTGGCTCGCGCAACACGTGCTGCAGGGACGGCACGTGATCGGTGTCGCCGGCACCCATGGCAAGACCACGACGACGACCATGGTGGCGTGGATTCTCGACCAGGCCGGCCTGGCCCCGGGCTTTTTGATCGGCGGCGTGCCCAAGGGCTTCTCCGCCAGCGCCCGCCTGGGCGGCGGCAAATTCTTCGTGGTCGAGGCGGACGAATACGATTCCGCCTTCTTCGACAAGCGCTCCAAGTTCATCCACTACGCGCCCGCCACGGCCATCCTCAATAACCTGGAGTTCGACCACGCCGACATTTTCGAGGACCTCGACGCCATCAAGAAGCAGTTCCACCACCTGGTGCGCACCGTGCCCGGGCGGGGCCGCATCATCGTGCCCGCCGACGATGCCAATCTCGCCGATGTCCTGAAAAAAGGTGCCTGGACGCCGGTGGAGCGCTTCAGCGTTGATGAAGTGATCGAGGGGGCGGCCTGGGGCGCCGAGAGCATCAGCGCGGATGGCTCCGCCTTTGCGGTCTATCTGGGCAGTGACAAGGTCGGCGAGGTGCGGTGGACCATGACCGGCCGCCACAGCGTCAGCAATGGCCTTGCCGCCATCATGGCGGCCGAGCATGCGGGTGTGAAGCCGGCCGACGCCTGCCGCGCGCTCTCCGCCTTCCCGGGCGTGAAGCGGCGCATGGAGGTGATTGGCGAAGTGAAGGGCGTCACTGTCTACGACGACTTCGCGCATCACCCCACGGCCATCGCCACCACACTGGAGGGCCTGCGCCGCAAGGTGGGCCAGGCCCGCATCATTGCCGTCATCGAGCCGCGCTCCAACACCATGCGCCTGGGGGCGCACAAGGAAAGCCTCGCGCCGTCGGTGGCGGCGGCCGACCTGGTGTTCTGGTACCAGCCGGAGGGCCTGAACTGGGATCTCGGTCCGGTGGTGGCGGGGAGCCCGGTGCCGGCGTCGGTGCAGAGCTCCATCGAGGCCATCGTGGCGAAGGTGGTGGCGGAGGCCGGCCCTGGCGACCAGGTCGTGGTCATGAGCAATGGTGGATTTGGCGGCATTCACCAGAAGCTGCTGCAGGCGCTCTCTGCCTGAGGCAAGGCCCGCGCCGGCACTGCGCAAGGCCGGGGAAGCCTAGGCTTCCCCGGCAAACAACCGGTCGCGAGCCGCCTCGATCACCGCCAGGATGGCGGGGTGCGACAGGCGGCGCTCCACCGTGATGGCGTAGAACTGCTCGCGCAACTCCTCTGTCCGGCCCACCTCCTTCACCTCGAGCTGCTGGCAGAGTTCATCGGCAATGGCCGCCGGGACCGGGAACACGCCCGCGCCCGCACGGCCAAAAGCTTTCATCAAGGCGCCATCCTCGAACTCCCCCGCCACCTCCGGATGCACGCCCGCATCGTTGAGCCAGCGCAGCAGGGGCCCGCGCAAGGCGCTGTCGAGGCCCGGCAGCAACAGGGGCGTGCCCGCCAGGTTCTGCGGGAAGGCCAGCTTGCGCCCCAGCGCCTTCACGAGCGCGGGACTGGCCAGGAAGGCGACGCTGCTGCTGCCCAGCACATGCGAATAGCACTTCACATCCAGCCCCGGCGGGTGCGGCGCATCCGCGATCACCAGGTCGAGCTCATGGATGGCAAGCTCCGCCAGCAGGCGCGGCAGCTTGTCCTCGCGGCAAACCAGGCGCACCGGCTCGGTCAGCTCCAGTGCGGGCGCCAGCAGGCGGTAGATCACCGACTTGGGCACCACGTCGGCGATGCCGACCCGGAACAGGGTGCGCCGCTCGCCCGGGCGCTGGCGCAGCACATCCTCGAGCTCGCCGGTGGCGCGGAAGATGTCGTCGGCATAGCTGAGCGCCAGGCGGCCGGTTTCGGTCAGCTCCAGGCGCCGGCCGACGCGCTCGAACAGCGGCACGCCCAGGGTTTCCTCGAGCTTGCTGACCTGCCCGGACAGGGTTTGCGGAGTCAGGTGGACCTGTTCGCTGGCGCGATGGACGCCGCCGGCGCGGGCCACGGCCCAGAAGCAACGGAGCTGGTTGAGGTTGAGCATGGTCGAATGTTCGATATTTCCGAATAGATATCCTATTAAAAGTGAATTTTTCGGATAGTGGAATAGCCCCAGTATTGCTCCTGTTGATTTCAAGGGAGTCATTCCGTGAAGCGTATTGCGCTGTTCCTGGGCACCAACCTGGCCATTGTCCTCGTCCTGTCGCTGTCGATGCGGCTGCTGGGCGTGGAGCCCTACCTGACCGCCAACGGCCTCAACATGAAAGGCCTGCTCATCTTCGCCGCGGTGATGGGCTTTGGCGGCGCTTTCATCTCCCTGGCCATTTCCAAGTGGATGGCCAAGAAGACCACCGGCGCCCGCGTCATCACCGCGCCGGCCAACGACACCGAGGCCTGGCTGCTCAACACCGTGCGCCGCCAGGCCGAGGCCGCCGGGATCGGCATGCCCGAGGTCGCGATCTACGACTCGCCCGAGGTCAACGCCTTCGCCACCGGCATGTCGCGCAACAAGGCGCTGGTGGCGGTGTCCACCGGCCTGCTGCGCGGCATGACCCGCAACGAGGCCGAGGCCGTGCTGGCGCACGAGGTCAGCCACGTGGCCAACGGCGACATGGTGACATTGACCCTGATCCAGGGCGTGGTGAACACCTTCGTCATCGTGCTGGCGCGCGTCATCGGCAATTTCGTGGACAAGGTCATCCTCAAGAACGAGGGGAGTCACGGCCCGGCGTTCTGGATTACCACCATCATTGCCGAGCTGGTGCTGGGCATCCTGGCCTCGGTCATCGTCATGTGGTTTTCGCGCTACCGCGAATTCCGCGCCGATGCCGGCGGCGCCCGACTGACCAGCCGCCCGGACATGGCCGCCGCGCTGCGCCGCCTGCAGCAGGCGCATGCCGGTCCGCTGCCGGAGGGCTTGGCCGCCATGGGCATCTCCGGCGGCGGCAGGGTGCCGGGCTGGCGCAAGCTGTTCATGACCCATCCGCCGCTGGAGGAGCGCATCGCCGCCCTCGAGGATGCTCGCTGAGGCCCGGCGGCACTGTCAGGGGGCCGGCAAGCCGCCGGGCCTCCTGGAAGTGCCGGGTGGTGACCCAGTGAATCTGTTGAAGTTTTACCGTTGAACTTTTTGAATTTTTACAGGGGTTGAGGAAACCATTATGGAAATGACACAGCAGGTGATGATTGGCGAGCCCTGGATGTGGGGCGGCTTCATTGCCTTCGTGCTGGTGATGCTGTTGCTGGACCTGTTCGTGTTCGGCGGCGGCAAGGCGCACAAGGTGAGCGTAAAGGAGGCGGCCCTGTGGTCGCTGCTCTGGGTGGGCCTGGCGCTGGCCTTCAACGGCCTGCTTTTCTGGTATCTCAAGGATACGGTAGGCGTCGAGATTGCCGAGCAGAAGTCGCTGGAGTTCCTGACCGGCTACGTGATCGAGAAATCGCTCTCGGTCGACAACGTCTTCGTCTTCCTGATGGTCTTCACGGCCTTTGCGGTGCCGGCCGAGTACCAGCGCCGCGTGCTGCTTTACGGCGTCCTCGGCGCCATTGTCATGCGCGCCATCATGATCATGGCTGGCGCCTGGGTCGTGCGCGAGTTCAGCTGGGTGCTGTATATCTTCGGCGCCTTCCTGGTCATCACCGGTATCCGCATGATGGTCGCGGTGGACGAGAAGCCTGACCTCGAGCAGAACCCGGTGCTGAAGTTCGCCCGTCGCCACCTCAAGCTCACCGACGGCTACCGCGGCGAGAAGTTCTGGGTGGTGGAGAACGGGGTGCGCATCTTCACCCCGCTCTTCCTGGTGCTGCTCCTGATCGAGGTGACCGACCTGGTGTTCGCGGTGGACTCCATCCCGGCCATCTTCGCCATCACCACCGACCCGTTCATTGTCTTCACCTCGAACATCTTTGCCATCATGGGTCTGCGTGCGCTGTACTTCCTGCTCGCCGATATGGCCAGCCGCTTCCACCTGCTGAAGTACGGCTTGGCGATGGTGCTGACCTTCGTGGGCACCAAGATGCTGATCGCGCCCTGGTACCACTTGCCGGTACAGGTGTCGCTGGCTGTCGTGATCACGACTTTGGCGGCCAGTGTCGTGGCCAGCCTGATTTCCACCCGCAAGGATGGCGGCAGCGCCGCCTGATCTGACGTTCTACCCCTTGGGCCCGCGCATGCGGGCCTTTTTTTGCACGCGGCGACAGAGCCGCGACAGGGGCCTGCCTGAAGCCGGGGTTGGCCTGGGCGGGCTTTCGCCTGCTGGTCAGAGAAGAGGCGGCCCGGTGAGGGCCGGAACAATCAGGAAGGGACAGAGAAGGACCGGGGCAGGGAAGGGCGGCCAGGAAGGAGGCGGCGCTCCAGGGCCGACAGGTGATCGCCGCGGCCGTTGGCGAGAGCTGGCTGCCAGGTTTTCCGCGCCCATAAAAAAGGCCCGCAGTTGCGGGCCTTTTTCATTTCCGGCGGACTTATTCGATATGCGTCGGTTTGCCGAGATGCACCGGGTCGGCACGGCGCTTGCGCATGCGGATATTGAGCATTTCCACACCCAGCGAGAACGCCATCGCGAAGTACACATAGCCCTTTGGCACGTGCTGGCCGAAGCCATCCATGACCAGGATCATGCCGATCATGACCAGGAAGGCCAGCGCCAGTAGCTTGATGGAGGGGTGACGATCCACGAACTCCCCAATGGACTTGGCGGCGAACATCATCACGCCCACCGCTGCCACGATGGCTATCACCATCACAGGGATATGCTGCGACAGCCCCACGGCGGTAATCACCGAGTCCAGCGAGAACACGATATCGATGATGGCGATCTGCAGGATGATGGAATAGAAGCCGGCATGGGCCATGCCCTTGGCCACAGTTTCCTCGCCCTGCTCTTCGGCCTCGACACTTTCGAAAATTTCCGTGGCGGCTTTCCAGAGCAGGAACAGGCCGCCTCCGATAAGGATGAGGTCGCGTCCGGAAATGGAGTGCGCCAGGACAGTGAACAGGGGCTCTGTCAGGCGCATCACCCAAGCCAGGGACAGCAGCAGCAGGATTCGCGACACCATGGCCAGGCCGAGGCCGAACATGCGCGCCCTGTTCCTGTGCTTTTCCTCGACCTTGTTCACGAGGATGGTCAGGAAAATGATGTTGTCGATGCCGAGAACGATCTCGAGGAAGGTCAGGGTGACCAGGGTGACCCAGGCCTGAGGATCGGCAATCCATTCGAACATGTCAGTGACTCCCGTTTGCGAGGGCGGCCATCTTCCGGATGCCGCCGGGCGCTGTCAAATCGGGACAAGTGGTGGGCGTCCCCTTCCGCCCCCCTTCTTGCCGCCCCTCTCCGGCATCGTGACAACCGATTCGTAACGCTTGTTTGCACGGCCACAACGGTTGTTGCCCCTGCACCCGGCATATCGTTGGCTCCTGAGCCTGAGCCTGAGCCTGAGCCTGAGCCTGAGCCTGAGCCTGAGCCTGAGCCTGAGCCTGAGCCAGGATGGCGGTAGCCCGGGAGCGGCGGGCCTGGCTCGGTCGGGCGCCGGGAGGCGGCGGCAAGTCTTTCAGGGAGTGATGCCATGCGAGGCAGGATGGGGCGGTGGCTGGGCGGGGCGGGGCTGTCGGCGCTGCTGTGCATCCCGTTGCCGGTGAGCGCGGACCGTCGGGGGGGCGATGTGGCGCCGCGCGAGCAGCGGCTGGCGGGCATGTGGGCAGCCCCGGCCAGATTGCCTGACTTGCCGAATCGCCCGGCCGGCGCCGGGGTGGCGGTGGCCGCGAACGACCAGCCCGAGGCCACGGGCATGGGGCCGCAAGCAGAGGCGCCACCCGCTGGCGGCGCCCCTGAAGCAGGTGGCGGCACCGGGTTATACGGCCTGGCACCAGTCCCCCTGTTTGATATTGGTCGATATGCGGGCCTCTGGTACGACATCGCCGCGACCCCCGACCGCTTCCATGGAGAGTGCGCTGACGACGCCACCACCCGCTACACGCCGTTGCCGAATGCGCAGTTGCAGGTCGACAACCACTGTCGGCTCCGCGACGGTCGCATCCGGCACTTCCGCGGCGCCTTGCGGGTCAAGCAGCCCGGCAGCCTCGCCAGCCGCCTGCAAGTGCGCTATGCGCCGGACTGGCTGGCGTGGATGCCCCTGGCCTGGAGCGAGGTATGGGTGATCGAGCTGGATCCGGCGTATCGGCACGCCCTCGTCGCCACGCCTGATCGCGAGCACCTGTGGATATTGTCCCGCCGGCCCGACATTAGCCCCGAAACCTATGAAAGCCTGCTGGGGCGGGCGCGGGCACTGGGGTTTGGTACGGAGCGGCTGCGCCGGATTCCGCAGGGCGGCGGAGTGGCTGCGGCGCAGGGGCAGTCCCGGCGCTAGGCGGGCGGCATTTGCGCGGGCGGCGGCCTGAAGCGGGCCGCCGGCCGGGCGTGGGCCTCAGGCGAAGTGGCAGACGTAGTCCAGGGTTTCTAGGGTGTCGATCTCGAAGGAGGAGTTGCCCGGCACATCGAAGGACTGGCCGCCCTGGTATTCCGTCCATTCGCTTTCGCCCTTGAGGCGCACGCGGCAGCGGCCGCCATTCAGTTCCATGATCTCCGGGGCGCCGGTGTTGAACACCAGGCTGGACGGCAGGATCACGCCCACGCTCTTGCGGCTGCCATCGGCGAACAGCACGGTGTGGCTCACGCACTTGCCGTCGAAATAGACATTGGCTTTCCTGACGACGCTGACGTTGTCGAACTGGCTCATGGCCTGGCTCCTCTCGTGGACGATGGCCCGGCAGGCGATGGGCGGCGCTGCATTTCGGGAGTGCGGATTCTAGGGGGTGGTCGCCCTCGCGGAAAGCGGCCTGTGCGGTCGTGCCCCGGGTGTCGGATTAACGGCGCGCCGGTTGCCGGGTCGCCTTCGGGCAGGACGGCAGGGACTGTGACAAAAGGCTGCTTTTTCACACCGGCGGAGCTTTCCAATGCGCGAGGGAATGCGCTAAGTTCAAGTCAACCTGACAGCGTGTGGCCTCGCCACCGGGAGGGCAGTCGCGAAGAAAAGGATCTCGCCGCAGTTCCCGGTCGTGCTTGCGCTCACTCTACCCGTACGCATATGCGTACCCCTACGTTGTCAGGTGCAGAGAATGGACGAACTCAATATCCGCAAGAAAGCTTACATCCTTGATACCAACGTCCTGATCCACGACCCCGATTCTGTTCTCAATTTCGAAGAGCACCTCGTCATCATCCCGATGACCGTTCTCGAAGAGCTCGACAAGCTCAAGTCAGGCAAGGCCTCTGTTTCCGCGGAATGCCGCGCCGCCATCCGCCGCATCGACTCCATCCTCGGTGACGCCGAGCCGCAGAAAATCCGCCATGGCGTGCCCATCTGGCGCGACAACACGCGCACCCACCAGGGCCTGCTGTCCGTCCTCATGGATACGCAGGACAATACCAGCGCCGAATACCTGTCCAACGAGCTCAACGACAACAAGATCATCAACCAGCTGGTGTCCCTGCAGGCGGCCGACATCACGACCCGGCTCGTGCTGGTGACCAAGGACATCAACATGCGCCTCAAGGCGCGGGCCTGCGGACTGGCCGCGGAGGATTACCACAACGACCAGCTCGTTTCCGACATCAAGCAGCTGGCGCGGGGCTATCACGAGTTCGAGGGCTCCTTCTGGGATCGCGTGAAATCGGTGGAGACCCTGCAGAAGCTCGGGGAAACCCTGCATTTCCTGCCGCGCGAGAGCCTCGGCGACGCGCTCTACCTCAACCAGTTCATCGTCGATGACGAGGGCTTCGTGGGGCGCGTGCGCGAAATCGACAACGAGAAGGTCGTGCTCGTCGACCTGCCGCGCGAGCGCCTCATGAACCAGCAGGCCTGGGGGCTGGCGCCGCGCAACATCCACCAGGCGCTGGCGCTCAACCTGCTCATGGACCCGACCGTGCACCTGGTGTCACTGACGGGGCCCGCCGGTTCCGGCAAGACCATCCTGGCGCTGGCCGCCGCCATCGAGATGACCATCGTCGATCGCCGCTTCAACAAGATCATCGCCACCCGCTCCACGCCGCCGCTGGCCGAGGAGCAGGGCTTCCTGCCGGGTACCGAAGAAGAAAAGATGGATCCCTGGCTTGGCGCCATCAGCGACAATATCGAGGCCCTGCACCTGAACGACGAGAGCCCGTCCGGCTCCATCGAGTATGTGAAAGAGAAGGCGAACATCCAGTTCAAGGCCCTGAACTACATTCGCGGCCGCAGCTTCCAGCGCTCGCTGATCCTGATCGACGAATGCCAGAACCTGACGCCGCACCAGATGAAGGCCATCATCACGCGCGCCGGCGACGGCTCCAAGGTGGTTTGCCTGGGCAACCTGGCGCAGATCGATACGCCCTACCTTTCGCCCACCAGTTCCGGCCTCACGTATATGTGCGAGCGCTTCAAGGGCTTCCAGCATGGTGGCCACCTGCAGCTGCATGGCGTGCCCCGCTCGGTGCTGGCGGAATATGCGGAGTCCAATCTCTGACAGACTGATGCCCCCCCCGCTCCTGCTCCGGCAGGAGCGTTTTCCCGAGTGCCTGCAGTCGGTGGCGGCTTCCGGCCCGGCTTCTCCCGTTCCTCCCGTGCCATGCCGTCCGGCTCCATGTCTTGAGCTACAGGAAGGCTCTCTGCTAGCGTCACCGCATTGTGCCAAGGAGAGCCGACATGACCCCCAAGCAGATCGCCTTTATCGAGCAGCGCCGTCGCCAGATTCGCTACTGGCCCTGGATGGCTGCCGTACTGGTGGCCTTGCTGCTCGCCGCCTATGCCTGGCTGTGGCGGGCGGCCCCGATCAACCTGAATCCCGAGTTGGTGCTGGAGCAGTTCCATGCCCGGACCCTCGGCGATGAAGAGCTGATCCTGCTGGCGGCGCGAGGCACTCTGGCGCTTGCCGGCTGCGGGTTGTTCATGTTGGTACTGGTTTTCCTCATTTCGCTCTCCCTCTGGAACGAGCGGCGCCTGATCAGCATGATCGACGCGCTCCGGCCTGCCCCGGAGGCGGGAGCCGCGGTGGCTGCAGAGCCTTTGGAGGCCGCCATTCCGCCGGAGGAGGAGCAGGTGCCCGCCCCAGCCGCTCCCGGGCAAGATGACTGAGTTCAAGGACCACTTCTCTGCTCTCGCCCGGGACTACGCCCTGTACAGGCCGCGCTACCCGGCCAGCCTGTTTGCGAGCCTCGCGGGGGTCGCCTCCGGCCATGAGCGCGCCTGGGACTGTGCCACGGGCAATGGCCAGGCCGCAGCGGGCCTGGCGCCCTGGTTTCGCGAGGTGGTGGCCACCGACGCCAGCACGGCCCAGATTGCTGCCGCCGAAGGCCCGGGCAACGTCCGTTTTGCCGTCGCTCCGGCCGAGGCCAGCGGCCTGCCCGATGCTGCCGTGGACCTCCTGCTCGTGGCTCAGGCCGCGCACTGGTTCGACCTGCCGGCCTTTTATGCCGAGGCGGGGCGGGTCCTGAGGCCGGGCGGCGTGCTGGCGCTCCTGACCTATAGCGGAGTGCGCATCAATGCCGGGCTCGACCCGCTGCTGCGTGAGTTCCACGAGGTCACGGTCGGGCCCTACTGGCCGCCCGAGCGCGCCCATGTCGAAAAGGACTACCGCGAGCTGCCCTTCCCCTGGCCGGAGATCCCTTTTCCCGCCCAGGCCATGAGCGCGGAGTGGACCCTGGACCAGCTGCTGGGCTACCTCGGCACCTGGTCCGCCACCCGCGCCTGCCGCGAGCAGACGGGCGTTGATCCCCTGCCGGCCCTGCGCGCACGCCTGCTGCCGCGCTGGGGCGATCCCGGGCGCTCCCTGACGGTGCGCTGGCCCCTGCCTATCCGCATTGGCCGACGCCCCTGACGGATTGCGGTTTGACCGTCCGCCCTGTCTTGATTGCCCCCCCCTTTGCCTTTACCCTTCGCGCTGTCAGTGCCAGGGCGCGCCCACTACCTAGCGCAGCAACCTGACGCAGGTCAGAGAGCCTCTCGAAACCGTCGCATGCAAAGTCGTGATGTGCCGGTTTCCAGAGGCTCTTTTATTCTCACTGCTCCCTGAAGGGTGACTGCCATGCGCCTTGCCGACTACTGCACCGATGCCGAGTGGAAGAAGATCCGTGATGTCGCCGACACCAAGGAAACTCCTTTCCTGGTCGTCGATCTCGAAATCATCAAGCAGAAATATGAAGAGCTCACCGGCTGCTTCCCGATTGCCAAGGTGCATTACGCCCTGAAGGCCAATCCGGGCGAGCCCGTGGTCGAGCTGCTGCGCGATCTCGGTTCCTGCTTCGACATCGCCTCCATCTTTGAGCTCAACCGTGTCCTCGACACGGGCGTGCCGCCCGATCGCGTGTCCTATGGCAATACGATCAAGAAGGCCGGCCACATCAAGTACGCCTACGAGAAGGGCATCCGCCTTTACGCGACCGACTCCAAGGCCGACCTGCAGTCCATTGCCGACAACGCACCGGGCTCCAAGATCTTCGTGCGCATCCTGGTGGAAGGCGGCGAAACGGCTGAATGGCCGCTGTCGCGCAAGTTCGGCTGCCACCCGGACATGGCGATCGACCTGCTGGTGATGGCCAAGCAGCTCGGCCTCATTCCCTACGGCATTTCCTTCCATGTCGGTTCGCAGCAGAAGGACATCGCCGTCTGGGATGCCGCGCTGTCGAAGGTGAAGTACATGTTCGACTGGATGAAGCTCGAGGAAGACATCGAGCTGAAGATGATCAACATGGGCGGCGGCTTCCCTGCGAACTACATTTCCGAAGTGAACCCCATCAACGTGTATGCCGAGGAAATCCTCCGCTACCTGCACGATGACTACGGTGACAACCTGCCCGAGATCATCCTCGAGCCGGGCCGTTCGCTGGTGGGCGAGTCGGGCGTGCTGGTGTCCGAGGTCGTGCTGATCTCGCGCAAGTCGCGTACCGACCTCAATCGCTGGGTCTATCTGGACGTCGGCCTGTTCCAGGGCCTGATGGAAACCATGGGCGAGTCGATCAAGTACCCGATCTACATGGAAAAGCTGGAAGGCAATCCGCCCACCGGCACCGTGGTGATTGCCGGCCCGACCTGCGACTCCACGGACATCATGTACGAGAACTCCAACTACCAGCTGCCGCTGAACCTGGCGGTAGGCGATCGTCTCTACTGGATGACGACGGGCGCCTACACCAACTCTTACAGCTCGGTGGAGTTCAACGGCTTCCCGCCGCTGAAGACCTATTACGTGAAGTAAGTGTCGCCGCCCCGGGGAACCGGGGCACGATTCTTGAAAAAGCCGGCGCCTGCCGGCTTTTTTATTGGGCGGCGCAAGCTTATGGCGGTGACGGAGCGTCGGGCGTTTGCCCGACTGGGTGCGGCCGAACGAGTGGCGGAGTCCGGGAGCAGGCGGCGCAAGGGGGGGCAGCGGAGCCGGGACGCTCTGGCGCAGCGCGCCGGAAAGAGGAGATCTGGCGCCGGCCCATGCTCCGGGCCGCGAGCCTCAGGCAGGGGGTTCGCCTTCAGGTTTCCGGATGCAACGGTTCCGCCCGCGTCGCAGCGGCCTCCGCCACCATCGCATCGTTTTCAAAAAGATCCTCGAGTTCGCGCATGGAAGCTTTCACGCTCTCGATGAGCTTGGCCTCGTCCTGGTGGATCGCGTGCTGGCGAAGCATGAGTTTCTCGTCGTATTCGCGGAAGCGGCGGATATTCTGCTCCGCGCGCTGTTCGCCCAGGCCGAGCGCCATCAGGATTTTCTGCGCCAGGTCGAGACTGGAGAGATAGGTTTCGCGATTGATGACCTCGACGCCCAGGTCCATGAGCTGGTAGGCATGGGCGCGGTCGCGCGCGCGGGCGTAGACCGCTACATGCGGGAAGTGCCGGTGCATGGCATCGGCTGTCTTGACCGAGTCGCGGACATTGTCCATCGCCAGCACGAACACCCTGGCCCGGCCCACGCCCGCTGAACGCAGCAGCTCGATATTGGCGGGGTTGCCGTAATAGACCTGGTTGCCGAAGCGGCGCACGAAGTCCACCTGGCGCACATCCGATTCCAGCGCAGTAAAGCCGATGTGGTGCATGCGCAGCACACGCGCCACGATCTGGCCGAAGCGGCCGAAGCCGGCGATGACGACGGGGTTGGTCTGGTCTTCCGGGACCTCGTCGTAGGCGCGGTTGTCGCGCGGGCGCAACAGCGGCTCCAGCACCTTTTCCAGCAACATGAAGGCGAAGGGAGTGAGGGCCATGGAGAGGGTCACGATCAGGATCAGGCGCTGCGCGAACGCCTCCGAGAACAGCGACTGCGCGGCGGCGGCCGAGAACAGCACAAAGGCGAATTCGCCGCCCTGGGCCAGCGGCATGGCGAGCTGCACGCTGGTGTGCAGGTTGTGGCCGCTCAGGCGACCGACCAGCAGCAGCACCAGGAACTTGATGGCCATCATGGCCAGCACACAGCCAATGATGAGGCCGGTCTCGGTGCCCAGCAGCTCGATGTCGGCGGTCATGCCCACGGCAATGAAGAACAGGCCTAGCAGCAGCGACTTGATGGGCAGCAGGCTGGCCTCGATCTCGTGGCGGTATTCACTGTCGGCGAGCAGGACGCCGGCGGCAAAGGCGCCCAGCGACATCGACATGCCCAGGAACTCGGTGAGCAGGCCGGCGCCACAGACCAGGAAGAGGGCGGCGGCGGTGAATACCTCCGGTGTGCCCGCGCTGGCTACGAAACGCAGGGCCGGGCGCACCAGCACGCGGCTGGAAAGGATGAAAAGGCCGCCCACCAGCAGCATCTTGCCAAAATCCTCCCAGCCGTAGTCGGCACCCTTGCCGCCCAGCAGGGGCACCAGCGCCAGCAGAGGAATCACGGCAATGTCCTGGAACAGGAGGATGGTAAAGGCGCCGCGGCCATGGCGGGTGTTGAGCTGGCCTTTCTCGCTCAGCAATTGCAGGGCAAAGGCGGTGGAAGACAGGGCCAGGCCGAAGCCGACAATGAAGCTGACGGCGGGCGACAAATCGGCCGCAAGCAGGAGGCCGGACAGCACCAGGCCGGTCAGCCCCACCTGCAGCGCGCCCATGCCGAACACCGAGCGGCGCAGCACCCACAGGCGCGAGGGCTCGAGCTCGATGCCGATCAGGAAGAGCAGAAGCACGATGCCGTACTCGGAGAACTCCAGCACCACGTGCGGGTCGTCGAGGAGGCCGAGGGCGTGCGGGCCCAGCAGGATGCCGGTGGCCAGGTAGCCGATCACGGAGGCGAGGCCCAGGCGCTTGAGCAGGGGCACCATGAGCAGCGTGGTGCCGAGAAAAACAGCTACGATTTGCAGCACATCCATCCGCAGGGTCCCGGTTGCAAGCCCCTGCCAAACCCCCGATAGTGACGCACTCTCTGGCGCACCGGGCGGCCCGCCATCAACTGGTCATCAGGCGATAATCGCCGTGGGCGGGGCTGGCAGGTAATGATCAAGTTCTACCACATGGAGGCTTCACCATGGCACAGCTTTATGACGACAACTCCCTCTCCATCGGCAATACGCCCCTGGTGCGACTGAACCGCATCTGCGGCAGCAATGCTGTCGTGTACGCCAAGATCGAGGGCCGCAATCCGGCCTACTCGGTGAAGTGCCGCATCGGCGCCAGCCTGGTCTGGGATGCCGAGCGTCGCGGCGTGCTCAAGGCCGGCATGGAGATCGTCGAGCCCACCTCCGGCAATACCGGCATCGCCCTGGCGTTTGTCGCGGCCGCGCGCGGCTACGGCATCACTCTCACCATGCCGGCCTCCATGAGCCTGGAGCGGCGCAAGGTGCTGAAGGCGCTGGGGGCCACCCTGGTCCTGACCGATCCGGCCAAGGGCATGAAGGGCGCCATCGACAAGGCCGCGGAAATTGCCGCCAGCGATCCCGCCCGTTACTACATGCCGCAGCAATTCGAAAACCCGGCCAATCCCGACATCCATGAAAGGACCACCGGCCCGGAAATCTGGCGCGACACCGACGGCAAGATCGACATCTTCGTGGCGGGCGTCGGCACCGGCGGCACCCTCACCGGCGTGTCCCGCTACATCAAGACGACGCAAGGCAAGGCCATCCAGAGCATCGCGGTCGAGCCCTCCGCCTCGCCGCTGATCACGCAGACCCGCAACGGCGAGGCGCTGGCGCCGGCGCCGCACAAGATCCAGGGCATCGGCGCCAACTTCGTCCCCAAGAACCTCGACCTGTCGCTGGTCGATGGCGTCGAGACCGTGGGCAATGACGAGGCCATCGAGATGGCGCGTCGCCTGATGCGCGAGGAAGGCATCCTGTGTGGCATTTCCTGCGGCGCCGCCGTCTGCGCCGCCGCGCGCCTGGCGGAGCGGCCGGAAAACGCCGGCAAGCTCATCGTGGTGGTGCTGCCGGATTCGGGTGAGCGTTACCTGTCCACCGCGCTCTTCGATGGCATGTTCAGCGACCAGGAGACCGTGCAGTGACCATTGCCTACTGGTGCGTGCTGGCCGCCATCCTGCTGCCCTATGTCTGGACCGGGGTGGCCAAGTTCACCAGCGGCTTCCGGCCGCGCGACAACCACAACCCGCGCGACTACCTCGACAAGCTGCCGGCCGGGCCGGCCCGGCGCGCGCACTGGGCCCAGCTCAATACCTTCGAGTCCATCCCCGGCTTCATGGCGGCGGTCATCATTGCGCATCTGGCGCAGGCGCCCCAGCCGGCGGTGGACGCCCTGGCCCTGACCTATATCGCGCTGCGCCTGGCCTATGGCGTGCTCTACATCACCGACAAGGCCCGGCTGCGCTCCCTGGCCTGGGCGGCCGGGGTGGCCTGCATCGCCGGATTGTTCGTGGTCGCCGCCTGAGCGCTTTTACGGCTTGGCGGAGCAAGGCGGGGCGCTATAATGCGCCCCGATTTTCCTAATTCCTCCTGCGAGAGCACGCCATGAGCTACAGCAACGTCCCGGCCGGCAAGGATGTGCCGAACGACATCTACGTCATCATCGAGATCCCGGCCAACGCCGCTCCCATCAAGTACGAGATCGACAAGGCCTCCGACGCCCTGTTCGTTGACCGCTTCATTGGCACCGGCATGTCCTACCCGGTGAATTACGGCTATATCCCGCACACCCTGTCCGAGGATGGCGATCCCATCGACGTGCTGGTGGTGACCCCCTTCCCGGTCGAGCCGGGCTGCGTGATCCGCGCCCGCGTGGTGGGCAAGCTCAACATGGAAGACGAGGCCGGCATCGACACCAAGCTCATCGCCGTGCCCCACGACAAGCTCACCCCGCTGTACAAGAACGTGAAGGAATACACCGACCTGCCCGAGCTGCTGCTGGGCCAGATCAAGCATTTCTTCGAGAACTACAAGGCGCTGGAACCGGGCAAGTGGGTCAAGCTGACCGGCTGGGAAGGCGCCGACGCCGCCCGTGCCGACATCCTCAAGGCCCTCGAGGCCGGCAAGAAGTAAGACTCGCTGCAGTGTGGAGGGCGCCCCGCCGGATGGCGTGGGCGGCGGTTGCCATCCGCACACGAGGCCTCACAAAAAGCCCGCGTAAGCGGGCTTTTTGTTGCCCTAGAAT
>JAJFBF010000103.1 GCA_020697295.1 Moraxellaceae bacterium | reverse complement strand
CTGTCTTCGCCGAAGTTGGACGGCATCAGGTTGTGGGCTTCATCCACAATCAGCAGGTCCCAAGGCAGCTGCGCACCACCTCGCTGCTTGAGGGATTCGCAGTTGGCAATAAATTGCTCCAGCACATCCGGCTGGCGCAGGTAGTGATACGAGGTAATGATGCGGGGCAGTGCCCGCCAGGGGTTGGCATCCAGCCCCATCTCTCTTTGCAGCTTGTGAGTGGCGGCCTTATCGACGATATCGAAGCCAAGGGAAAACTTTTCCTCCATCTCCTGCTGCCACTGAGTGCGCAATGCCGCAGGGGTGATGACCAGCACCCGACGTATACGACGCTTGCGGATCAGCTCGGCCAGAATCAGACCCGCCTCAACGGTTTTGCCCAGGCCCACATCATCGGCCAACAGTAATGACACACGCGGCATGCGCATAGCCCTGGCCAGCGGTACCAACTGGAAGTCATCGACGCTGACGGCGCCATAGACGGGGGCGGTAGGCACTGGCTCTGAGCGTTCCTGCGGATTGCTGGCCGACAGGAACGGCGTTAGCGCGCTCCAGCGGGCGGCTCGCTGCAAAGCCAGGAATTCCTTATGCAGCATCGGCACTTCGCGGTCGATACGCGGAAGCGCATTGGGCTCCAGCACCACAGGGCCACGTTCACGCTCCCACAGCAGGGACTCCTCAATGTCACCGTCAGCGTCACTGAACTCGATGGTGACCAGATGCAGGAGAGCAGATGTCTTACTATCGCTAAAAGGCTCTACGGCAGAGATCACACCCCGGCGGTTTCGTACCGTGGCCAGCATTCCGACGCGAGGCAGATTTGCTTCCATAAGACTTTTCCATTTCTCTATTCAACAGTGTTGACGCCCACTGAAATTGACTGACCCACAGCCCTGATGCTCACCGAGCGCTGCTCCACCCCGCCTGCCGCACTTGGTCAAAACTCAAGCCGAGTCAAAATGGGCGGACCCGCACTATCTACAAGGTAACTGCCATCGGCGGCGCCCCCAGGTCTCCTTTCGCTTGCCGTTGGCAGGCGCACGAGGAGCCCCGTATCCGGCTCACTCCTGAATGAGTACGACGGGTCAAAATTCGGTGAGCGTCATCAGCACAGGCTCCAACGAGGATTAAACGTAATACAGCCGCAGGCCAGACGATGCCAGAGGCCTGCGACGGAACCTGTCGCTGGGAGCACAAATGGTCATAAGCGTCTGAGCTAGTTAAGTTTTTGGGGGCGAAGTGCGCCCAGCTGCCTTCACTCTAAGGCGCCTGCCCGGGGGTAGCAAGATGAGGTTAATACTGAGGGAGGCACTGGGTTTCATGGGTGACCACCGGCTAGGCTGCCACCTCCGGAAGCCCCCCTCCCTGGCATGTCCATGGCAACTGACGACATGCTTAAAATGCGACCAACTCGACCTTCTGGCCCGGCTAATGTGTCCGCTGCAACTGGCTATTGAAGTTCTTGGCATCCACCGGCCTGCCGGTAAGGGAGCAGAATACATAGACCTCGTGCCCGCCTGCCCTGTCCGCTTATAGCCTAGCCGTCCTCACTCCTGCCCGCCCTCCGCGGTTCAAGCCCCCAACGCCCAGTTTGACCACCCCGATTTCTGTTTGACCGACTGCCTCCGCTACTCTCCCGCCATCACCCAACGGGCGGAGCCAGCCATGGCAGAAGACACTGATATTTTTGACACTTTCAAAGGCCAGGTCATGCGGGGACTGGTGCCCGGCGCGCAGAGCAACCCGGAGGTAATCGAAGCGATCGCGACACTGATGGTGCGCCATCTCGAGCGCTTCGCTCCCGTCCGGGTCTACTGGCACGGCATCATGGGTGTGGCCGAATGCCAGGGGCGCTGCTTCATGATTGACAAGGGCCCGGTCATCTTCGAGGAATGCGGACCACTCCCGCCGCCGTTTGCCACGCTGTTCGGCGAGCTGGCCTGCCCGACGCCCGGGATACGGGCGCTGCGGGTGGCGCAGATGGGGTTGCGGGT
Source organism: Moraxellaceae bacterium (assembly GCA_020697295.1). Classification (GTDB taxonomy): domain Bacteria; phylum Pseudomonadota; class Gammaproteobacteria; order Pseudomonadales; family Moraxellaceae; genus UBA2031. The sequence continues at coordinate 4,273 of JAJFBF010000103.1, read as the reverse complement.
GGTTTGAACCTGAGGCCCCCCAAAAGCACAAAACCCGCCGTCCTTGCGGACGGCGGGTTTCGGAGAATTGGTAGGCGCAACTGGACTCGAACCAGCGACCCCCACCATGTCAAGGTGGTGCTCTAACCAGCTGAGCTATGCGCCTGGGGTCATTCGCTGCTGCCGGCCACCGGCCAACATCAGCGAGGCGCGCATCTTACTGAATCGTAACAACTGATTCAAGACGAAAACTCAGCTTCTCTCGCTAAACAATCGCTCGCCGGGACGGCCCCGGGCAATGCGGCGCAGGCGGCGCAGCAGCGCGGCCTCGTGGGTACCGGCGGGACGGTAGCGCAGGGCCGTGTAGAGCCGGGCGAACTCGGCCGCCTCGGCGGCGAGCGCGGGCCGGGTGGCGGCCACGCGGCGGGCGAAGGCCTGTGGCCCCTCCCCGGCCTCGCGGGCGATGCCGCGCCGGGCCAGGCGCGCGCAGTAGCGCCGGTAGAGGCGGTCCAGGGGGTGCTGCTCGCGGTGGCGGCCGCGCAGGGCGAAGAACAGCAGCACGCCGGCCACGAGGGCAAAGCCGCCGCCCATGACCAGCAGGCGGCGCATCAGGTCGCTGCTGCCCAGCAGGCGCTCCATGAGGCCGTTCTGGCGGTCGTTGTCGTAGCCGACCACGTCGCGGTGCCAGCGGTAGTTGAGGTAGTCGGCGGCGTTGCGCAGCTGGCGCAGCATCCGGTAGTTGTTGTGGCGAATGGCGCCGGCGGCGGTATCCCCCCAGTAGGCGCGCTGCTCGGCGGCCTGGGCGGCGCCAGCCTCTATGCGCTGCGGCGCCACCGCGGCGGTGGGATCGACGCGGACCCAGCCCTGCCCCGGCAGCCAGACCTCGGCCCAGGCATGGGCATCGAGCTGCCGCACCAGCCAGTAATCGCCCAGCTGACTGAGCTCGCCGCCCTGGTAGCCGGCCACCACGCGCGCGGGAATGCCGGCGGCGCGCATCAGGAAGACAAAGCTCGAGGCATAGTGCTCGCAAAAGCCGCTGCGGGTGCGGAACAGGAAATCGTCGACGCGGTTCTCGCCCAGGGGGGGCGCCTGCAGGCTGTAGAAAAAGCGCTCGTCACGGAACCAGTCCAGCACCTCCTGCACCACGCGCCCGGGATTGTCGGTGCTGTTGCGCCAGCGCAGGGCCATGCGCCGCGCCTCGGGGTTGCCGTCGGCGGGCAGTTGCAGCGACTGCCTGCGCATCCACTCGGGCAGGGCGTCGACATCGGCCTGCGCCTGCGGCCAGGACTCCACATCGTAGGTGAAGCGCTTGAGCACGGGGTCGCGATAGACCAGGCGCTGGTCGCGCGTGAGGCCGACGCGCTCGGTGCTGGAGCGCGAGATGGCCAGCCCGAACAGCCAGGGCTGGTCGGTGGGTTCGAGGATGATGCGGTAGCGCAGGGGTGCCTCACCCTCCTCCACGCCCGTCACCCAGTCCGGCAGGCCGGCCGGCGGCAGCGGCACCTGCTCGGTCATGGGATAGCCCTGGCTCCAGCGCTGGCCGTCAAAAAAGCCGAAGACGAGGCCGCGCCAGTACAGGCTGTCGGCCGGCGGCGGCGTGCCCTCGAACTCGACGCGGAAGGCGGTCTCGCTGGATTCGCTGAGGCTGGAGATATCGCCCGGACTCATGCTGTCGGACATGCCGGTGCGCGCCGTGCCCTGGGTCAGGTTAAGCGTCCACAGCGGCGGCAGGCGCGGGAAAAACAGGAAGAGGATGAGCATGAGCGGAAACGCCTGCCCGACCAGCGCACCGGCCCGGCGCAGCGTGCGCCCGACCCCCACGCCCTCGCGCTGCTGCAGCGACAGCAGGGAGGCGACCACGGGAATGCTGGCCACGGCCACATAAAGCGTCTGCGCCAGCGATTGCGAGAACAGGAAGGCGGTGGCGAGCAGAAAGAAATCCAGCACCGCCGCGACAAACACATCGCGCGAGGTGCGCGACTCCAGCATTTTCAGCAGCGCGCTGACGATGAGAAACGACACGCCGCCTTCCGGCCCCAGCAAGGTGCGGTGCGAGAACACGACGCCGGCGGTGCCGGCCAGCAACAGCAACACGCGCAGCCACAGCGGCGGCATGCCCAGGCGCCGCTCCACGGCCTCCAGGCGCCAGAGGCAGGCCAGCACCACCGCCACCGACAGCCACAGCGGCAGGCGGTCGTATTGCGGCGCCACCGCGCCCAGCAGAGCGAGCCACTGCCAGTTGCGCGCGCTGCGCGACATCATCGGCGCGCTCATGACGGCCGTTCCTCGCGGCCGAACAGGGCGAGCGCGCGCAGGCAGGCGTCGCGCTGCTCGATGCCGAGGCCGGCGGGAATGTCGGTGCCGGGCAGGCGCAGGCCGAAGGCGTGGTTGTGCTGGGCCAGCAGCAGCACCCAGTAGGTCAGGCGCGAGAGGCGGGTCTCGATGGCGAGGCCGGGCATGGCGTCCCAGTCCAGGATCTCGCTGCCGGCCTCCTCGCTGGCATAGGTCTTGGTGAGCAGGCCCTGGCCGCGGGCCAGGTGCTTCCAGGACACATGCGCCAGCGGATCGCCGGGCGCGAAGGCGCGCAGGGAATCAAAATCCTCGTGGCCGCGGCGGCGCTGGCGTTCGCCCTCGCCCTCCTGGCCCGGGCCCACCGGCATCACCTCGCAGGCCTCCGGATGTGGATAGACCAGCGCGGCCAGGTCGAGGTCCAGCCAGGTCCAGGCGCGCAAGAGGCCGAGCGGATAAATGCTGGAGATCTTGAGCCGCGGCGGCCGGAACCAGCCGCGCCTGGGCGCGGTCAGGGGCACTGACACCTCTTCCGCGCCGTTGACCCAGGGCACGTCGGTGACCACGCCGTCCCACTCCAGGCACAGGCTTTCATGCTCGCGCTCGCGCGCGTCGTCGAGACGGACCTGGAAGCGCGCGTCCTCGCCGGCAAAGGCCGGGCTCGCGGCAAGCGCGGTGATGCGCAGGCCGGAGAGGTTGGCGTAGGTGTGGTGGATGGTGATGACGAACAGGCTGGCCAGAAAGAAGCTGGTGGCGAGCAGGAGGTTGTTGGCGTAGTTGATGCCGCCCACGAACAGCGCCACCACCATGAGGCCGGCGAGCATTCCCTGGCGGGTGAGGAAGATGAAGATGCGGCGCTGGTCGAGGGTGACCTGGGTCTTGCGCGGGATGCGCCGGTCCAGCCAGGCCTGCCAGCGCCGTCGGAAAAACTCCGGGAGCCCCGCGCGCGCCGCCATGGGTCAGCCGATCACGTCCACCGCTTTCAGCAACTGGGCGGTGAGGCTGTGGGTGCGGCCGTGGTCTTCCATGCCGCCGCGCAGGCGGTGCTCGGCCACCGAGGGCAATACCGCCTGCACGTCTTCCGGCATGACATGGTCGCGTCCGGCCACGAAGGCCCAGCCCTGGGCGGCGCGCAGCAGGGCAAGCGCGCCGCGCGGCGACAGGCCGTGCTGGAAACCGGGCGCGTTGCGGGTATGCGCGACCAGGCGCTGCACATAATCGAGCACGGCGTCGCTGACATGCACTTTCGCCAGCGCCTGCTGCCAGGCCTGCAGATCCTGGCCCGAGGCCAGCGGCTTGAGGCCGGCGAGCAGCACGCGGCGGTCGCCGCCCTTGAGCAGGGCGCGCTCGGCGCGCGGGTCGGGATAACCGAGCTGGATGCGCATCAAAAAGCGGTCGAGCTGGGATTCCGGCAGCGGGAAGGTGCCCATCTGCGAGGAGGGATTCTGGGTGGCGATGACAAAGAACGGTTCGGGCAGCTTGCGGGTGACGCCGTCGGCCGAGACCTGGTGCTCCTCCATGGCCTCGAGCAGCGCGCTCTGGGTCTTGGCGGTGGTGCGGTTGATCTCGTCGGCGAGCAGCAACTGGGTGAAGACGGGGCCGGGCCGGAAATCGAACTGCTGCGACTGAGGGTTGAACACCGACACGCCGATGATGTCGGCCGGCAGCATGTCGCTGGTGAACTGGACGCGCTGGTAGGCCAGGCCCAGGACACGCGCCAGGGCCTCGGCCAGCGTGGTCTTGCCCATGCCGGGCAAGTCCTCGATGAGGAGATGGCCGCGCGCCAGCAGGCAGGCGAGCGCGAGTTTCAGCTGATCGGGTTTGCCGAGGATGATGGTCCCCAGCGCGGCAAGCACATTGGCAATGGGAGCGGACATGGTGAGGTGGTTGTTTTCCAGGTCACGCCGGCAGGCGCCGGCCTGCAGGGAACATAGCACCATCCCCCGATTGAAAAACACCAGCCCAACGGATTTTCGCTGCGCCTGTCCGCGATGTCGGGCGTCGT
>JAJFBF010000045.1 GCA_020697295.1 Moraxellaceae bacterium | reverse complement strand
CAAGTTGTCTGTCAAACTGTTAAAGATCTCACCAGAACTCGTCATCCTGGCGTCTCATCAAGAGGCGCGTATTCTACAGCGGCGCTTCTCGATGTCAACTCCTTTCGCTCTTCACTTGCAGATCAATTTGATCGGCAGGCTTACTGCTCAAGGGGGGCATATCTTACATCGCTACACCCCTGCGTCAACACCCTTATCACAACTTTCTTTCCGTTCTAGCCGGGCAAGAAAGGCATCTCGTTCAAGGGGGGCGAACCTTACCCCTTCAAGGTCACCCGCGCAATGGATTTCTTCCCTGCCTGAATGACGTGGGTGGCTCCTGCCCGCATCCGGAAGTCCGGAGTAGCCGGCTCGCCGTCGATGAAGACTGCCCCGCGCAAGACTACGTCCCTGGCGGCGGCCGAGTTCCGGGTCAGCCCGGCCCGGCTAAGGATGGCTATCAGAGGAAGATCCGGCTGCCCTTCGGATTCCACCATTACTTCAGGCACATCCTCCGGAATCTCTCCCTTGCCGAGTACGTTGCCCGCAGCCTTGTGGGCCGATGCTGCCGCCTCTGCCCCATGAAACCGGGAGATGATCTCTTCGGCCAGCAGCTTTTTGACCTCCTGGGGATTCCGCCCCCCCGCCACTTCAGCCTGAAAACCCTCCACTTCCTGCTGCGGACGGAAGCTTAGCAGCTCAAAGTAGCGCCAGATAAGGGTATCCGGCATGGAAAGCAGCTTCTGGTACATCTCTCCAGGGGCGTCATTTACCCCTATATAGTTGCCGAGAGATTTGGACATCTTCTGCACCCCGTCCAACCCTTCCAGAATGGGCATGGTCAGCACGACCTGGGACTTCTGTCCGTACCGGGACTGGAGGGTACGGCCCATGAGCAGATTGAACTTCTGGTCTGTGCCGCCCAGCTCCACGTCCGCCTCAAGTGCAACTGAGTCGTACCCCTGAAGCAGGGGATAGAGGAACTCATGGATGGCGATCGGCTGCTGGCCGGCAAAGCGCTTGCTGAAGTCATCACGCTCCAGCATCCGCGTGACCGTGTAATGGGAGGCCAGGGCGATCATGTCGGCCGCCGTCTTCTGCCCCATCCACTCCGAATTGAAGACCACCCGGGTCCGGGCCGGGTCCAGTATCTTGAAGACCTGCTCCCGGTAACTCCGGGCGTTCTCGAGCACCTGCTCGCGTGTCAGGGGCTTGCGGGTAATGTTCTTGCCGGTGGGGTCGCCGATCATCCCGGTGAAGTCACCAATCAGGAAAATGGCTTCGTGACCCAGATCCTGGAATACACGCAACTTGTTCATCAGGACCGTATGCCCAAGGTGCAGGTCGGGCGCAGTCGGGTCGAACCCGGCCTTGACGCGCAACGGCCGGCCCTCGCGGAGTCGCTCCAGAAGCTCTTCTTCCTGGATCAGTTCATCACATCCACGCTTTATGATCGCGAGTTGTTGTTCGGGCGTCATCATGGCTCGGGCCGGGAAAGTGTCGACAGGGCCGCGGATTCTAGCACCAAGAGCTCGAGGCTTACGCTACCCTAGGCGGCAGCGAGGGGGAGACGATGAGTGAGCTTTATATCGGTTTGATGTCCGGAACCAGCATGGACGCCATCGATGCCGTACTGGTCGACTTCAGCCAGGGCATCCAGCTGCTGGGCACCCATTCGGTTCCGCTGACGGACGACCTGCGCCAGCGGGTGGCCGGCCTTTGCGTGAGTGGCCCGGATGAGGTAGAGCGCATGGGGCGCCTGGACAGCGATCTCGGGGAGCATTTTGCGAAGGCCGCTCTGGGTGTTCTGGCCGCCAGCGAGCATCACCCAAGCCAGGTGCACGCAATTGGCAGCCATGGCCAGACCATCCGTCATCGCCCCCAGGCGCCCCCCCCCTTCACGTTGCAAATCGCAGATCCGAACATTATTGCCGAGCGAACCGGCATTACAGTGGTTGCGGACTTCCGGCGCCGTGACATGGCTGCAGGAGGGCAAGGCGCCCCCCTGGTTCCCGCCTTTCACGCGGGCCTCTTTGGCGGGAGCCCGGGGCACCGGATCGTGCTCAATCTGGGTGGGATTGCCAATATCACTGTCTTGCCAGCCGGACAGCCTGATGCGGTGCGTGGCCATGACACCGGCCCCGCCAACATCCTCATGGATGCCTGGTGCCAGGCCAGGCAAGGCCTTTCCTATGATGCCGGAGGACAGTGGGCCGCCTCGGGAGACATCGCACCTGAGCTACTGCAGCGACTGCTGGCCCATCCCTACTTCGCGCGACCCTCGCCCAAGAGCACTGGCCGCGAGGAGTTCAACCTGGCGTGGCTGCAAGGGGAAATACTGAGTCTTGGACGCCCTGTCAGTGATGCCGATGTCCAGGCAACCCTCCTGGAACTGACAGCGCAAAGCGTCATGGCGGGGATTCTCGACACCGGCCTGGACAAGGGAGAGCTGCTGGTCTGCGGCGGTGGCGCCTTCAATCTTTGCCTCTGGAACCGCCTGCAGGCGTTGCTCCCGGGATGGACGCTGCGCAGCACGGCCGAACTCGGCCTGGCGCCCACCTGGGTGGAAGCTGCAGCATTTGCCTGGCTCGCCCGGCAGACCATGCTGGGGCTTCCCGGCAACCTGCCCGCCGTCACGGGCGCCCGCGAGAGCCGGATACTGGGCGCCATCTATCGAGCCTGAGGCTTGAAGCCGAATAGGGCCTGCCGACAGAAGCCAGACACCCTGAGTAAAGGCCCCTGCTACCCTCAAGCCCGCCATCATAGCGAGCCATTACAGGCCACTAAGCTAATTGTCTATATAGAGAAGGAAGAGCCACAGCCGCATGTGCTGGTGGCATTGGGATTCTTGATCAGGAACTGGGAGCCCTGAAGCCCTTCGCTGTAGTCGACCTCGGAGCCCACCAGATACTGGATGCTCATGGAGTCCACGACCATGGTCACGTCGCCATTACTGAAAACGGTGTCACCCTCGTTTACCTTCTCGTCAAAGGTAAAGCCGTAGGAAAACCCGGAGCAGCCACCGCCCGTGATGTAGACCCGGAGCTTGAGCTCGGGATTGCCCTCGCCCTCGCGCAACTTGCGTACCTTGGCGGCGGCACTATCGGTCAGGCTCATGGCCTGGGCCGTATCAGTCATGATGCTCACCTGCAGCTAAGGCTGGAAACGGTGGCAATTATCGTAAAGACCAAGGAAAACAGTCAACCATTTTCGGCGCTATCCGCACCTTCCGCGTCCAGCGGATGGGCCAGCAACTGAACCGCCGGCTTGTCACTGTGCAACAGGCTGCCGTTAACCTGGGCGCCCATCATCATCTCCATGGTCCGGTAATAGACATTCCCGTGCACCACGGCCTTGACGGCCAGCTCGATATGCTCCGAAGCATAGATGTTACCTTTGACAAAGCCATTGATGACGATGTGGGGAACGCGGATTTCACCCACCACTTCGCCATGCACATGCAAGGCACCCTCCTCGGAGAGGATATTGCCGATGACCTTGCCTTCGACATGGAGTCCGCCAACAAAGCGGATATCACCTGCCACCTCAGTCTGGGAGGCGATGAAGCTGTGGTCTTTGTAGTCATTACCCTTGTAGGAACTGGTGGCTTTTTTCTTGCCCAGCATGTCTTGAACCTCTGTATGAAGGGAGAAGCCCACTTCAGGGCTGTACTTCCCAGCGAAAACTCTTCTGGACCGGGGCGCCCCGGCCAGGGGTAAGGACGATATCCACGCGCTCAGGGCGAAAGCCGGGCGGGAGTTGCCATTCGCCGGTCAGGCTCTGGAAGTACTGGAATGCGAACCGATTGTCACCCACGGGAACAGGCACGCTTCGCCCCTCTCCGACCACCCTGGCCTCGACTTTCCCCCCGGTCTCGCCGGCGCCCCGGCTGGCTTGGGTCAGCAGGAGACGGTAACTCACGCGCCCCTGACTTGTCGTGGCATGGAGGTCCAGCCGGTCGACGTTAAGGCCCGCCGAGGCAGCGGCGCGGGGTGACAACAGCCGCTTGTAGGTCGCTACCTGATCCTCGAGAACGGTGATGCTCTCGAGCAGCTTCTTGTTTTCGAGGCGAAGCTGCTCGGTTGCGTCAAGCACGATCTGGCGATCGTGCTGGGCCACTGCCGCGCGATCACGCATGGTCTTGGAGCGCTCGGCATACATGCGCACCGTCTGGCGCAGGCGTTCAACTTCCTCTGGCGTGGCGCCGACGGTACTGGTGCCATAACGGGAGCCGGCGTACAGGCCGCCCAGGGCAGCAGCGATGATGAGCAATACCCCGCCAATCCCGAGCGACAGGTTGCGGAACGGCCGGTAGGGAACCAGGACAAGCCGTTGCAGGGTTTCTCGCTCGCGTCGGAACACCGGGCTCTCCTCAGGGCAGCAAGGCGATCTGGGTGAGACCGGCCGTTTCAGGAAGCCCGAACATGATATTCATGTTCTGGATGGCCTGGCCGGCGGCGCCCTTGACGAGGTTGTCGATAACGGACAGGACCACCACGGTGTCCCCCTCCTGGGGACGGTACACCGCCATGCGGCAAACATTGGCACCCTTCACAGAGCGGGTTTCCGGCAGGGAGCCAGCCGGCATGACATCCACGAAAGGCTCGCCGGCAAAGGTCTCCTCGTACAGCTTCTGCAGGTCGCCAGCAGGGGCAGTCAGGGTGGCATAGAGGGTGGCATGGATGCCGCGGATCATGGGCAGGAGATGAGGCACAAAAGTCAGGCCCACAGGATGTGCTGTCATGCGGGCCAGACCCTGGCTGATCTCGGGCAGGTGCCGGTGGCCGGCAACGCCATACGCCCGGAAGGACTCGGCAGCCTCCGAGAACAAGGCATGCACTTCGGCCTTGCGCCCGGCGCCTGACACACCGGACTTGGCATCGGCCACAAGGCGGGATGGATCCACCAGCCCGGCCTTGAGCAGGGGCAGGAGACCCAGCTGAACCGCTGTCGGATAGCAACCGGGGTTGGCGATCACACGCGCCTTGCGGATCGCATCGCGATTGACCTCGGGCAGGCCATAGACAGACTCGGCCAGCACGTCGAGACAACTGTGCGGCATGCCATACCACTTCTCAAAGGCTGCCGCGTCGGCCAGGCGGAAATCGGCGCCCAGGTCGATCACGCGCACCCCGCGCTCGATCAGATCGGGAGTCTGCTTCATGGCCACGCCATGCGGGGTCGCGAAAAAGACGACGTCGCAGGCACCCAGGGTGTCGAGGGAAGGCTCGCTGAACGCGATATCCACATGCCCCCGCAAGTTGGGGAACATCTTCGCGACCGGCATGCCCGCCTCGGTGCGGGACGTGATGGCGGTGAGCTCGACTCCCGGATGCTGGGCGAGCAGCCGCAACAATTCGACGCCCGTATAGCCGGTCCCACCGACGATGCCTACCTTGACCACGTGATCACCCTGTCTTAGGAAAAAGGACGTAATGCCGCAAGAGCCCGGATTATCAGGCAAGCCGCCGCATGGCGGCAAATCAGATGAGTTATAGAAATGTGATGCAAGACTTTGGCAGACTTGTGAAATTCGTCGCGACTCCGGATATTTTCCCATTCTCCGCGACCTGACCAAGGACCCTCCGATGACCTTCCTCTGGCTCAAGGCACTGCACGTAATCGCGATCGTGTGCTGGTTTGCCGGGCTTTTTTACCTGCCTCGCCTCTTTGTCTACCACTCCCTCGCCGAGGATGCTGCGGGCCAGGAGCGCTTCAAGGTCATGGAGCGGAAGCTGTACAGGGGCATCATGTGGCCTTCGCTGATACTGACCGTGCTGTTCGGAGGCTGGATGCTGGTCGACAACTGGGCCTTCTACCGCAGCCAGGGCTGGATGCATGCCAAGCTCGGGCTAGTGACCCTGCTGATCGCCTATCATTTCGCTTGTGGCCATTACCTTGGGGTGCTGCGTGATGAACGCAACACTCGATCCCATGTATTTTTTAGAATTTTCAATGAGTTACCCGTCATTGCACTGATTGCCATCGTCATCCTCGTCATCGTGAGGCCTTTCTGATGCGTCCGGTCGTCCTCTGCTTTTCGGGGCTGGATCCATCCGGCGGGGCAGGCCTTCAGGCGGATATTGAAAGCGTTGCCGCCCTTGGCGGGCATGCTGCAGTGGTCTGCACCGCCCTGACCGTGCAGGACTCCCAGCGAGTCCACGACTTCGAACCCGTCTCGCCAGAGCTGATCCGCCGCCAGGCCGAGGCAGTGCTGGCCGACTTGCCGGTGGGAGCGATCAAGCTTGGCATGCTGGGGTCCGGCGCCATTGCCAAAGTCATCGCAGAGCTTCTGGCCCGGCATCCCGACATTCCGGTGGTACTGGATCCGGTGCTGGCAGCCAATTCAGGCGGCTCGCTGGCCGGTGACGATCTGGCCCAGGGGCTGCTGCGCCTGTTCCCCCTCGCCACTGTGATCACCCCGAACTCTCTTGAAGCCCGTCGTCTGGCTGAAGCAGGCGCCCTGGAGGAGTCAGTGGCGCAACTGGCACAGCTTGGCGCCCGCCATACACTGCTGAAAGGCGGCCATGAGCCTGGTGCCTTGCTGGTGAACCGCCTCTATCAGGGTGTCGAAGTGATCTACGAAAGCGCGAGCCCGAGGTTGTCGGGCGAATACCACGGCTCCGGCTGCACCCTGGCCGGGCGCCTGCTGGCGGCAGTCTCCGCCGCGCTCGCCGGTGGAGCCGTCCTGGTGCAATACCGGGACAAGTCCGGCGATAGCGCCCGCCGCCTAACTGAAGCCGGCGCGCTGCTGGCGCTCTGCCAGCACCATGGCGTGCCGCTGCTTATAAATGACGATGTGGAACTGGCGCTCGCGACGGGTGCGGACGGCGTACACCTCGGAAGAGAAGACAGCTCCCTGCTGGCCGCACGCCGGCAGCTGGGACCTGACGCCATTATCGGCGCCACCTGCCACGGATCGCTGGCTTTTGCCGAACAGGCCGCGCGTGAAGGCGCAAGTTACCTGGCCTTTGGCGCAATGCATGCCTCATCCACCAAGCCTGACGCGAAGCTGGCCACTCTCGACACCCTGGCGGCCGCGCGCCGCTTCGGCTTGCCCGTAGTGGCGATAGGCGGAATTAGGGCAGATAATGCCGCGCCAATCATCACGGCCGGCGCCGACTGCGTGGCCGTCGTCAGCGATTTGTGGACGGCGCCGGATATTGCCGTCCGCGCCCGAACCTTCAGCAATCTCTTCTGATTATCCCGAGTCTTCGCCATGAGCCGATCCGACGCCCTTTTTGAAGCTGCCTGCCGCCACATCCCCGGCGGCGTGAACTCACCCGTGCGTGCCTTCCGCGGCGTTGGCGGTACACCGGTGTTCTTCTCGCGCGCACAAGGGGCGTACCTGCATGACGCGGATGGCCGTCGCTATATCGACTATGTCGGCTCCTGGGGACCCGCCATCCTGGGTCATGCCCACCCGGAGGTCATCCGCGAGGTACAGGAGGCCGCGGTTGACGGCCTGAGCTTCGGCGCTCCTACGGAGCTGGAGATCCGCATGGCCGATACGGTTTGCGGACTGCTCCCCTCGATGGACATGGTGCGCATGGTGAGCTCGGGCACCGAGGCCACCATGAGCGCCATCCGCCTGGCGCGTGGCTATACCGGTCGCGATGTGCTGGTGAAGTTCGAGGGTTGCTATCACGGACATGCTGACTCGCTCCTGGTAAAGGCCGGCTCTGGCGCGCTGACGCTAGGCGTGCCCAGTTCAGCAGGCGTACCGGCCGACCTGGCAAAGCATACGGTGACGCTGGAGTTCAATAACCTGGCCCAGACCGAGGAGTTTTTCCGGAGCCGCGGCCAGGAGGTGGCCTGCATCATCGTCGAGCCCGTGGCCGGCAACATGAACTGCATTCCTCCCGCGCCCGGCTTCCTGGAGGGCTTGCGCAGGATCTGTAACCAGTACAACTCCGTCCTCATCTTCGATGAAGTCATGACCGGCTTTCGGGTCGCATTGGGCGGGGCACAAGCCCTGTATGGCGTGACGCCAGACCTCACCACGCTGGGCAAGGTCATTGGCGGCGGTATGCCGGTCGGCGCCTTTGGCGGCAAGCGCGCCATCATGGAAAAAATTGCGCCGCTGGGCCCGGTGTACCAGGCGGGTACGCTTTCTGGAAACCCCATCGCCATGCGCGCCGGCCTGAAAACGCTGCAGCTGATTTCCGCACCGGGCTTTCACGAAGCGCTGGGGCAGCGTACCGCCGATCTCTGCCATGGATTGGAGTCGGTGGCGCGAGAGTGTGGGGTGGCGCTGACCACGACCCAGGTGGGGGGGATGTTCGGCATTTTCTTCACCGACCATAAGGTGGACAGCTACGCGGCCGCCCTCGCCTGCGACGTGGAAGCCTTCAAGCGCTTCTTCCACGGAATGCTGGCGGAGGGAGTCTATCTGGCGCCCTCCGCTTTCGAAGCCGGCTTTGTATCGGCAGCGCACACGGCCGACGATATCGCCGCCACTCTGGAGGCCGCGCGCAAGGCGCTGAGGGCCTGATCGCCTTCGCCCCTGCGGCCTTGCCATGCGGACATATCGCCTGACCCTGGCATCCGCCCTGCTGCTCTCCTTGCTCCTGCATCTACTGTTCCTGGGCGGTGGCGAGATCAGCCTGCCGGACTTTTATACTGCTCCGGACGAGGTGCTGGAAAGCCGGCAGCCTGTCCATGTGCAGCGGGTTCAGTTGGCGGCACGTCCACCCGCAAAGGTCGCCAACAAGGTGGCGTCAGGCATGCGCATGGTGAAAATTTCGCCTGCGCCAATACCCGAGTCGAACGTCTCGACACCTGCTCCTCCGACACCTACCCAATCGCCCCCCTCCTCTCAGAACGAAGCACCAGTGCCCGAAGTGACTGAGGCGGCCTCCACTCTACCGATCGCCACTCCGGAGGAGATTCCGGAGGCGGCCCCAGTCTTGATACCGCAAGAGCTTGCACCCGCCTTCCCTGTGCAACTCTCCGCACGGCTCGATGCCAGCGTCAGCGGCTTGTCAGCAACGCTGCACCAGACATGGATCATGGAGGGCCTCCGCTATGCCATTGATGTAAAAGGTCGCAAATTCGGATTCAGTGCCCAGGTGACGAGTGAAGGCCAGATCAGCCCCGAGGGCGGCCTCAGCCCCGCCCGCTCCCAGACCCTCCTGGGAGGAAAGCTGCAGAGCTTTACCGAATACGCCAATGGCACCCTCCGCCTGGGCAGGCCGACCAATCCGCGCGAGTTGGCGCTCCCCGTTATCCCCCAAGACTTTGCCAGCGTCCCTTTCCACCTGGCAGTGACCTTCAATGGTCAGCCCCAGACCGTGTTCATCAGCACCGGTCGCAAGGTTTACCAGGCGCGGTTCTCGCTGGTGGCCGAGGAAAAGCTCAAGCTTCCGGTCGGCACCCTGCGGACCCTGCACCTCTCCGGAGAGCGATTCGATCCGGAGTTGCGCGAGATGGTCAGGGCCTTCGATGTCTGGCTGGCGCCCGATTTCCTGAACTACCCCGTGAAGGTCAGCGGCCACCTGAGCGGTGGTGAACCTATCGAATACCGCGTCAAGTCCCTTGAGATCGAGGGCAAGCTTGTGCTGGGCTCGCGCAAAGAGTCGGAAGTGGCGGCCCCTGACGAGGCCATTCCCGAGTGGCTGCAGGAGCGCAGCCGCCAACAAAGCTTGAACAATTCCCAATAGCCGTTTTCAATACCCCCTTATGAGTACCCAATAAGACGCCGGACCAGGGGATAGGGATGATTACCCACCGTCAGGCCAAGATGCGCAGGCGGCCCGCATGCCGCCTCCGGACACCACCCTCGCTTTTCCCTCTGCCGGCGCTGGCCCCGCTTTTTTACTCTGTCCGTGAGCCCTTGCTGCTGATTGACAGCCATCTGGTGCTGCGTGCCGTAAATACTGCCGCCAGTCACCTGCTCGAACGGCATGCGCATGACCTCTGTGGCCGCCCCTGGCGCGACGCCTTCATGCTGGAGCGCCAGTTGGCGCGTGACTGGCGCCCCAACCCCCTGCTGCAAGCACTGGCCACAGGCTGCGACCAGGAACTGACACACGACACCCATCTCATCTGTGGCGACAAGAGAGTAGGAATCAGAGGAAAAGTCCTCGCCATCAATGCGGGTCCGCGGAGATTCGCCCTGCTCTGCCTTGAGCCCTCCGGCAGCACCTCCGAGTCCGCCAGCGTCATTTCCCGCAGTGAAAATGAGCTACTGCTCCAGCATCTGTCGCGACTGAATACAGTGAGCGAGCTTGCTACCGGGATTGCCCACGAAATAAACCAGCCGCTGGCCGCCATCATGAGCTTTATCCAGGCGTCCTTGCGCCTGCTGGCTGACGACAATCCCGACATCGAACGTGCCAGCGAAGCACTGGCGGAGGCCGTGAGCCAGACTCGCCGGGCAGCCGGCATACTGGAGCGCCTGCGCGCCTTTGTCGGTCGCCGGGGGCTGCAGTTCGAGCCAGTGGCCATCAATCAGGTGGTCGTAAACGCCCTGACACTGCTTAGCAGCAAGATCAGCTCGGGCGGAGTCCGTGTCAGCCTCAGCACCGAACCAGCTCTCCCGGTTCGCGCCGATGCCCTGCAACTGGAGCAGGTCATGGTCAACCTGGTACGCAATGCCGTCGAGGCCATGCAGGTGCTGCCCGAGGAAAGCCGCCTGCTGCAGGTCAGTACCCGCATGCTGGCGGGCCGGGTACATGTGCGCGTGACGGACTCAGGCCCCGGACTGCCACCCGCGATCCAGGAACAACTGTTCACTCGCTTCTTCACTACCAAGGCGGACGGCATGGGGCTTGGGCTCAGTATCAGCCAGACCATTCTGGAGGCAGCGGGCGGCGACCTGGACGCCAGCACGACACCATCGGGAGGCGCCTGCTTCCAGTTTTCACTCCCCACCCTGAACCACAAGGACGTCCGGAATGGATCTGCCACTGCATGAGCCCACTGTTTTCCTGGTGGATGATGATGAAGCGGTCCGGCAGTCACTGGCCCTGCTCATCGCCACTTATGGGCTGCACGTGGAAAGCTGCGCCAGCGCCGGCGAATTCCTCGATCGATGGCAGGCGGATGCCGTCGGCTGTGTCGTGCTCGATATCCGCATGCCCGACATGTCCGGCCTTGCACTGCAGGCACTGCTGCAGGAGAGGGGCATCAGCCTTCCGGTGGTATTCATCACCGGGCATGGAGACATCAATCTTTGCCGGCGCGCCTTCCAGGGTGGCGCCGTCGACTTCCTGACCAAGCCAGTAGATGAGAAGGCGCTGATGGAGAGCATTCACAAAAGCATCGGTCGGGATATCCTGCAGCGCCAGGCAGCGACGGAAATTGGCACTCTGCGCGAGCGGTTCGCGCAACTCTCCGAGCGAGAGCGGCAGGTGCTGGAGCTGATCCTGGACGGGCTCCCCAACAAGCTGATTGCGCGCGAGATCGGACTGTCGACGCGCACGGTGGAATCACACCGATCACGCATCTACCTCAAGCTGAGAGCAAACTCGCTGGCGCAACTTGTGCGCAGCGTCATCAAACTGGAAGAACCGGCCTCCCACGAAGGCACGCTGTAACTCACCCTCATGCAGCGCCAAGAGCATCGGCCCATCAGGGCGTGGCGCCGACAGCACTCCCCTGCAGGGCGGCGGCCCGGGCTCGGGCCTCTCGCGCCGCGGCATGCTGTCCCTGCATCTGGCGAGCGCTCGCGATGAGCTGCCAGAGTGTCGCCTGCTGGGCTGGACTACCGGCAAATGCGAGGGCCTTTCGAGCCAATTGTTCGGCCTCCGCCGCTCGCTTCTGACGCAACCGTATATTAGCCAGCTTCTGGTATACCAGCGCGGATTGCGGTGCGAGGCGCTGGGCCCGCTCGAGATTCACGGCGGCCAAATCCACCTCTCCCCGCGACAGTGCGCCATCCGCTGCCGCAATAAGACCTCTTACTGCCGGCAACTGGGAGCCATCCGCCAACTGCCGTTGCGGCTGTACTTGCGGCCGTCGAGCCGGCTCCTGGGCAGCCACCACAGGCGCTTCCGAGGCAACCTCACCGGTGGCGCGCGGCGGAGGCAATACCTGCACCGGATCAGGCCCGGTCCGCACCGGGCTGCTACACGCTGCAAGCAAGACAGATGTAAGCATCACACCGGGAAATAGAAGGCGCATGGGTTTCCTTGCCTCTCGGGCAGCAATCAAAGCGGTCCGCACAAGCCACAGCAACCAGGGCCGCAGACGTAAAACCCCTGTGGGTTCCTGCCCATGAATTAAACCCCGAAGCCTGGACAAGGCAAGAGCAAATAGCTGCATTCCCACGCGCCTGCCACCAACTAGAACCAGTCAATCACACGCTGCAGCGTCTTGTTAACAGCCTCCACGGCACCCGGCAATCCACCCTGCGCACAAGGACTCCACTCCTGCGGCAAAGTATCGGCTCGAAATGGCACAAAGACGGCATCAGGGCATCCTTCAACCGAACGCAGGCCACTTCGACTGTCCGCCCACTCCCACTGGATATTCTCTGGCTGCGCCTGGTTCAGCGACACCGGATGCAGACGCTGCATGGTCCCGACCCAGACAGGCAGGGCACCGCTGGCGCCAAAAAGTCCGGTGCTGCTGTTGTCGTCGTTACCGACCCAGACCACGCCCAGATAATTGCCGGTGTATCCCGCAAACCAGGCATCGCGCAGGTCATTGGTCGTCCCGGTCTTTCCGGCCATAACCAGGTCGGGGGGCAGCTGCTGCCCTGCGGCAGCGGCCGTGCCGCTGCGCATGGTTTGCTGCAACGCGAAATTCAACAGGTAGACTGACGCAGGATCGGCCACCTGCTCAACCGCCAGGCCATAACGGCTCAACGGCCGGCCCTGTGCATCGAGGACC
The DNA here is from genome assembly GCA_020697295.1 of Moraxellaceae bacterium. GTDB lineage: Bacteria > Pseudomonadota > Gammaproteobacteria > Pseudomonadales > Moraxellaceae > UBA2031. The sequence continues at coordinate 56,549 of JAJFBF010000045.1, read as the reverse complement.
TCACGGATACTGCGCGGCGGAGTACGGAAGCCGCCGCCGGCATATACCTGGAACAGCGAGAGCACATCGATCGGGGCCATGTTGACCGCCCCCAACATGAGTGAGGGATAGTTAGCCAGGTCCTGCTTGACACCCATACGCTTGAGCGTAGTGATGACTGCGGGCACGCCCACTTCCATGCCCATGCGGATCGTGGCCTGGTTATAGGAGTGCGAAAGCGCATGATAAAGGGGCACGACACCATGGCTGGTGCCATCATCATTAGTGGGTGCCCACGTCTTCCCGCCCGCTGAGGCAAGTTCAACCGGGGCATCGTCCAGGGGCGTGACCAGGTTGTAGCGGCCGCTATCGAGAGCAGTGAGGTAGACCGCCGGCTTGACCAGCGACCCAATCTGCCGGCGCGCATCCAGCGCCCGGTTGTATCCGGTGAACTCGCCCCTGCCACCGATAAGTGCAAGCAGCTCTCCATTCTCGGGATTGGACACCAGCATTGCGCCCTGCAGCTTGCCAAGCCGGCGCCCGCCGCCCTTCTTCAGGCGCGCAAGCGTAGACTGGAAAGCGGACTGGGCGGCGTTCTGCACGCGCGGATCAAGAGTCGTGAAGATACGCAGACCATCCGAGGCCAGGTCCCCTCCCTTGTACTCCACACGGAGCTGGCGGCGCACAAAATCCAGAAAGGCCGGATAAAGGGCTGTGGTGGCAGTGGGTTGAGCCAGGATGCCAAGGGGCTTCTTGCGGGCAAGGGCCGCCGGCTCCGCCCCGACCTTGCCCGCCCGCTCCAGGTTGTCGATGACAAGATTGCGGCGTGCCAGTGCGCGCTTGGGGTTGCGCCTCGGATTGTAGTAGGAGGGGCCCTGCACCATGGCGACCAGCAGGGCAACCTGGTGCAGCTCAAGTTCGGCGATGGGTCGGCCGAAATAAAACTGGGCGGCAAGCCCGAATCCATTGACTGAGCGTGAGCCGCTCTGACCCAGCGCCACCTCATTCAGATAGGTCTCAAGAATCTCGTCCTTGCTGTAGTGCAACTCCAGCAGGAAGGCCATCAAAGCCTCATTGAGCTTGCGCGAGAGGGTGCGCTCACTACTCAGGTAGAAGTTCTTGACCAGCTGCTGGGTCAGCGTACTGCCGCCCTGGGTACGGCCGGTGGTGAGATTGACCCAGAGCGCACGAGCCGTGCCCCGGAGGGAAATGCCATGGTGACGATAGAAGGAGCGGTCCTCGGTGGCCAGCAGGGCATCAACCAGGTAGGGCGGTGCCTCCGTGAGCTGCATGAGGATGCGATCTTCATTGAGCCGGGGGTAGATGCCGCCGATGACCAGCGGCTCCAGGCGGACCACGCCGCGGTCGTTCTTCTCGGTACTGGCGACATCAGCCAGCAGACTTCCCGCAAAGCGCAGGCGCAGTACCTGGGGTCTCTCGACCCCGTCTCCGAAGGTGAAACCCCGGGTATGGACCAGGATCTCGCTGCCCTGGCGCTGCCAGCTGCCGGCGCTGGTCGGCGCCTGCTGCCGGTAATGGAGCAGGCGGAGTTCGTCGAGCACATCCTGGGACGTCATCGGAGCGCCAGCATAGAGCTCGAGAGGTCGCGCATATACCCGGGCAGGGATGGCCCAGCGCTTGCCCTCGAATTTCTCGCGCACCACTCCATCCAGCCGCAGCATGTAAAGCCCGAGGCCAAGGGCAGCCACAAGGACCAGCACCAGCAGGATAAGCAGGGTCGTGAGGATAAAGCCGCGGGAGCGCAGGGCGGTCATGAATCAGGGGATATCCGGAACGGATCAGCTGCCAAATTCTACCCTCCGACTCCTCTGGCGGGCAGTCCGGCTGGACCGCATAATCGCCCGACTTTTGTAAACGGACGGTCTCATGAGCACAGCCCACTTTGACGTGTATGCCATTGGCAATGCCCTGGTCGATGTCGAATACCGGGTCTCGGATGACTTCCTGTCCCGCCACGGCATCAGCAAGGGTCAGATGACCCTGATCGACGAGGCGGCGCAGCAGCGCCTCATTGCCGCCCTGGACTCCGAGTTCGGCCTGGAGAAGCGTGCCAGTGGCGGCTCCGCCGCCAACAGTATCATCGCCGTAGCCGCCTTTGGCGGACGCAGCTTCTATTCCTGCAAGGTCGCCAGCGATGGCACCGGCGACTTTTATGTGCACGACCTGCACGCCGCCGGCGTTTCCAGCAACCTGCAGCCACAGCGGGAACCCGGCGTTTCCGGCACCTGTGTGGTCATGGTCACGCCCGACACCGAGCGCACCATGCAGACCTTCCTGGGCATCACCTCGGACGTGTCCGTGGCGGAACTGGTGCCCGAGGCCCTGATGGCCTCGCGCTGGCTCTATATCGAGGGCTACCTGGTCAGCTCGGATTCGGCACGGGCAGCCGTCCGCGAGGCGCGCCGATTGGCCCGCAGCCACGGCGTGCAGATTGCCATGACTTTCTCCGACCCGGCCATGGTGCGCTTTTTCAAGCCCGGCCTCGCGGAGATGCTGGATGACGGCGTCGACCTCCTGTTCTGCAACGAGGAGGAAGCCTGCCTGTGGAGTGGCACGCTCTCTGCCGAGCATGCGCTTGACGAGCTCAGGAAAGTCGCCCGCCAAGCGGTCATCACCCTTGGCAGTGAAGGCGCCCTGGCCTGGGATGGAGAGAAGGTGGTGCGTATCGCGCCCTCTCCCGCCACCCCGCTGGACTCCAACGGGGCGGGCGACATGTTTGCCGGCGCCTATCTCTTTGGCCTGACCCGCGGCTGGTCCTCCCGGCGGGCAGGGGCCCTGGCCAGCAGCGCCGCCGCGGCCGTGGTCAGCCAGTTCGGCCCGCGCCTGCCCCTGGAACAGCATGCAGCTCTGTTGCGAGAAAACAACGCAGAGCACACTGGACACTGATTCGGGGCTTCCTATAATCGCCCCCCCTTTTACGAGTACCGTGATGCAGAGACTTTGCGGCTTGGCGGACATCCCGGATGGCGACGCCATTGGCGTGGCCTACCGCAACCGGTGCCCGCACCTGGGCATTGAGCTGAATTTCATGCCTGACGTATTCCTGGATACGGAGCAACGGTATATCCAGTGCGCCAATCACAGCGCCCTATTCCAGATAGAGGACGGGCTGTGCGTATTCGGTCCCTGCCAGGGCGAGTCACTGGTCACGGTCGCGGTGCAGCTCATCGACGAGGACGTGTGGCTGTCGGCAGAGCCGGACAAAAAGGATTAGGCCTTTAACTTGCGGCACAGTGAGTTGTCGGGCTAGCGGCTTCTTGATATAGATTGGTTTTTTATACGCCCCAGGGGATGGCAATGGCTTCCACGTCTGACAAGAGCAAGACCAAGAAAAAGACGGCCACCGCAGAAAAGCCGGCTGCAAAGCCTGCCGCCAAGAAGAGTCCAGCCAAGCCGGCCACGAAGCCTGCCAGCAAGACTCCGGCCAAGCCGGCCGCAAAGGCGCCCGCCAAGCCCGCCTCCAAAACACCGGCCAAGACCCCGGCAAAGCCTGCGGCCAAAGCTCCGGCGAAAGCGCCTGCCAAGTCTCCGGCGAAGCCTGCCACCAAGACTCCAGCCAAGCCGGTCGCCAAGGCCCCCGCAAAAGCTGCCCCCAAATCTCCGGCGAAGTCTGCTGCCAAGCCGGCCGCCAAGGCTGCGCCCAAGCCTCCCTCCAAGGCCGCAGCGAAAGCCCCCTCTCCGAAGGCACCCGCCAAGCCGGCTGCTAAAATAACCGCCAAGACGCCGGTGAAAGCCGCCGCGCCCAAGGCTGCCGCCAGCAAGACGCCCGTCAAGGCTGCCGCCAAGCCGGCAGCCAGCAAGACGGCAGACAAGACCACCAGCAAGGCGGTACCCAAGCCGCCGGAGAGAGCCACCAAAACTGCGCCGGCGCCCGCCAAGGCGCCGGCGCCCAAACCCCCTGCAGCGAAGCCCGCGGCCCCTGCCGCAGCCTCGCCTGCCCCCCTGGCGACCGAATCGGCCGTCAGGGCACCATCAACCCCTTCAGGCAAAGCCGTATCCGTGAAAACTGAAAGTGTGAAACCTGCCGCCAAGGCCCCCAGCAAGTCCGCCAGCAAGATCGCCGCTGGCAACCCCAATGCCCTGATCCATGGCACCGCGCCCTATCAGGAGGCCAAGGGCGAGGACTACATGAACGCGAAGCAGCTCCAGCATTTCCGGAACATCCTGCACGCATGGAAGCGGGAGCTGATGGAAGAAGTGGATCGCACCGTGCATCACATGCAGGACGAATCCGCCAACCTTCCCGACCCCAACGACCGCGCCACCCAGGAAGAGGAGTTCTCGCTGGAGCTCCGGACCCGCGACCGCGAACGCAAGCTGATCAAGAAGATCGACCAGACCGTCGACCGTATCGACAAGGATGACTACGGCTACTGCGACGATTGTGGCGTGGAAATCGGCATCCGCCGCCTGGAAGCGCGCCCCACCGCCACGCTCTGCATCGACTGCAAGAACCTGGCGGAGATCAAGGAAAAGCAGCTGGTCGGCTGACCCCGGCCCTTTCCGGAAAACGCCGCATCTGCGGCGTTTTTTCATCCCGGGCGCCTCCCATGCACTACACCGGCCGCTTCGCGCCCTCTCCCACCGGGCCCCTGCATTTCGGCTCGCTGCTGGCTGCCGTGGGCAGCTATTGTGACGCCCGCGCCGCGGGCGGACGCTGGCTGCTGCGCATGGAGGACATCGACGCTCCGCGCGCCATGCCTGGCGCCAGCGACCAGATCCTCCGTCAACTCGAGGCCTACGGCCTGGCGTGGGACGGCCCTGTTCTCTACCAAAGCACTCGTGGCGACGAATACCTGGCGGCGCTGGAGCAGCTGCAGGCGCAGGGCGATGTGTTCTGGTGTCGCTGCTCACGCACTGAGCTGGCTCGCCTCGGCACCGGGGTCTACCCTGGCACCTGCCGGGCCTTCACCACGCCGCGGAGCGATGCGGCAATCCGCCTGCGCGTCCCGGAAGGCATCACCTCCTTCAAGGATGTCGTCTTCGGGCCTCAGGAAGAGTCCGTGGCCCGCCAGACCGGGGACTTCGTGCTGCGCCGTCGTGACGGCCTGTTCTCCTACCAGCTCGCAGTGGTCGTCGACGATGCCGCGCAAGGCGTGACCCGGGTCGTGCGCGGCGCGGACCTGCTCGACAACACCGCGCGACAAATCGTACTGCAACAACGCCTGGGGCTGGCCTCGCCCACCTACCTGCATCTGCCCCTGGCAGTGCATGCCGATGGCAGCAAACTGTCGAAGCAGACCCATGCCGCCCCTCTCCCCGTCCCGGCCAGCCCGGGCCTGCTGCGCCAGGCCCTGCAGCGGTTGGGGCAGACACTGCTACCGCCGGAAGAGGCAGCTTCCTGTGCGGATATTCTCTCCGCCGGCGTGGCGAACTGGGATCCACGCCGAGTCCGCGTCGAAGCCCGGATGGCCCCCGGGGAAACGCAATCCTCCTGAGCCGCTTGGCGTAGGCCGGCCTTCGCGTTACCTTGCAGGCATCAGCCACGCATCCCCGCGCCTGCGCTCCCGGGCCCGCCATGTACATCGACCGCCTCGTCCTGCTTTTCATAGCCGGCGCTTACCTGCTCTCCCCCGCCATCCTCGAGTGGTGGAGCGAAGGCGGGACGGCCTGGTACCGCCCCTATTTCATCTGGCTGATCCTGATCGGACTCAGTTTCTGGATCGGCAAGAGCCGGGATCTCAATGACCTGCAATAAGCGTCGTCGCCATGACCTTCAGTCCCGGTGACCTGCTGACGCTGGGCGTCGGCTATCTCTTCCTGCTGTTTCTGGTGGCCTACGTGAGCGAGTCCGGCCTCGTGCCGGTCCGCTGGGTCAGACATCCCGTCGTTTACGTACTATCCCTCGGCGTCTATGTCAGCGCCTGGGGCATCTACGGCGTGGTCGGCTTTGCGCATCAGAGCGGCTACAACTTCCTCGCTTTCTACCTTGGCGTCTCCGGCGCATTCCTGCTCAGCTGGTGGGCTCGCTGACCACCCTGGCCATGATCATCGGCATGCTTCCCATGCTGGCCCTGCAGATTCGAGCCGTTGCCGATTCCGCCCAGTTGCTGGCCCCGGGCCCCCAGCACCGGCTCATGGCGCTGGTGTTCTGCCTGGTGATCATGGCGTTCACCGTCCTCTTTGGCGCCCGCCACCTGTCCCCGCGTGAAAAGCACGAGGGTCTCGTTGTCGCCATCGCACTGGAATCCGTCATCAAGCTCATCACCATGCTGGCGGTGGCCTGGTTTGCCTGGCAGCACGTCTTTGACGGCAACGACGGCCTCACGCCCTGGCTGGCGGCCAATCCCGCCGCCCTGCAAATGCTCTACGAGCCGTTGAGCGGTGGCTTCTGGCACATCCTGATCCTGTCGTTCCTGTTCTCGGCGGTGGTACTGCCCTACATGTACCAGATGACCTTCACGGAGAACTTCGACCCGCGCGCCCTGCTCACCGCCAGCTGGGGCCTGCCGCTCTACCTGTTCGGCATGGCCCTGGCGGTTCCGCTGCTGCTCTGGGCCGGGATCAAGCTGGGCCTGGATGTGAATCCGGAATACTTCACCCTGGGCGTGGCCCTGGCCTCGCAGTCCGCCTGGCTGCCATTGCTGGTCTTCGTGGGCGGCCTGGCCGCCGCGTCCGGGGTCATCATCGTCAGCACCCTGGCGCTAGCCTCCATGGCCCTCAACCACCTCGTGCTGCCCCTGCACCAGCCACGGCCGGACCAGAACATCTACCACTGGATCCTGGGCGTCCGGCGCCTGCTTATCGCCGGCATCATCGCCACTGCCTTCCTGGTCTATATCCTGCTGGACGAGAACCACAGCATGACCGAAATGGCCATGCTCACCTTCGTGGCCACCCTGCAGTTCGCACCCGGCCTCATTGGCGTACTGTTCTGGCCCCGCGCCAACCGCATCGGCTTCATCACCGGGCTGTGCACGGGCATGGCCCTCTGGTTTATCACTCTGGTCATCCCCTACCTGATGGAATTGCGCTACCTGCCCATCCCGGCCTGGCTCAATATCTCCTTTGCCAACAACACGGATTACTGGCAGACCATGGGCACCGGCCTGACGCTGGTGAATGCCTGCCTGGGCGTCCTGCTCTCGCTACTGGGCAAGCAGACGGCCAGCGAACAGATCGCCGCCCACACCTGCTCAGTGGACAACCTGCGCCGCCCTTACCGTTGGGAACTGTCCGCCAACACGACCAGCGACTTCGTGCGCGGACTGTCCGAGCCGCTGGGCCGCATCACCGCGGAGCGTGAGGTCCAGGTGGCGCTGGCTGACCTCGGCATGGATCCCGAGGAGGTCAGGCCCTACGCCCTGCGTCGGCTGCGCGACCGCATCGAATCCAATCTTTCCGGCCTGCTCGGCCCTTCTGTGGCACAGGACATCCTTGACCAGCATCTGCCTTACAAGGTGCGCAATGAAATCTCCGGCTCCGAGGACATCCACTATATCGAGTCGCGCCTCGAGGAATACCGCGACCGCCTGTCCGGCCTCGCGGCAGAGCTGGACTCGCTGCGCCGCTTCCACCGCCAGACGCTGTTCGACCTGCCGATCGGGGTCTGCTCACTCGGCCGTGACCTGGAAATCCTGTCCTGGAACCACGCCATGATGCAGCTCACCGGCATCAGCGATGATGCCGTGATCGGCTCCCGCATCAGCGACCTGCCGGCCCCCTGGCGGCAGCTCTTCCTGGACTTCCTGCATGGCGCCACCGCGCAGGTCTACCGCAAGCCGGTGCAGAGCCGGGGCAATATGCGCTGGGTCAGCCTGAACAGGGCCTCCATCAGCGAAGGCGAGAGCCTGGGCCACCCGGATTCGCAGGTGATCGTCGTGGAGGACATTTCCGAGCTTCACCGCCTCGAACAGCGCGTTTCACACAATGAACGCCTGGCCTCCATCGGCCGCCTGGCGGCAGGGGTTGCCCACGAAATCGGCAATCCCGTCACCGGCATCGCCTGCCTGGCGCAGAACCTCAAGGCAGAAAGCACGGATCCCGAGCTGCGCGATGCCAGCCAGCAAATCCTGGAGCAGACCCACCGCATTTCCCGCATCGTGCAATCGCTGGTCGGTTTTGCCCGCGCGGACAGCCCCAGCCAGCATCGAGAGGCTGTGGATGTGCGCGGTATCGTGGAGGAAGCCATCCAGCTGCTGCGCCTGGCGCCCGAGGGACGTGATTTCGAGTTCGTGAATGACTGCCTGGAGGGCGTGCTGGTGGCCGGCGACTACCAGCGCCTGACCCAGGTCCTGATCAACCTCCTCAGCAATGCGCGCGACGCCAGCGACCGCGGCGGGCGTATCATTGCGCGAGCTACCGCGCATGGTCCGCAGGTGCGACTGGAGATCGAGGACTTTGGCACCGGCCTGCCGGCGGGCGAGATTCGCAGTGCCCTGTTCGAGCCCTTCGTCACCACCAAGCAGACCGGCAAGGGTACGGGCCTCGGCCTCGCCCTTGTGCATGGCATCGTCACGGAGCACGAGGGGCGCATTCAACTGATCGACAAAGCAGATTACGATCAGGGACAGGGCGTGATCGTGCAGATCATGCTGCCGGCCTGGCAGGGAGCCGGCACCCGCTAGCGCTTCACGCGCCCGCCACAGGCCTTGAGCCTTCATATCCCCGGACAGGTTTACATGAGCAATATTCTGCTAGTCGAAGACGAAGCGCTGATCCGCTCCAGCCTCAAGCGCCTGCTGGAACGTAATCATTACACCGTAAGCGAGGCCGGCTCTGTCTCCGAGGCCTGCGAGCGCTACAATTTCCTGGACTTCGACCTTGTCATTACCGACGTGCGCCTGCCTGGCGAGGAAGGCACCGAGCTGATCGGGCGAGCCAAGCCCACGCCCGTTCTCATCATGACGAGCTTCGGCAACCTCAAGTCGGCCGTGGATGCCATGAAACTCGGCGCGGTTGACTACATCTCCAAGCCATTCGACCACGACGAGATGCTGCTCGCCATCGAGCGCATCCTGCGCGAGAAAACACTCAAGGCCCAGAACGAGGCCCTGAAGCTGGCCGTGGCGCGCGAATACCCCACGTCGGGGATGATCGGCAGTTGCGCCGCGATGCAGGAAGTGTTCACCCGCATCCGCAAGCTGGCGCCGCTGGCCACCACCGTGCTCATCCGCGGCGAGTCCGGCACCGGCAAGGAGCTCGTGGCGCGCGCCCTGCACGAGCAGAGCACGCGCGCCAACGGGCCGCTGATTTCCGTAAATTGTGCCGCCATTCCCGAAAGCCTGATCGAATCCGAGCTTTTCGGCCACGAAAAGGGCTCCTTCACCGGCGCCCAGGCCAACCGCAAGGGGCTGGTCGAAGCCGCCGATGGGGGCACGCTGTTCCTGGACGAGATCGGCGAACTGCCCCAGGAAGCCCAGGCCCGCCTGCTGCGCCTGTTGCAGGAAAAGGAAGTGCGCCGTATCGGCTCCACCCAGTCCAAGCGCGTGGACGTCCGGCTGGTGGCCGCCACTCACCGCAATCTCAAGCAGATGGCCAGCGAGGGCCGCTTTCGCGAGGATCTTTACTACCGGCTGCATGTCGTGGAGTTGCTGCTGCCCGCCCTGCGCGAGCGAGGCGACGACATCCTCGAACTCGCCAACAAACTGCTGGAGCGCACTGCCCTGCGCCTGGGCGTGGGCGAGCTCCAGTTCAGTCCGGAGTCACGCGCGGCCATGCTGGGCTATAACTGGCCCGGCAACGTGCGTGAACTGGAAAACGCCATTGAACGCGCTGCCATCCTCTGCGAGTCCACTGAAATAATGCCGGAGCACCTGGCCATCGATTACGTCCGGCATGCTCCCTCGGCGAATTCTGGCGGACGCGCTGGCGCAGCAATCGAGCCACCAACCGGGCTTTCACTGGGCGACTACTTCCAGCATTTTGTCCTGGAGCATCAGGATCATATGTCCGAGACGGAACTGGCCCAGAAGCTCGGCATCAGCCGCAAGTCCCTTTGGGAGCGCCGCCAGCGCCTGGGTATCCCCCGCCGGAAGACCCATGAGGCCGACCAGCCCCCGGAGACAGACGGCAGCGATAGCTGACGGGTAACACCGCCATGTGTTACCTGAGTACACAGAGCGTTACATGCCTACCCGTAATCGTTACCTAGTCCGGTAGCACTCCATCCAGCTCCGTCCGAGAAAAAAACATAAGCTATTGTTTTTAAAGAAAAATAAAATTTAACCTCAACTTGGCACGCCCTCTGCATTATAGATTGGGCGCAAACAACAAAAATAAGCGCAGCTGGTGTCCGCACACCCAATAAAAAGAAATACAAGAAGAATAATAAGAAGCTCGCGGACAGGAAAGGCTCAGCTATGACCAGGAGGCTTCATAGCTGAGCCCGACCATCTGGCCTGGCAGCCCGCCAAGAAGAACTACATAAAGGGCTACAGACCAAAGGCCAATAAAAACAATAAAGGCCGCCAAAAGAAGAACTGCAGTTAACCGAAGAATAAATAAGAAAGTTCAGCGCACGCGGGAGGCCTAGGCCTCCCGCGTTTCTTTTGGGCGTCCGCCGGCCCCAGTCGCAATTCCGCCAGGCCGCCTGTGCCCGAAGAGGTAAATTGGTATCATCCACGCCTTTCCAGTCGAGCGTCGCCTCCACCTATGATCAAGAAACTGATCAATCGCCTCCGCGGCAAGTCTGCCCCCCCCACCCCGCAACGGGTTGTGGTACCCCGGGACCAGCACCCCGTCTCGCGCAAGGACATCAGTAGCGCGGCACTCAAGACACTGTACCGCCTGCGCGAAAGCGGACATGACGCCTTCCTGGTCGGCGGCTGCGTCCGCGACCTGCTGCTCGGGATGCACCCCAAGGACTTTGACGTCTCCACCAGTGCGACCCCCGAGCAGGTGAAGCAGGCTTTTGGCGGCCAGTGCCAGCTGATCGGCCGCCGCTTCCGCCTGGCGCACGTCCGCTTTGGCCGTGAGATCATCGAGGTCGCCACCTTCCGCGCCCACTATAGCCAGGGGGACTCCGCGCAGCATGGCCAGACCTCGCATACCGGCGTCATCCTGCGGGACAACGTCTGGGGTTCCATCGAGGAGGATGCGGAGCGTCGCGACTTCACCGTCAATGCCCTTTACTACAACATCACCGACTTCAGCGTCTGGGACATGGCTGGCGGACTCAAGGATATCGAGCGGCGCCAGCTCCGGCTGATCGGAGATCCGGAAACCCGGTACCGGGAAGATCCGGTGCGCATGCTGCGCGCCATCCGTTTTGCCGCCAAGCTCGAGTTCACACTGGAGCCCGGCACCGCCGCCCCCGTCCGCAAGCTCGGCGACTTGCTCGACCACATCTCCTCGCACCGCCTCTTCGACGAAGCCCAGAAGCTGCTGGCTTCGGGCCATGCCGCTCGGGTGCTGGAACTGCTGCGCGAATATAGCCTTTACCAGCACCTCTTCCCGGAGGGCGGGGATCTTGAGCACAGTCAGCGCCTACTTACATTAACAGCGGAAAGTACGGACCAGCGTATCGCCGAAGGCAAGAGCGTGAATCCGGCCTTCTTCTATGCCGCCCTTCTCTGGGAGCGCATGCAGGAAGAATACGAGGAGCTCCTGACCGAAGGCATGCCCCCCGTACCGGCACTGCAGCAGGCCGGCCAGCGCGTGATCAGCCGCCAGACCGAGCGCACCGCCATCCCGCGCTTCAATGCCCAGACGATTCGCGATATCTGGGAAATGCAGCCCAAGCTGGAGTTCCCACGCCCGCGTCAGGTTGAAGGACTGGTGCAGCAGCAGCGTTTCCGGGCTGCCTATGACTTCCTGGTGCTGCGTGAGGAGTCCGGCGAGGAGACCCATGGCTGGGGCGCCTGGTGGACCCGCTATCAGGATGCCGACCCCGGCCTGCAGGCGGAAATGCTGCGCGCCCTGGAGCGCAGCAAGGAGGCCGGCGGCAATTCGGGCGGGGGCGAGGCACGTCGTCCGCGCCGCCGCAATCCCCGCAAGCGTCGCCCGGCTTCCACGCCGCCCGCATGATCACCGCCCACATCGGCCTCGGCGCCAACCTCGGCAATGCCGAGGCCACGCTCCGCAGCGCAGCCGCTGCGCTGCGCGCCCTGCCGCGCAGCCGCCTCACGGGATTATCCAGCCTCTACCGCAGCGCGCCCATCGGCCCGGCAGGCCAGGGCGACTACCTGAATGCGGTCGCCTGCCTGGAGACGCCCCTGCCCCCCCATGAACTGCTGCTGGCCCTGCAGGACATCGAGGACCGGCATGGCCGCCTGCGCCTGGAGCGCTGGGGCCCGCGCACCCTGGACCTCGACCTGCTGCTCTACGGCAATGACCACATCAGTACCGTCCGCCTGACAGTCCCGCACCCGGAAATGACGCATCGCAATTTCGTCGTCATCCCCCTGCTCGAAATCAGCCCTGCCGCCTGCCTGCCGGATGGCGCTCCGCTGGCGGGACTGGAAATCGCCGGCGACCGCCAGGGCCTGGCCATCCTGCGATCCGGCCCCGCATGGGGTGATTGACGAGCGCGAGTGCCGCACCCACCATAGCTCTCCCCGGAAGGAGGCCTCCCATGAAGTCAGTCACCCTTTCCACCCTGCGCGACCTCAAGTCCCGCGGCGAGAAATTCACCTGCCTGACCAGCTATGACGCGACCTTTACCCACCTGATGGGCGAAGCCGGCATCGAAACCATCCTGGTCGGCGATTCACTGGGCATGGTGGTCCAGGGTCAGGACTCCACACTGCCGGTCACTGTGCCCGACATGGCCTACCACACCGCAGCCGTCGCCCGTGGCAACAAGGGCCGTGCCCTCGTCATTGCCGACATGCCCTTCATGTCCTGCGTGCGCCTGGAGGACGCCCTTTCCGGCGCACGCACCCTGATGCAGGCGGGCGCACACCTGGTAAAGCTCGAAGGTGGACTCTGGCTCAAGGATACCGTCGTACAGCTGGCTCGTGGCGGCATTCCAAGTTGCGTCCATATGGGCCTGACGCCGCAGTCGGTCAATGTGCTGGGCGGCTACAAGGTCCAGGGCCGGGGCGAGGCGTCGGAGCGACTGCTGGCCGAGGCCATCGAGCTCGACCAGGCCGGCACTGCACTGTTCGTGCTGGAGTGCGTTCCCACCGAGCTGGGTCGCCGCATCAGCCAGGCCGTTTCGGCGCCGGTGATCGGCATTGGCGCCGGGCCCCACTGCGACGGCCAGGTGCTGGTCCTGCACGACATGCTGGGCATGCATACCGGCAAGCCCGCCCGCTTCGTGAAGAACTTCCTGGCCGAGAGCCAGGACGGCATTGCCGGCGCCTTTCGCGCCTATGTGACCGCCGTCAAGGCCGGCAGCTACCCGGCGCCGGAGCATTGCTTCGAATAAGTGTCCGTGCGGGGGAGCTCCCCCGCCTTATCCAGAGCCCTCCAGATGAAGACCGAAACCACCATCGCCGGCCTCCGCGCCGCCATCCGCGCTGCCCGCAAGGCCGGCAAATCCATCGCCTTCGTGCCCACCATGGGCAACCTTCATGCAGGCCATATCACCCTTGTCGCCCACGCCCGGCGCCAGGCGGACATGGTTATCGCCAGCATTTTCGTCAATCCGACCCAGTTTGGCGCCAACGAAGACTTCGACAAGTATCCGCGTACCCTGACTGCCGACAGCGCCATGCTGGCCGAAGCGCATTGCGACCTCCTGTTTTCCCCGGAGGCGCGCGAAATGTATCCGGATGGCCGCAGCCAGCCCACCCAGGTGCTTGTCTCCGGCATTACTGAAACCCTTTGCGGCGCGTCTCGCCCGGGCCATTTCACAGGGGTGGCCACCGTGGTGAGCAAGCTGTTCAATATCGTCCAGCCGGACATGGCCTTCTTTGGCGAGAAGGACTACCAGCAGCTCGCGGTGATCCGCCAGATGGCGCAGGACCTCTGCTTTCCGGTGGAGGTGGTCGGCGTGCCCACCGTGCGCGCTGACGATGGCCTGGCCCTGAGCTCCCGCAACGGCTTCCTGAGCCCTGACGAGCGCAAGACCGCCCCACAGCTCTATCAGACCCTGTGCAGCCTGCGCCAGGCCATCCAGGGCGGTCAGCGCGACTACCAGGCCCTGTCCGGAGCCGCGCGGCTGCACTTGGGAAAGTGCGGCTTCGAGCCGGACTATGTCGAGATCCTGCGCCAGGACTTGTCCCCGGCGGGAGTCGACGATAACCGCCTGGTGATCCTGGTCGCCGCCCGCCTCGGCAGCACACGGCTTATCGACAACCTGGCCTTTGACCTACCATGACAACAGCGGCCAATTTGTCCGACAATGCCGGTTCGCCATGATTGAACGACTCGTATGATTACGGCAGAATGGCCCGCCCGATTGCGGGACGAAACTTTTACGCGCCTGCTACAAGGCCGTGCTGATAGCCACGAGCGGAGGTAAGTCCTCATGCAATGCACCATGCTGAAAGCCAAACTGCATCGCGCCCGTGTGACGCACGCCGAACTGGACTATGAAGGCTCCTGCGCCATTGATGGCGACCTCCTGGACCTCGCCGGCATCCTGGAATACGAGCAGATCCAGATTTACAACGTGAGCAATGGCGAGCGCTTCACCACTTACGCCATCCGCGCCGAGGAAGGCTCGCGCATGATCTCGGTGAATGGGGCGGCCGCGCACAAGGCCGGCGTCGGTGACATCCTGATCATCTGCACCTATGCCATCTACAACGCCGCTGAACTGATGAACTTCAAGCCCCGGCTGGTCTACTGCAATGCGGACAACAGCGTCAGCCACAGCGCCAATGCGATTCCAGTCCAGGTAGCCTGACTGCACTGGATCACCAATAAAAACGCCGGCAATTGCCGGCGTTTTTATTGAGCACTCCTCACGGCATCCCGCGGGCTGGCTCACGAATCTGCGGCAGCGGCGTCTTCTGATAACGAGCCTCCGTCAACAGGCGCCGCATGGCCTGCATGGTCTTGTAGGGCGTGACATCGATGATGAGATTGATGATGCCCGGGGGGATATGACCTGCCGGGTCGGCGCGACCGATCATGGTGACTTCCACCATCTCATTGCCCACCGGGCGGAATACCCAGGTCCCTTCCATATCGGGCATGCGGACATAGTTGGCTTGCGGCGGATACTCGGGGCCATTGATGGCACGACTGTTGATGGTGACGGTCGCGGTCTTCTCATCCTGGAGGATCTGCCCGGCCATCACCACATCACGATCCGTCAGGGGCCAGGGAAAGTTAGTCTCCACGCGGATGACAAAAGAGGCCTTCTCGACATCCCGCTTCAGCAAGACGATCCGGTCGGTACTGTAGACCCAGCGCGAGGCGTTGTCGGTGTCGAGAATCAGGTTCACCAGCCCACCCAGGGAACTCCGCACGACCATTGTCGCCTTGAAGGCGCGCAGCGGGGATCCCGGCACCTCACGGGTCCAGACACGGATGCCATCGCTGTCACGCGCCGGCTCCCACTTTTCGGACTCTGACGAAGCAATGGCGGTGACCGACAAGCTCATCAGGACAATCAGCAGTATTTTTCTCAGCATTTCCAACCCATCTGACACAGAGGCAGGCCCCCGCTGTCCGGCGGCCCAAAAGACTGCCGCCATGATTACGTAAATTGAAAGGCTTGTCTCAGGACATTCGGGAGACAAGCCGCCATTTATCCGCCCTATTTGCCGCCGGGGACCGCACTGGCCCGGCAAAAAAAAGCCCCTGCTGGTGGGCAGGGGCCTTCTTCAGGTCAGAATGCTTATTCGAGGTTCTGGGAACACTCGGCTTCGGCGGGGGTAACCTTGCAGCGTACCTGCTTCAGCATCTTCATGGCGCGCTTGTCGTAGATGCCTTCATTGGTGAGGGCAATACGCGACTCGCGAATCATCTGCATATACTTGTCCTGGTCAGCAGGCGGAATCTGCATCCAGTACTTCTTGTCGATATCCTTTTCCGCCGTGGCGACAAGCTTCATGGCGCGCTCGTACTGGCTGAACATGTACTCGCGCGACTTCTGGCCAAAGCCTTCCGGGAAGCGGTCCTTGCGCAGGTAGAGCTGCAGCGAGATCTGGACCAGCGGGAACTGGACGATCGCACCCTTGGTGCCCAGGCCCTTGAACAGCTCCAGCGGCTTGAAGGCTGCCGCCGGGGCGCCCACGATGTCGACGGAACCATTATTGAACTTGCCGGCAAAGTTGGTGATGTCGGAGGCGACCGGCTGCATGCCGACCTTCTGCGCCATCTTGGCCTGGGCCTTGTCGTAGTCCAGTACCGCGACTTTCTTGCCGGAGAGCTTGCCCACGTTGTTGATGGCACGGTCATTCACGAACAGATAGGCGGCGCCCATCGGGGCAATGCCGCCGACTTCATAATTGCCGCTCACCATCAGCTGGGCTGCGCCGGGCTTGGTCAGCGTGGCCAATACCTGGCGGACATGCTCATAGGCCGGCATCGCACCCAGGGAGTCCAGGCTGCCGGTGAAGCTGTTGAACTGACGGCCACGCAGGCCGGTCATCATCACGGCATCGCACTGTCCGGCCTTGAAATCTTCAGAGGCGATTTTCTCGTCAGTGTAGGGACGCAGCTCGAGATTGGCGCCCCAGCGGGCAGCGGCCAGCTTGTAGTCCTTCATCATGTTGAAGACATCACCCTGGGTACCGGTGACATCCCACACGCAAAGGATCTGCTTGCCGGTGGCATTGGCACTGGCATTGGCGGCCAGGGCCAGGCCCGCGCCGGCCAGAAGGACACGGGCGGCGCGCGAAATGGATTTCTTAACTTGCATCAAATAGCTCCTACTACTTCTCTAGGGTGATTTGCTTAGAGCAGGTCGTCGATCTGGACGCCTTCATCCTGCTGCGCAGGCTGATCGTCCCAGAACTTGCCCAAGCTGCCCGGCGGCGTCCTGCTACCGGTTTTTTCCGTCCAGAATCGGTCGGAAACATTCTGCACAATCTGGAAGGCCATGCGGTCGAACAGGCGATAGTTCGGGTTCGAGGCGGCTTCCTGGGTGGCGGCGAACATCCGGATGGCGTCGCGCATCAGGTCTTCATCACCCTTGGCCTGCGCGGCCATGGCGTACATGGCGTGGGCGATGCGCACACCGTTGCGCTCGCCGATGCGCATGTTCTGCTTGAGGGTTTCCCAGGCATCACCCTTGCCTTCGCCGGCGCCGGGCAGCAGCGTCCAGATGGTGGCGCGAGTCGCCATGGGGGCGCCCCACCACTTGTTGTTGTCCAGACACTGCATGGCGCGCTCGACCTTGGCCGCGATGTCCTTGGGCACGCCCACGACCTGCTGCGCGGCGATGTCGTTCACCATGGCCTGCACGCCGGAGAGCATGCCCAGCAGATAGACCATCTGATCGAAGTCACGCTTGAACTTGGGGCACTTGGTTCCGATCGGGGCCTTTTTCTTGACCTCGAAATACGCTTCGAGGCGCTTGAAGGCTTCGTACTGGCGCCGCGCGGCCAGCTCGGACTCGCGCTTCTGCATGATGCGCGCGTCCTGGGCATCATCGATCAGGTTGGCGCGGGAGGAGCGCATGTAGCGCAGCTCATACTCCAGTGCACGCTGCTCGGCGCAGAGGCCGGCGGAAGCGTACAGCAGGACGGCGATCTCGTTGGGGTCCGCCTTCATGCCCTGGGTCGCCACGATCAGCGGGGTCAGGGCCTCACCGGACACACAGGCCATGGCGGTGTCGTCGGTCTTGAAGAGCGGCAGGATCAGGTTGTTCTCGGTAAAGCGGAGGGCAATGTTGGCGCCGGACTTCTTGATCTGCGAGCAGCCGGTCAGGGCAAGGGTGCTGGCCATGAAAAAGCCGATAAAGCCCCAACGGAGCAAATGGTTCACCTTCATGGTGATCTCCTGCGGTTGTTCTTATGAGAGCGTTGGCGCGGAATTGTTGTAGTCGCGCCCTAAGGTGCCATCCTGTGGCAAAGCCCGGCAAAGATAACACTCCCCCCTGAAACAGAAAAGCCGCCAAAAGGCGGCTTTTCCGGGCTAACCCCCGGGTTCACGGGGGGGATTTGTACAGTCCAGGTAACCCAAGGCTTAGACGGCGTCGCCGTTATTGGCCTCGGCGGTCAATTCCTTCATGGACAGCTTGATGCGGCCGCGCTGGTCGACGTCCAGCACCTTGACCTTCACCTTCTGGCCTTCCTTCAGATAGTCGGACACGTTTTCCACGCGCTCGGCGGCGATCTGGGAGATGTGCACCAGGCCGTCAGTACCCGGCATGATGGTCACGAAGGCGCCAAAATCGACGATACGGGCAACCGTGCCCTCGTAGATGGTACCGACTTCGACTTCCGCGGTGATGGCCTGGACCTTGGCCAGGGCGGCCTGGGTGGCGCCCTTGGTCTCGCCATAGATACGGACGACACCATTGTCCTCGATATCGATGGTGGCCTTGGTCTCTTCGCAGATGGAACGGATCATGGAGCCGCCCTTGCCGATCACGTCGCGGATCTTCTCCGGATTGATGGTGATCATGGCGTAGGTCGGGGCGTTGGCGTTGACCTCCGGACGGGAGGCGGCCAGCACCTGGTTCATGCCCTGCAGGATGTGCAGACGACCGTCACGGGCCTGGGCCAGCGCGGTTTCCATGATTTCCTCGTTGATGCCCTCGATCTTGATGTCCATCTGCAGGGCGGTGATGCCGTGCGCGGTGCCGGCCACCTTGAAGTCCATGTCGCCGAGATGGTCTTCGTCGCCCAGGATGTCGGTGAGGACGGCAAAGCGGTTGCCTTCCTTCACCAGACCCATGGCGATGCCGGCCACAGGGGCCTTCACGGGCACGCCGGCGTCCATCAGGGCCAGGGAGGCGCCGCAAATCGAGGCCATGGATGAAGAGCCGTTGGACTCGGTGATGTCGGACACGACGCGAATGGCGTAGGGGAACTTGTCCGGGGACGGCAGCATCGGCTGCACGCCACGGCGCGCCAGGCGGCCGTGGCCGATTTCGCGACGCTTGGGGCCGGACTCGCGACCGGTTTCGCCGACCGAGTAGGACGGGAAGTTGTAGTGCAGCATGAAATGATCGGTGCGGGTGCCTTCGAGGGCATCGATCATCATGGCGTCGCGGGTGCCGCCCAGGGTGGCGGTGACCAGGGCCTGGGTTTCGCCGCGGGTGAACAGGGCGGAGCCGTGGGCGCGCGGCAGCACGCCGACCTGGATGTCCAGCGCGCGCACGGTGCGGGTGTCGCGGCCGTCGATACGGGGCTTGCCGGAGAGGATGTTGTCACGCACGGTGCGGTACTTGAGGTCCTCGAACAGTTCTTCCACGTCATCGGCGGAGATTTCCGCGCCTTCGGGGGCGAACTGCGCCAGGGCCTGCTTCTTGATCTCGCCGAGGCGGGTGTAGCGGTCCTGCTTCTCGCGGATGGTGTAGGCCTCGGAGATGGACGCCTCGAAGGCGGCCTTGAGCGCGGCCTTCACGGCTTCGTTCTTGGCCGGAGCGGCCCATTCCCAGCGCGCATTGCCGACTTCGGCGGCGAATTCCTTGATGGCGCGGATGGCGACCTGCATTTCATCGTGGCCGAAGAGCACGGCACCCAGCATTTCGTCTTCGCTGAGTTCGCGGGCTTCGGATTCCACCATCAGCACGGCCTTCTCGGTACCGGCGACGACAAGGTCCAGCTCGGAAGTGGCGAGCTCTTCGTAGGTCGGGTTCACCTTGTATTCGCCGTTGACATAGGCAACACGGGCGGCGCCGATCGGGCCGTTGAAGGGAATGCCGGAGATGGCCAGGGCCGCGGAAGTGCCCAGCATGGCGGCGATGTCCGGATCGGACAGCTTGTCGGTGGACACGACCTGG
This sequence comes from Moraxellaceae bacterium, assembly GCA_020697295.1. Taxonomy (GTDB): domain Bacteria; phylum Pseudomonadota; class Gammaproteobacteria; order Pseudomonadales; family Moraxellaceae; genus UBA2031. The sequence goes on along the minus strand of JAJFBF010000045.1, from coordinate 36,814 downwards.
GCGGTGACCTGGACTTCATTCAGGAAGCCTTCGGGGAACAGCGGGCGAATCGGACGGTCAATCAGGCGGCAGGTCAGCGTTTCCTTTTCGGTGGGCCGGCCTTCGCGCTTGAAGTAGCCCCCCGGGATGCGGCCGGCGGCATAGGTCTTTTCCTGGTAGTTCACGGTCAGGGGGAAGAAGTCCTGGCCCGGCTTGGCGGACTTGGCGCCGACAACGGCGACCAGCACGGACACGCCACCCATGGTGACGTACACGGCGCCGGAGGCCTGGCGGGCAATGCGGCCCGTTTCCAGCACAACCTGCTGGTTGCCGTACTGGAATTCCTTGCGAACGATCTTGAACATGTGTTGCTTCCTCGGGTTTCAGTCGCGACCCCGGACCATCCGGAATCGCTGTCGCCATCGGAGGCCCCTAACAGATGCGTCGGTCCGCTCGGCGGCCCGCACTCACCAATCCGCATTGGCGGTCGGTTCCCGACGCTCCGCATAGAGGCGGCGCGCGCAGGAGGCGCATGTGTTAGAAGCCTCTCCAGAAGGCAATTGCTTGTTAAAAAACACGGGGAGCGCGAACGCTCCCCGGCTTTCTGCTTAGCGGCGCAGGCCCAGGGTCTGGATCAGCGCTACATAGCGGGCATTATCCTTGCGGCTCAGGTAATCCAGCAGCTTGCGACGCTGGTTCACCATGCGGATCAGGCCACGACGGGAGTGGTGGTCGTGCTTGTGTTCCTTGAAGTGGGACTGCAGATCATCGATATGCGCCGACAGCAGGGCCACTTGCACTTCCGGAGACCCGGTATCACCCTGCTTCTGGGCGAACTTGGCCACGATCTCAGCTTTATGTTGCACGGTTAAGGACATTTCTTTCTCCACATACGAGAGGCGACAGGAAAAACGGTCAGCCGCGCCTCTCCGCAGCTGCCGCCATGGGAGGGACGTTGCCGCCCTCCACCCTCATTGACCGGCTCGTGACCGGTCAAATACTTGACTATTTTACACGCGAATCAGGCGCTTGGGCGCAATCCTGGCTTCGTCATCGACCTCGCCGATACCCAGGAAGCGACCGCCGGCCTCGAAGAGCAGCACCGAGCCGTCCGCCGGCGCACCGGCCACCCGCACGGGCTGGCCCTGGAGCAGGTAATAGGCCGCATTTTCCGACAACTCGACCCGCGGCCAGTCAGCCAGTCCTGCCCAGGGCGGCAGCAGCAGGGCATCGATGGCGGCGTGGCCGCCCTCCCCCAGCACAGCTTCTATCTGCTCCAGCGTCACCATCACCGGGGTCGTGAACGGCCCCAGCGACAGGCGGCGCAGCATGACTACATGGGCGCCGCACCCCAGCACCGCGCCGATATCCTCGGCCAGGCTGCGAATATAGGTGCCCTTGCTGACATGGGCCTCGAGCTCCCATTCGCTGCCGTCCACCGCGATCAGCTCCAGGCGGTGCACGGTGATGCGGCGCGCCGCCCGCTCCACTTCAATGCCCTGGCGGGCCAGCTCGTACAACGGCCGGCCATCCCGCTTGAGGGCGGAATACATGGAGGGCACCTGGTCGATCTCGCCCCGGAAGCGCGCCAGGACCGCCTCGATATCCGCAGGCGCCAGGGGCGGCACGGGCGCGGTGGCAATCACCTCACCCTCGGAATCACCGGTGGTGGTGCGCACACCCAGCAGGATGCGGGTCCGGTAGACCTTGTCCGCCTCAAGCAGGTATTGCGTGAATTTGGAGGCCTCGCCCAGGCAGACCGGCAGCAGGCCGGTCGCCAGCGGGTCCAGGCTGCCGGTATGCCCCGCCTTCTCGGCCTGGTACATATGCCGCACGCGCTGCAGGGCCTGGTTGGAACTCAGCCCCTGCGGCTTGTCCAGCAGCACGATGCCATCAACCGGGCGACGCGGACGACGTGGCTTGCTCATCAGTCGGGGCTGTCGCTATCGCCACGCGCCTGGGCGCGCTCCTGGTCCTCGCGGACAGCCTCGTTGATGAGGACCGCCATGCGATTACCGCGCGCCACGACCTCATCGTAGTGAAAGCGCAGGCGCGGCGTGACGCGAGTGCGGATAGCGCGCCCGACTTCGCCGCGCAGGAAGCCTGCAGCGGCATTCAGCACGGCGATGCTCTCGTCGGGCTTGTCGTCAAGGTTGCTTCCCATCACCGTCACGTAGATGTCGGCATAGCCCATGTCGGGACTGACCTTCACGTTCGAGACGGTCACCATGCCGAGGCGCGGATCCTTCAGTTCCTGGCGAATCAGACTCGCCAGCTCTCGCTGGATCTGGTCGCCTATCCGCTGCGTACGCTGACTCACATATACCTCGCTGCCGGGGACTGGCCCCGCACTGCGTCAGGCGCTCCCTTACAGGGTGCGCTTGATCACCGTGACTTCGTAGACTTCGATCTTGTCGCCAACACGGATGTCGTTGTAGCCCTTCACTGCCAGGCCACACTCCACGCCGTTGCGCACTTCCTGGACGTCGTCCTTGAAGCGGCGCAGCGACTCGAGCTCACCCTGGAACACCACCACTTCGTCACGCAGCACGCGGATCGGCTTGCTGCGGTAGAGGGTGCCTTCGATGGCCATACAACCGGCGGCGGCGCCGAACTTGGAGGAGCGGAAGACTTCGCGCACCTGGGCCACGCCCAGGATGTTCTCGCGGTGCTCCGGCGCCAGCAGGCCGGACATGGCCGCCTTCACGTCATCGATGAGCTCATAAATGATGCTGTAGTAGCGCAGGTCGAGGCCGTCAGCCTGGCACTTGGCGCGCGCGGCGTTATCGGCACGTACGTTGAAGCCCAGGATGACCGCGCCGGTGCTTTCGGCCAGCGACACATCGGACTCGGTGATGGCACCGACACCGGAGCCCACGACGCGCACATTCACTTCGGCGGTGCCGAGATCGGCAAGTGCCTGCGTCAAGGCCTCGAGCGAGCCACGCACGTCGGTCTTCAGGACGATGTTGACCGAACGGACTTCCTGCTTGCCCATGGTGGCAAAGAGGTTTTCCAGCTTCATGCCCTGCTGGCGGAGCATGCGCGCCTGGCGCAGCTTGGTTTCGCGGAACTCGGCGACTTCGCGCGCCTTGCGCTCGTCGTCCACCACCAGGAATTCGTCGCCGGCTTCCGGGGCTTCCGGCAGGCCGAGGATCTCGACGGGAATGGAAGGACCGGCTTCCCTGGTCGGCTTGCCGTTCTCGTCGTTCATGGCGCGGACGCGGCCATAGTGGGTACCGGCCAGCACCAGGTCACCCGTGTGCAGGGTGCCCTTCTGCACGAGCAGGGTGGCGACGGCGCCACGACCCTTCTCGATGCGGGACTCGATCACCACGCCATGCGCGGCGCCATTGACCACGGCGGTGAGTTCCAGCAGCTCGGCCTGGACGAGGATGGCCTCGAGCAGGTCGTCGACGCCATCACCGGTGTGCGCGGACACCTTCACCACCTGGGTGTCGCCGCCCCACTCTTCCGGGACGATCTGCTTGATGGACAGCTCATTGAGCACGCGATCGGGGTCGGCCGAAGGCTTGTCCATCTTGTTGATGGCCACGATCAGCGGCACGCCGGCGGCGCGGGCATGGTCGATGGCTTCCGCGGTCTGCGGCATGACGCCGTCGTCGGCGGCGACCACGATGACCACGATGTCGGTGGCCTTGGCGCCACGGGCGCGCATGGACGTGAACGCCGCATGGCCCGGGGTGTCGAGGAAGGTGATCATGCCGCGCGGGGTTTCCACGTGGTAGGCACCGATATGCTGGGTAATGCCGCCGGCTTCGCCCGCGGCGACCTTGGCGCGGCGGATGTAGTCGAGCAGCGAGGTCTTGCCGTGGTCGACGTGGCCCATGATGGTGACCACCGGCGCGCGAGTGGCGGCATCGCCGTCACGGTGGCGCATGGCGTCCTTCAGGGAGTCTTCGACGGCGGTTTCACTGACGAACCTGGGCGCATGGCCCATTTCCTCGACAACAAGACCGGCGGTCGCCTGGTCGATGACCTGGTTGGCCGTCACCATTTCGCCCATCTTCATGAGGACCTTGATGACTTCCCGGGCCTTCACCGCCATCTTCTGGGCGAGATCGGACACCGTAATATTTTCACCGATGGTGACTTCGTACACCTGCTTCTCCACCGGCTTCTCGAAACCGTGCTGTTTGGACAGCGCACTGCTGAAAGTGCGAAGGGCGGGACGGAACGCCTGCTCTTCCTCGCGCTTCTTGCCACCCTTGCCGCGGGCGCCGCTCTTGCTGCTGGTGCTGCCACGACGGATCTCGCGATCCTCACGGGCGAAGGACTCTTCGTAGGCGGAGCCCACGAGGCCGCGCGCCAGGGGCACATCGGCCGGCTTTTCTTCGGCCGCGCCACCGCGTTGCTCGATCTCGGCGGCAATCTTGCGCGCCTGCTCGAGGGTCTTCTCGCGGGCAATCTCCTCGGCTTCCTTGCGCAGCTTCTCTTCCTGTTCGCGGCGAACCTTGTCGGCGGCGCGCAGGCGGGCTTCCTCGGCTTCGCGCTTGGCGCGCTCCTCCGCCGTCTCTTCCTTCAGCTTCACGGCGGCGCCCACCTTGGGCACGGTCAACTTGCGGTCCTTGCTGCCCTTGCTGGCGGCTTCAGTGGAACGACGCGCCTCTTCGGCGGCCTTGCGCGCCTCTTCTTCGGAGGCGGCAATGCGGGCCTCCTCTTCGGCGCGGCGCTGCGCCGCTTCCGCAGCCAGACGCTCCTCTTCCACCTTGCGCGCGGCCTCTTCGGCCTCGCGCTCCGCCTCGGCCTTCTCGTCAAGCGGCGTGCGCTTCACATAGGAGCGAGTCTTGCGCACCTCGACGTTGACCGTCTTGGCCTTGCCGCCGGCCGACGGGGCCACCTTGAGCGTGCTGGTTTCCTTGCGCTTGAGGGTGATCTTGCGGGGCTCGCCATCGGCCTCCCCGTGGGCGCGCTTGAGGAATGCCAGCAACTGCTGCTTCTCGGCATCCGATACCACTTCGTCCGCGCCCTGGTGCTCAAGACCCGCATCGCGCATTTGCGCCAGCAGGGTCTCGATCGGGCGGCCTACCGTTTCCGCCAACTGTTTTACTGTCACTTCAGCCATGTAGCGTGTCTCTCCGCTTCGCCAGGCATTTCATTCCGGTCTCCCGGAATCTCGCCACTCTCGCCGTATTGATGACCTGGATTCCGGTACTTACTGGAACCAGGGCTCGCGGGCCTTCATGATGAGCTGGCCAGCCGTTTCCTCGCCAAGGCCTTCGATATCAGCGATATCGTCGATGGCCTGTTCGGCAAGGTCTTCCATTGTCACGATGCCGCGCGCCGCCAACTCGAAAGCCAGCTTGCGGTTCATGCCATCCATGCCAAGCAGGTCTTCTGCCGGCTCGCTGCTGCCGCGCTTCTCCTCGGAGACCAGCGCCTTGGTCAGCAGTGCATCCTTGGCACGCTGGCGCAGGGCATTGACGATGTCCTCGTCGAAACCCTCGATGGCCAGCATTTCCTCGAGCGGCACGTACGCCACTTCCTCGAGGGAGGTGAAACCTTCATCAACCAGCACGCTCGCGACATCCTCATCGACGTCGAGATCGCGCACAAAGGCATCGATATATTGATGCGACTCGCTGGCCTGCTTTTCATCGGCCTCGGTCACCGTCATCACATTCAGGCGCCAGCCGGTCAGCTCGGAGGCGAGGCGGATATTCTGCCCGCCACGACCGATTGCCATGGCCAGCTGGTCTTCCTCGACCGCCACATCCATGGAGTGGGCGTCTTCGTCGATGACGATGGAGGCCACTTCGGCGGGCTGCAGGGCATTGATCACATACTGGGCGGGATTGTCGTCCCAGAGCACGATGTCGACGCGCTCGCCGGCGAGCTCGCCGGAGACCGCCTGCACACGCGCGCCGCGCATGCCGATGCAGGCGCCCTGCGGATCGATGCGCTGGTCATTGGTCTTGACGGCAATCTTGGCGCGCACGCCCGGATCGCGGGCAGCGCCCTTGATCTCGATGATTTCCTCGCCAATCTCGGGCACTTCGATGCGGAAGAGCTCGATGATCATTTCCGGACGGGTGCGGGAGATCAGCAACTGCGAGCCGCGACCCTCGGCATTTACCGCAAACAGGACGGCGCGGACACGCTCGCCGATGCGGAAGGCTTCGCGCGGCAGCATCTCCTCGCGAGCCAGATAGGCTTCGGCGTTGCCACCCAGATCCAGCACGAGGCCATCACGGGTGGTCTTCTTCACGACACCGGAGAGGATCTCGCCGATGCGGTTGCGATAGGCGTCCACGACCAGGGCACGCTCGGCCTCGCGCACCTTCTGCACGATGACCTGCTTGGCGGTCTGGGCGGCAATGCGACCAAACTCGATGGAGGGCACCTGCTCCTCGACGACATCGCCGAGCGCCAGGCCCTTCTCCTCGACATCGCTGATGGCGAGCTGCATGGCGGGGATCTCGTGGTCCTCGTCCAGCACTACCGTCCAGCGGCGGAACGTATCGTACTCACCGGTCTTGCGGTTGATGGCCACACGCAGGTCGATTTCGTCCGTGTTGTAATTCTTCTTGGTCGCGGCAACGAGCGCCTGCTCCAGTGCCTGGAAGATCACTTCACGAGAAACACCTTTCTCGTTGCTGACCGAGTCGACCACCATCAGGATTTCTTTGGTCATGGTTGGTTCCTTTCCGGACCTCGCCTGTCAAAAATCAGATATCAAACGTTGGGTTCAACATTCGCCTTGTCAATGGCGGCGAACGGAATCAGCACCGCGGCGCCCTCGACCAGCAGCTCAACTTCGCTGTCGGTGATGCGCTGCACGACGCCCTTGTACCGGCGGCGCCCATTCAGCGGGCTCGCCAGACGAACGGACACTTCATTACCCACGAAGCGCCCGAACTGGGATAAGGAAAACAGGGGGCGATCCCAACCCGGCGACGACACCTCGAGGGTGTACTCGCCCGTGATCGGGTCTTCCACATCGAGCACACCGCTGACCTGGTGGCTGACCGTGGCACAGTCATCCACACCCACGCCGTCCGGGCCATCGATGTAAAGTCGCAGCAGGGAGTGACGCCCCTGCTGGAGGAGATCCACCCCCCACAACTCGAAGCCAACGGCCGCAACCGCGGGCGCCAGCATCGCTGTCAGGGCTTCAACCTTCTTGGAAACGGCCATGCGCTAATTCTCCGGACCCTAGAAATGAAAAATGGGCGAATCGCCCACTTTTTCTAAAGTCACATCCGCGCTGTTTCTGGCACATCCCGACAGGATGAGACGGCGCGGAACCTATAAAAAAGCCCACACAAGGTGGGCTTTTTTAAAGAAGCTTCTCGTCGAAAGCTTCCAAGTCCAAAAGTGGTAGCGGGGGCTGGATTTGAACCAACGACCTTCGGGTTATGAGCCCGACGAGCTACCAGGCTGCTCCACCCCGCATCAGAGGAGGGGCACTATATTCCTCACGACCTGTTAAGTCAAAAGGTTTTTAGCGCCATTTGCATCTCGACACCTTGGTGGAACGGCCTGGAACCGATCCGGTGTCCCCTGCCCGGCGGCACCCGCCAAACGCCGGGTACCGCCAGGAGGATATTGGTGCGGAAGGGGGGACTTGAACCCCCACGCCGTTAGGCACAACCACCTCAAGGTTGCGTGTATACCAATTTCACCACTTCCGCAAAACTGTTGGGCTTGCCTCAGCCCTGAAACCTGTAGCGTCTTACTTGGCCGGCACTGCGGGCACGTCATCACCGGTCGGAGCGGGCGCAGTTGCCGGCGCCGTCGGCAAGTCACCCACCTGCTCCAGGGCCGCCGCCGGCAGCACCGGCAGGACGCCTTCGACGCTCTGGCGGGCATAGATGGCGAGACCCATGCTGGTCATGAAGAAGATGGCCGCCAGCACGCCGGTCATCTTGGTCAGGAACCCGACAGAGCCCGCCGCACCGAACACCGTCTGCGAGGCGCCCGCGCCAAAGGAGGCGCCCATCTCGGCACCTTTACCCTGCTGGAGCAGGATAAGGCCGGTCATGGCAACCGCTACCAGCACATGCACTACCAGAACAAAGCTTTCCATCAACTCTTACCTTCAGCGCGCCGATGAAGCCGCGCGGGCAATGGCTACAAATTCGTCGGCACTGAGTGACGCCCCGCCAACCAGGGCACCATCAATGTCCGCCTCGGCGAACAGCGCCGCCGCGTTGGCAGCCTTGACGCTCCCTCCGTAGAGGATGCGCAGGCCGGCGGCCACGGCACCACTGTAGCGAGCCACCTCGGCGCGCAGGACCGCATGTACCTCTTGTGCCTGCCCGGGACTGGCGGTGCGGCCGGTGCCAATGGCCCAGACAGGCTCGTAGGCCACCACGGCACGCTCCAGCGCGTCGATGCCGCAGGCATCGATGACCACCCCGAGCTGGCGCAGCACGACGGCAACCGTCTGCTCCGCCTCGCGCTCCGCCAGGGCCTCCCCTACGCAGAGCACCGGAACCAGGCCAGCTGCCTGGATCCGCGCAAACTTTTCAGCCACCGCCGCATCGGTTTCGCCATACAGGCTGCGCCGTTCGGAATGACCCACCAGGACGGCCCGGCACCCTGCATCGGCAAGCATTTCCGCAGAAATCTCGCCAGTGAAGGCCCCGTCCTGTTCACGGGCGGCGTTCTGGGCCACAAGCCCCAGACCACCGCCTTGCATCAATTCGGCCACCTGGAGCAGATAGACCGCCGGCGGCGCCAGCCAGACATCCACTCCCTCGAGCTCTCGCGCCGCATCGCTGACCGCCTGCACCAACCCGATGTTGGTGGCGCGTCGGCCATTCATCTTCCAGTTGCCTGCGACCAGCTTGCGACGCATTTCTCGGGCGCTCCTTCAAGGACAGCCAGGGGCAACAGGGAAGGCAGCGGCGGGGAAAAATATACACCCCTGCCGCGCGAGGGTCGCAATCTTAGCGAAGACCCCCCCGCGAAACAACCGCCCCGCGAAAATTTGCCACAGCCTAGACCAGGGCGCCGCGGACCACCTCTGCCAGCCCCTGGGTCAGGGCCAGGACCTGGGCCTCATCCTCGCCCTCGATCATGACCCGGATCACCGGCTCGGTACCCGAGGCCCGCAGCAGCACGCGCCCGCGGCCGTCCAGCTGACGCTCGATGTCCTTCACCGCCTGGCCGACGGCAGGGATGCCCATGGGATCGGAGCGCTGCGCCACGCGGACATTGATCATATGCTGCGGCAACTTGCGCATGCCGCGACGCAGCTCGTGCAGCGGCGTGCCGCTGCGCACCATGGCGGCCAGCACTTGCAGGGCGGCAACGATGGCGTCACCGGTGGTGGTCTTGTCGAGGCAGACGATGTGGCCGGAAGCCTCGCCGCCCAGGGCCCAGCCATGCTCCTCGAGCGCCGCCATCACATAGCGGTCGCCCACCCTGGCGCGCACAAACTCGAGCCCGAGCTCACGAACAGCCAGCTCCATGCCCATGTTGCTCATGAGGGTGCCCACCACGCCGCCTGGCGACTGGCCCTGGGCCAGTCGCTCGCGGGCGATCATGACGATGATTTCATCGCCATCGATGAGCTCGCCGTGGCGATCAACCATGAGCACGCGATCGGCGTCGCCATCGAAGGCAATGCCAAGATCGGCCTTGTGCTCGACCACCGCCTGCTGCAGCCGCTCCGGATGGGTCGAGCCGCAGTCGCGATTGATGTTGAGGCCATCCGGCTCGCAGGCCAGCTTGATGATGGTGGCGCCCAGCTCCGTAAACACGGCAGGACCGACCTGGTAGGCGGCGCCGTGCGCGCAGTCCAGCACGATCCGCAAGCCCTTGAGCGAAAGACTGAAGGGGAAGGTCGACTTGCAGAACTCGATGTAGCGGCCGCGGGCATCCTCCTGGCGCATGGCCTTGCCCAGCGCATCGGGGGCATCGATGGTCAGCGGCTTGTCCAGCCAGGCCTCGATCTCGGCTTCGACCTCGTCGCCCAGCTTCTTGCCATTGGCGCCGAAAAACTTGATGCCGTTGTCGTAATAGGGATTGTGCGAGGCGGAGATGACGATACCGGCACTGGCATGGAAGGCGCGCGTCAGGTGGGCGATCGCCGGGGTGGGCATCGGACCCAGCAGGCGCACGCTGACGCCGGCGGCGGACAGGCCCGCCTCGAGCGCCGACTCCAGCAGGTAGCCGGACAGGCGGGTGTCCTTGCCCACCACCACGGATGCCTCGCCCTGGCGGGCCAGCACCTTGCCGGCGGCCCAACCCAGCTTGAGCGCGAACTCGGGAGTGATGGGATCCTCGCCCACCTTGCCGCGCACGCCATCGGTGCCGAAATATTTTCTTGTCATGTCCTCTCCAGCAGCGCCGCCGCGACGGCGACGGCGTCGCACGTTGCCTTCACGTCGTGCGTGCGAATGATTTTTGCCCCGTGCAACGCGGCGATCGCCGCTGCCGCCACTCCCGCATGCAGGCGCTGGTCGACCGGCGCCCCGCCGAGGATCGCCCCCAGCATGGACTTGCGGGACACGCCCACCAGCAGGGGAAAGCCCAACTCGGCGAGCCGGGGCAGGCTCGCCATCAGGTCGAGATTGTGCGCCAGGGTCTTGCCGAAGCCAAAGCCCGGATCGAGCACGATGCGCTCCGCCGGCAGGCCCGCCATCTCGCAGGCGGCTACCCGGGCCAGCAGGAAGGCCTCAACCTCGGCCCCGATATCCGCATAGCGCGGCTGCTCCTGCATGGTATCGGGCTCGCCCTGCATGTGCATGAGGCAGACGGGAAGTCCGGTCGCGGCGGCGGCGGCCAGCGCCCCGGGCCGGCGCAGGGCCCGGACATCATTGATCAGGCCCGCGCCAAGCGCTGCCGCGCCGGCCATGACCTCGGGCGTCGAGGTATCAATGGAGATCACCACGTCAAGCTCGGCCGCCATGCGCTCGACCACGGGCAACATGCGCTCCAGCTCTTCCTGGACGGATACCGGCGCCGCGCCGGGACGGGTGCTTTCGGCCCCCACATCGATGATGCGCGCCCCTTCGGCCCACAGGCGCCGGGCGTGCGCCAGGGCCGCGTCGGGGCCCAGAAAACGGCCGCCACGGCCGCCATCGGAAAAGGAGTCCGGCGTGACATTCAGGATGCCCATGACCACGGGACGCCCGAGGTCGAGGCGGCGGGAACCGCACTGCAGGAAATTCATGACACCCCCAAAAACAACGGGCCGCTCGCGCGGCCCGTAATCAGCACAGGATCAGTCAGTGCTGGGTCGCCGGCCCGCCGATGGGCGGCAGGTGCCCGTCATCGGCCTTGGGCGCCGGCGCCGGCTGGCCCTCTGCCGCTACCGGCGCGGGCGTCCCGGGCTTGTCGCCCCAGCCCTTGGGGGGCTCCGGCGTGCGCCCTTCCATGATGGCGTCGATCTGCTCGCGGCCAATCGTTTCATACTGGATCAGGGCATTGGCCATGATCTCGAGCTTGTCACGATTCTCGACCAGGATGGCCTTCGCGCGCTGGTAGCAGGTATCGATGATGGCGCGCATCTCGTTGTCGATGTCCATGGCCGTCTGCGCCGAGACATTCTTGCGCTGGGTGACGGAGCGGCCCAGGAAGACTTCGCCCTCGTCTTCCTCGTACATGATCGGCCCCATCTTTTCGGAGAGGCCCCACTTGGTGACCATGCTGCGGGCCATCTCGGTGGCGCGCTGGATATCGTTGCTGGCACCGGTGGTAACGCCTTCGAAGCCCAGCGTGAGTTCCTCGGCGATGCGACCGCCGAACATGGAGCAGATCTTGGATTCGATGGCGCGCTTGGACCAGCTGTAGCGGTCGTCCTCGGGCAGGAACATGGTGACGCCGAGGGCGCGGCCGCGCGGGATGATGGACACCTTGTAGACCGGGTCGTGGTCGGGCACGAGACGGCCGACGATGGCGTGGCCGGCCTCGTGGTAGGCCGTGTTGCGCTTCTCGGCCTCGGACATGACCATGCTCTTGCGCTCGGCGCCCATCATGATCTTGTCCTTGGCCTGCTCGAACTCGTGCATCTCGACCACGGTCTTCTCGCTGCGCGCGGCGAAGAGGGCCGCCTCGTTCACGAGATTGGCGAGGTCGGCGCCGGAGAAACCGGGCGTGCCGCGGGCAATGACGGCGGCATCGACGGTCTCGCCGAGCGGCACCTTGCGCATGTGCACCTTGAGGATCTGTTCGCGGCCGCGGATATCGGGCAGGCCCACCACCACCTGGCGGTCGAAGCGGCCCGGGCGCAGCAGGGCGTTGTCGAGCACGTCGGGACGGTTGGTGGCGGCGATGACGATGATGCCGTCGCCGGTCTCGAAGCCGTCCATCTCGACGAGGAGCTGGTTCAGGGTCTGCTCGCGCTCGTCATGGCCACCGCCGAGGCCGGCGCCGCGATGGCGGCCGACCGCGTCGATTTCATCGATGAAAATGATGCAGGGGGCCTGCTTCTTGGCCTGCTCGAACATGTCGCGGACACGGGAAGCGCCGACACCCACGAACATTTCGACAAAGTCGGAACCGGAGATGGAGAAGAAAGGGACCTTGGCCTCGCCGGCAATCGACTTGGCGAGCAGGGTCTTGCCGGTGCCCGGCGGGCCGACCATGAGGATGCCGCGCGGGATCTTGCCGCCGAGCTTCTGGAACTTGCCCGGGTCGCGCAGGAAGTCGACGATCTCTTTCACGTCCTCCTTGGCCTCGTCGCAGCCGGCGACATCGGCGAAGGTGGTCTTGATCTGGTCTTCGGAGAGCAGGCGCGCCTTGGACTTGCCGAAGGTCATGGGACCGCCGCGGCCACCGCCACCGGCGCCGCCCTGCATCTGGCGCATGAAGAACATGAACAGGATAACGATGAGGATCACCGGGAAGCTGGCGACCAGCAACTGCATCCACACGCTCTGCTGCTCGGGCGCGGCGCCTTCAAGGGCCACCTTCTTGTCGAGCAGGGTGGGCACGAGGCGGTCATCCTGCACCGGCGGGCGCACGGTCTTGAAGGCATCGCCGTTGAGCTTCTCGCCGGTGATGTTGAGGCCCTCGATCTTGACCTTCTTCACCTCGCCATTGTTGACGGCGCTGACGAACTCCGAGTAATTCAGGGTCTTGGTGGCGGGCTGCTCGTTGAAATTACTGAACACGAACACCAGCACGCCGGCAATCACCAGCCACAGAATCAGATTCTTAACCATGTCGTTCAAGGGTAACCCCCGTGTAGCCTGGAACTGCGCTCAGGCATTGCGTTGCGAAATTATAGAGCCCGTCGGCAGGTCGCAACACTGCAGGAGGCGGACACCGGTCCGGGAGGCGTCGGGCTGCGCCCCATCAACAGAGGTCAGCCACGAAAGTCCTGGGCCAGCAGATAAACTTCCGGGGAGCGGGGGCGAGAGGCCTGCGGCTTGCGGGTCTTCAGGGTCTTGAAGTGTGCCTGAACCGCCTTGCGGTAGGCATCATAACCTTCGCCCTGAAACACCTTTACAACAAAACCGCCACCGGGTTTCAGCACCCTTACCGCCATGTCCAGCGCCAGCTCGCACAGGTACATGGCACGCGGCTGATCCGCGCCTGTTCCGGACATATTGGGGGCCATATCGGAGATTACAAGGTCGGCCGGCGCATCCCCGAGGGCGGCCAGGATACGGTCGAAGATTTCCTGCTCGCGGAAGTCCCCCTGGATAAAGGTGACGCCGGCCACGCCATCCATGGGCAGGATGTCGGAGGCAACGACGCGGCCATGGTCGCCGACCAGGCGCGCCACCATCTGGGACCAGCTGCCGGGCGCCGACCCCAGGTCGACTATGGTCATGCCGGGCCGGACCAGACGGTCTTTCTCGTGGATTTCCAGTAGTTTGTAGGCGGCACGGGAGCGATAGCCCTCTTTCTGGGCGCGCTTGACCCAGGGATCGTCCCAATGCTCGCGCAGCCAGGCCTTGCTGGACTTGCTGAGCCCGGTGTTCTGGAATTTTTCCGTCATAGGAGGAGACCCGGGGTGGGGGCGAGGACCGATTGCCGCTAGAATGGCCGCCTTTTTACCAGAATCACCACCCAAAAGCAGGATGATCGCCCCATGCCCCTCTCCATCGCCGAGAAGAAACGCTTCCGACGCATCGGCCACGAACTGAAGCCCGTGGTCATGACCGGGGGCCAGGGCCTGACCGAGGCGGTCATCGCCGAGATCGACCGCGCCCTGGAGGACCATGAGCTGATCAAGGTCCGCATCAATGGCGAGGATCGCGAGGAACGGGCGGCCGCCATGGCCGCCGTAGCCACCCAGTGCAAGGCGCAGGCCGTGCAGGTCATCGGCAAGATCGTGCTGCTGTATCGCCCCGCCCGGAAGGCCAACGCCAAGTTGTCCAACCTGCTGCGCTTCAGCCACCTCAAGGAGTAAGGCCGCTGCCGGGGCTTGGGCGACGCTCATACCCCCCTTGCCCTGCCTTGCCCCAATAAAAAAGCCGGCTTTTACGCCGGCTTTTTTTATGGCCTTGACCCGGGCTTCGTCACCCATGCCCAAGCTTGAGCTCCTTTACCCGGGACCTGAATAGCCCGGGTCAAGGCGCGACGGCGACCGCAGGCCCTCAGCGCCAGTTCCAGGTCTGGCCCCAGCTGCTCTGGCCATCCCACAGATGGGTGTCCTGCCCGTCATAGGCCCCCCACCAGGCATCCTTGATGTCCATGGCTTTGGAAGGGGCGTGCGCCGGACGCAGGGAGCCGGCCGCACCGCGCAGCCAGACCTGGTTGGCGCCACCATGGCAATCCCAGAGCTGGATTTTGGTGCCGTTGCCCGTGCCCGCGCCGGACACGTCGATGCAACGGTTGGAATTGGCCTTGCTGTGGATACGGCCCTGGGCATCCTGCCACCACTTCTGGCTGTCGGCGCCGTGGCAGCCCCAGTGGTGCACGACGGCGCCATTGGCGGTGCTGCGGTTCTCGAGGTCGAGGCACTTGCCCTTGCCGTTGACGAGCGACCGCCAGACCGGCACCTCGGTCAGCGTGGTGCTCTCGATGATGACGCTGACACCGGCGCCGCTGTAGGCCGCATCCGAGGCAAAGCGCAGGATCACGCTGCCGTCGTTGACGATAAAGCTGCTGTTGATGCTGCTGCCGGCCAGGGTCTGCTGCAACTGGCGGCTGCCGTTGAACACCTGCAGGCTGTCACCAGCGCCATCGAGTCCCCCGCTCACGGTCACACGCACGGCGGCGGCGCCCGGAATGTAGAGAGTCTGGTACACGAGCTGGCTGGCGGCGTAGTTCGCCCCCGAGCTCCACTGCGTCACCGCCGGGTAGTAGGCCTGCCATACGCCCTCGCGGGCGGCGTCGGAGAGATTCAGCCAGAGCGATTGGCCGCCATTCACTGCCAGCAGGCGCTGGTTCTGGTAGGAGTTGGCGGGCACCGCGAAACGGTAACCGGAGAACTCACTGGCGCACTGTGCGCGACCCTGCTCCCAGGCGCCGCTGCCGGCGGTCACGCGCCAGTCGTCGGCATTGGCCAGGTTCTGGCAGGCGAAGCGGCGCACCGTGGCGCAGCTGCCATCGTTCCAGCGGCCATCGCCGCGCTGCTCGGCGCAGTGTTCGCCGCCCACGTTGTTGGGCTCGCCGCCAGCCCAGTGCCAGACGGCGGCGGCCGTCATGCCGTCATCCCAGCGGTCGGCGTCGACGTTGTTGACGCCGCAGGCGAAGAGGCGGGCAATGTTGGAGCTGTCGATGGTGCCGGTCTCATCGACCCAGCCATCCGGCAGCAGGTCCTTGCCGAGCTTGCTGTCGGAGATGGCGTAGATGCTGCCCGGCGCCAGCGGATAGCCGTCGAGGCGGCAGCTGGCCATGTCGAAATACTTCACCGGACGCGAATTCCAGCCGCCGGCGCTGCCGGTGGCGAAGAGGCGGCCGTCCCAGACCAGGCTGCCGTCGTACCAGTGGTTGGCGGACTTCACGAGGACGCGGCGGCCCTTGGCCACCATCTCGCGCGGACTTTCCCAGCGGGCCGCGGGCTTGTCGGACGGACGATAGAGCATGTCGCCGAAGACCTGCTTCAATGGCCCCTCCACCAGGGCCTGGTTGCCGACGCGGTCTTCGAGGTCGAGAAAAACGACTTCCTTCGGATGTGCATCCAGCCAGGCGCGCAGCTTTCGCAGTTCGCCGTCGTAGCTGTCTTCGGCGCTGTAGATCGAGTTGCACTCGCTGTGGCAGAGGATGACGGCACCCCCATCCAGGTGCACATCGAGGTCGATATTTCGCACGCCGTTGTCGAGCAGGGTCTCGAGCGTCCAGCGCTGGTTGGCCCAGGTGGCGCTGGAATCATTCCAGGCATTGTGGGCGCCCAGCACCTGTACGCGGTTGAGCGGAGTGTCGTATTGCAGTGACTGGGCCTGCGTCAGCGGCCAGGCCGAGTCCGCCTGGGCCATGGGCGCCAGCAGCAGGGCCAGGGCGGGCAGAAGACTTTTCACTATTTTTTTCATGATGAGGAGTCGCCTGTTCCTGTTCATCAAAGGCAGGAAGACGATTGCGGCGTCGCCGTCACAATCGTGCTGTAGTGATAGGTGTAATCGCCATAGATGGGCTGGGTGCCATCCTTGCCGGCGTTCTCCCCGATGATCCAGGTTTCAGCCTTGGGAATGCCGCCGTCGGCATAGGCCGCGATATCGGTGGTGGCGTTGCCGTAGGCGCGGATGATGTCGAGACCCACGGTATTGCGCAGGTACTTCACGTAATTGGTCTTGTGCGCCTGCGTGTCGGGCGGGATGGGGCCGCTGCTGTAGGCGTTGCTGCGGTAGTGCCAGGGCAGCAGGCCCTGGGAGGCGGACCACTCGCGCGCATCCTTCGCCACCCAGTAGGGGCGTGCCGTGAGATAGATGATCTGGTAGCCCTTGGCCTTGTAGGCGTTCACGGTCTGGGCGGCATAGCCGTAGGCCTGCGCCGTCTTCACGCCGACATAGTCGGCATAGGCTTCGAAGTCACTGATGGTGAGCGTGCCGTCGATATCGAAGAGCACCGCCTTGCGGCCAGGCTCCACCACGCTGAGGTAGCCGTTCACCGCGGAGAGATCCCCCTCCACCACCATGCGCACCTTGTATTCGCCCACCGGACGCACGCCCAGGTTCGCGGCGATCTTGCCGTCGCTGTCGGTGGTATAGCGGCCCACGTACTGCCAGCTGCTCATGCCGGTGCCGGCGATGTAGACGTGGACATACTCGCCCTCGAGATCCTTGTGCAGGACGGCGTCGTAGTCGAACTTGCCGACCATGGTCGCGGCAGTGCCGGACTTCACGATCTCGTCGTGCACCATGTGCCAGGGCTGGTAGATCCCGGCCATCAGGCGGTTGCCGAAACTGCGGAAGGACTTCTTGGCCGGAGCAGTGAACGTCGGCGTGTTGACCGGGCTGTTGTAGTCCGGGCACTGGGCAAGGGCGAGGGAAGGCAGCAGGGCGGCCAGGGCGAGCAGGCGCATGGAATGACTCCTTGTCATTGAGTTGTTGTTTTCCGTCTTTACCGACTATCCGGCCCTCCTGGCCGCGGCGATGCCATTTCTACCCTCTCCCGCGAGAGCACGGCATCACGGAAAGGGGCAGGACGCAGGCCATTAGTGACAACCCGCACCCAGAGGGGGGCCATCCGTCGCCCAACGGAAAAAGATCGCCAATACGGGCAGGCCCGGGCGATAAAAGGGAGGTGAGGAGAGTTCGCGAAGGACCATCGGCCTCCGCGCGGCCGAGGCTAGAAGCGGGCCGCGAGCGGTGGCTGCAGGGCCGCCGGCGAAGCCCGGAAGCGGTCGAGCGCCTGCTGGATGGCTGGCAGCATGGACTGGGCGGCACGCTCGCCTTCGAGGATGCTCTTGTGGCGCGCCTCGAGCTCGGCGACGCCGGTGCCAAGCACCCTGGGACTGATCACCACGTCGGCGCCAGCCAGCTCACGCTCCAGGGCGCCCAGCGCCATGATGTTGAGGGTCTGGTCGAGGATGCTGAACATGCCCGGTGCGACGCCAGCCTTGGGGCGGGCGGAGATGTCGACGGCAATGACGATGTCCGCGCCGAGATCGCGGGCGGAGGACACCGGCACCGGGCTGACCAGGCCGCCGTCCGCGTAGCGCTTGCCGGAGATCACCGCCGGCACGAAAACGTTGGGGATGCTGCAGGAGGCACGTACGGCCTGGCCGGCGTTGCCGGTGATGAAGGCCGCCTTGCGGCCGGTATCCAGGTCGGTGGCGATGGCGGCGAAACGGATGGGAAACTGCTGGAGGGTGCGATTGCCGACCTGCCGGTTGACGAAGTCCTGCAGGCGCCGGCCCTCGATAAAGCCCTGCGAGCTGAAGGTCAGGTCGCGGATATCGGACTCTTCCAGCTTGAACGCAATGTCCTGCAGATCGAAGGGACTCTTGCCACTGGCGTACATGCTGCCGACAAAGCTGCCGGCGCTGGTGCCGGTGACGATGCGCGGCTTGATGCCGTGCGACTCCAGCACCTTGAGCACGCCGATGTGGGCGAAACCCTTGGCGCCCCCCCCGCCAAGCGCGACCGCAATGACCGGCTCGCGCGGCTGGGGCGGCGGCACCACCGGCGCGACCGGCAGGGATTCGACGGGCGCGACCGGCGGCGTGGAGCAGGCGGCGACAACAAAGGCAAGAGCGGCGGCGGCAAGGGTACGCATGCGGATTCTTTCAACCAGTGGCAGGCGCGCGGCGCCGATAGCAGAAGGGGGCCTGCGGCCCCCTTTGCGGATTTACAGGTAGCGGACGGCGGCGATCTCGTACTCGACGATACCGGCCGGCGTCTGGATACCGACGGCATCGCCCTCTTCCTTGCCGATCAGGCCGCGGGCGATGGGCGAGTTCACCGATATCTTGTTGTTCTTGATGTCGGCCTCGTCGTCACCCACGATCTGGTAGGTTTTTTCCTCATCCGTCTCGCAGTTCACGATGGTGACCGTCACCCCGAAGATCACCTTGCCAGTCTTCGGCATGGCGGTGACATCGATGACCTGGGCATTGGACAGCTTGCCTTCGATATCCTGGATGCGTCCCTCGACAAAGCCCTGCTGCTCGCGCGCGGCGTGGTACTCGGCATTTTCCTTGAGGTCGCCGTGGGCGCGCGCCTCCGCGATGGCGGCGGAAATGCGCGGGCGATCGACAGACTTGAGCTGCTGCAACTCCGTCTGCAGGGCATCATGGCCCTGCTTGGTCATGGGATAACGCTGCATCACACGATCTCCTTGTGCAGGTCCTGCAGGCGGCGCACTTCGGCCGTGGCCTCCGCGCGCAGGGCGAGGCAGACCGCCTCGGCACCGCTGATGGTGGTGGTGTAGTAGACCTTGGCCTGCAGCGCGCTGCGGCGGATGCTGAACGAGTCCTGCTGCGCCTGCTTGCCTTCGGTGGTGTTGATGACGAGCTGGATGCCCCCGTTCTTGAGCATGTCCACGATGTGCGGACGGCCCTCGGTGACCTTGTTCACGCGCTGGCAGGGAATGCCGGCCGCCTCCAGTTCGCGCTGGGTGCCGCCGGTGGCTACCAGCTCGAAGCCCAATGCCACCAGTTCACCCCCGATGCTGGCCAGATGCGGCTTGTCGGTATCGCGTACGGAAATAAAGCAGCGGCCGCCGGTGGGCAGGCGCTCGTTGGAGCCCAGCACCGCCTTGTGGAAGGCTTCGCCGAAGGTCGCGCCCACGCCCATGACTTCGCCCGTCGACTTCATTTCCGGGCCGAGGATGGGGTCGACGCCAGGGAACTTGGCAAAGGGGAACACCGCTTCCTTGACGCTGAAATAAGGCGGGATGATTTCCCTGGTGAACTTCTGCTCGGCCAGGGTCTTGCCGGCCATGCAGCGCGCGGCGATCTTGGCCAGCGAGGTGCCGATGCACTTGGACACGAAAGGCACCGTGCGCGAGGCGCGCGGATTCACTTCGAGCACGTAGACATCCGAACCCTTGACCGCGAACTGCACGTTCATGAGGCCGACCACACCCAGCTCGCGAGCCATGGCGACGGTCTGCTCGCGCATCACATCCTGCACATCCTTGGGCAGATTATACGGGGGCAGCGAGCAGGCGGAGTCGCCGGAGTGGATACCGGCCTGCTCGATGTGCTGCATGATGGCGCCGATGACGACATCCTTGCCGTCGGATACGGCATCGACGTCAACTTCGATGGCGTCGTCGAGGAAGCGGTCGAGCAGCACGGGCGAATCATTGGAGACTTGCACGGCGGTGCGCATGTAGTGGCGCAACTCGTCTTCGTTGAAGACGATTTCCATGGCGCGACCGCCGAGCACATAAGAGGGACGAACCACCAGCGGGTAGCCGATCTCGGCCGCCAGGCGCACGCCTTCCTCGGCGTTGCGCGCGGTGCGGTTGGGCGGCTGGCGCAGGTTCAGGCGCTCCACCATCTGCTGGAAGCGCTCGCGGTCTTCGGCGCGGTCGATGGCGTCGGTGGAGGTGCCGATGATGGGCACGCCGGCGGCCTCGAGGGCGCGCGCCAGCTTCAGCGGGGTCTGGCCGCCGTACTGCACGATGACGCCCTTGGGCTTTTCGAGGGCGGCGATTTCCAGCACGTCCTCCAGCGTCACCGGCTCGAAGTACAGGCGATCGGAGGTGTCGTAGTCGGTGGAGACGGTTTCCGGGTTGCAGTTGACCATGATGGTTTCATAGCCGTCTTCGCGCATGGCGAGGGCGGCATGGACGCAGCAGTAGTCGAACTCGATGCCCTGGCCGATGCGGTTGGGACCGCCGCCCAGCACCATGATCTTGTCGCGGCTGCTGGGGTTGGCTTCGCACTCTTCCTCGTACGTGGAATACATATAGGCGGTACTGGTGGCGAATTCGGCGGCGCAGGTGTCAACGCGCTTGTACACCGGCTTCACGCCCAGCTCCCAGCGCTTCTTGCGCAGCTCCTTCTCGGACACCCCAATAAGGCCGGCCAGGCGGGAGTCGGAGAAGCCCTTGCGCTTGAGGCGCCAGAAAGTGTCGCGGTCAAAGCCGGCAAAGCCGATCTGCTTGACCATCTCCTCGTCCTTGATGAGGTCCTCGATCTGCACCAGGAACCAGGGATCGATGCCGGACAGGCGATAGATGTCCTCCACGCTCATGCCGCTGCGGAAGGCGTCGCCCACGTACCAGATGCGATCCGGCCCGGGATTCGAGAGTTCCTTGCGGATACGGGCTTCCGGCTCTTCCATGCCCGGGACGATCTTGGGATTGAAGCCGTCGGATCCCACTTCCAGCCCGCGCAGGGCCTTCTGCAGGGACTCCTGGAAGGTGCGGCCGATGGCCATGACTTCGCCGACGGACTTCATCTGCGTGGTCAGGGTAGCGGCGGCCTGCGGGAACTTTTCAAAGTTGAAGCGGGGAATCTTGGTGACGACGTAGTCGATGGCGGGCTCGAAGGACGCCGGAGTCCTGCCTCCGGTGATGTCGTTCATGAGCTCGTCGAGCGTGTAGCCGACGGCCAGCTTGGCGGCGACCTTGGCGATCGGGAAGCCGGTGGCCTTGGAGGCCAGCGCCGAGGAGCGCGACACGCGCGGATTCATCTCGATCACGACCATGCGGCCGTCCTTCGGGTTGATGCCGAACTGGACGTTGGAGCCGCCGGTTTCCACGCCGATCTCGCGCAACACGGCGCAAGAGGCGTTACGCATGATCTGGTATTCCTTGTCCGTCAGCGTTTGCGCAGGGGCGACGGTGATGGAGTCGCCGGTGTGCACGCCCATGGCGTCGAAGTTCTCGATGGCGCAGACGATGATGCAGTTGTCGTTGCGATCACGCACGACTTCCATCTCGTATTCCTTCCAGCCGATCAGGGATTCGTCGATCAGCAGCTCGCGCGTCGGCGAGAGGTCGAGGCCGCGTTCGCAGATCTCGATGAACTCTTCGCGGTTGTAGGCGATGCCGCCGCCAGAGCCGCCCATGGTGAACGAGGGGCGGATAATAGACGGGAAACCGGTGGTTTCCAGCACCGCGAAGGCCTCTTCCATATTATGGGCAATGCCGGCGCGCGGGCACTCAAGGCCGATCTTGCGCATGGCCTGATCGAAGAGACGACGGTCTTCGGCCTTGCGGATGGCGTCCTTGGAGGCGCCAATCAGCTCGCAGCCGAACTTCTCGAGCACGCCATGCTTGTCGAGGTCGAGCGCGCAGTTGAGCGCGGTCTGGCCGCCCATGGTGGGCAGCACGGCATCGGGCCGTTCCTTCTCGATGATCTTGGCGACGGTCTGCCAGGTGATGGGCTCGATATAGGTGGAGTCGGCCATCACCGGGTCGGTCATGATGGTGGCGGGATTGGAATTCACCAGGATGACGCGAAAGCCTTCTTCACGCAGGGCCTTGCAGGCCTGGGCGCCCGAATAGTCGAACTCGCAGGCCTGCCCGATGACGATGGGGCCGGCGCCGATGATGAGGATGCTCTTGATATCGGTACGTTTAGCCATGACTTACTTCCGGGCCTGCATCAGATCAATGAAGTGGTCGAACAGCGGCGAGGCATCATGCGGGCCGGGGCTGGCCTCGGGATGTCCCTGGAAGCTGAAGGCCGGCTTGTCGGTGCGATGGATGCCCTGGTTGCTGCCGTCGAAGAGCGAGCGGTGGGTGACGCGCAGGGTGGCCGGCAGCGTGGTCTCGTCGACCGCGAAGCCGTGGTTCTGCGAGGTGATCATCACCGTGCCGGTCTCGACGTTCTGCACTGGGTGGTTGGCGCCGTGGTGCCCGAGCGCCATCTTCACGGTCTGCGCGCCGGAGGCCAGCGCGAGGAGCTGGTGGCCGAGGCAGATGCCGAACACCGGGATGTCGGTCTTCAGGAACTCCTGGATGGCGGCGATGGCGTAGTCGCAGGGCGCAGGGTCGCCGGGGCCGTTGGACAGGAAGATGCCGTCGGGGTTCATGCCCAGCACGTCGGCCGCCGGTGTCTGGGCGGGCACGACGGTGACGTCGCAGCCGCGGTCCACCAGCATGCGCAGGATGTTGGTCTTCACGCCGAAATCGTAGGCCACGACCTTGAACTTCGCCGGGGCGGACGGGGCCACGTGGCCCTGGCCGAGGATCCAGGAGCCTTCGGTCCAGCGGTAGCCTTCCTTAACCGAGACGACCTTGGCCAGGTCCATGCCCTTGAGGCCGGGGAACTTGCGGGCCGCCTCCAGGGCATGCTCCTCGTTCACGGCGTCGCCGGCGAAGATGGCGCCGTTCTGGGCGCCCTTCTCGCGCAGCAGTCGGGTCAGGCGACGGGTATCAATGTCGGCGATGCCAACGATGTTGCGGCGCTTGAGGTAGCTGGAGAGGTCTTCCTGGCTGCGGAAGCTGCTCGGGATCATGCTGAGGTCGCGGATGACCAGACCCGACGCCCACAACTCCTTCGATTCCTCGTCCTCTGCGTTGGTCCCGGTATTGCCGATGTGGGGATAGGTCAGGGTGACGATCTGACGGGCGTAGGACGGGTCGGTGAGGATCTCCTGGTAGCCGGTCATCGACGTATTGAAGACGACCTCGCCGGCCGTGAGGCCGTCGGCACCGATGGAAATCCCCCGGAAGACGCTGCCGTCTTGCAGGACCAGAATGGCGGGCTTGTTCAAACCTACCTCCGAGAAGGGTTGCGGGCGGGTGGCCCCGTTCCGGACGCGTCCGTCAGGGGGATTCCCGCTGGGGACGCGCCGGTTCGGGACGCGCTCGTAAAAAAGCGAGAAAGAGGGACTCCTTCTCGCTTTTTTTATGATTGGGGGGCGGCCGGAGCACGCGGAGTCCCGCGTCAGGCACAAGTTGGTGCCGAATTCTACGGAAATCCCCCTTTAGTGTCCAACCGGACCCATCCGTGACCGCCGTCTCATTCCGGGGGTGACCGACCGCACAGTCCCGTCCGGCCGCCGGTCGGCCGGCCTTCTATTGCGGGAGGCCTGCCCCCTATGGTGCCATGCCTGCGGAAAGAGCCCTCTGCCAGACCGCCGGCAGCGGCCATCCTCTCAATGAAAACAACAGGTTTGCCATGGAACCGACCGAAATCGACAGCCTGCGCCAGCAGCTCGACAACAAGGGCTGGCGCCTGCAGTTCCCGCCCGCCCTGGAAGAAGAGTTCCAGCGCGACTATGCCCAGCGCTACCGCACCCATATGCAGCTGGCCATCCTGCTCGGCGCCGTGGCCCTGCTGGCCTGCGGGGTGATCGACCCCTTCTGGATGCCCTCGGTCATGGCCCAGCTCTGGACCATCCGGCTGCTGGTCGTGATCCCCCTGCTCGGCATATTGCTGCTGAGCCGGGGCAGCGTGGGCGAGCGCCATATGCAACCCCTCGCCGCCCTGGCCAGCTGCTTGGCCGTCACCGGCCTGGTCGGACTCTCGGTAACCGCGCTCGAGCCTTTCAAACACTACTATTCCGGGGCCATCACCCTGGTCATGCTCATCGTGTTCGTGCTCTCTCGCATGCAGTTCCACTGGGGCGTGGGCTGCGCCCTGGTCATGATGGCCATCCTCAATATCGGCCTGTTCGGCTTCAGCACTACCGACCTCAAGATCATGGCCATCAACAATTTTATCCTTGTCGCCTCGGCGGTGTTTGCGCTGGTCGGCACCTTCCTGATCGAGCGCAGCCTGCGCCAGAACTACCTGCAGTCGCGCCTGCTGGCCTTCCAGAACACCGGCCTCGAGGAATCCAACCTGCGCCTGCAGTACCTCACCGCCATCGACGGCCTCACCCAGATCGCCAACCGCCGCTCCCTGGACGTGACCCTTTCCACGGAATGGCAGCGCGCCCTGCGCAAGCGCGAGCCGCTGGGAGTGGTCATGATCGACGTGGACCACTTCAAGCTCTTCAATGACACCTACGGCCACCAGGCCGGCGACGAGTGCCTGCGCGGCGTTGCCGGGGCACTCAAGGACTTCGCCCGGCGTCCGGGGGATATCGCGGCCCGCTACGGCGGCGAGGAGTTCGTACTGGTGCTGACCAATGCCAATGCGCAGCAGGCGCAACTGGTGGCGGAGCGGGTCCGCGACAGCATCGTGGAGCTGGCCATCCCCCACCAGCGCTCCAGCCATGGCAGCGTGACCGCGAGCTTTGGCGTGGCGAGCGTGATTCCCGGCGCCGAGCACAGCGGGCCCGAGGCCCTGCTGCTGGCGGCCGACCAGGCGCTGTACCGGGCCAAGGAGTCCGGGCGCAACCGGGTGATGGTGAGCGAGGAGGCCGCCGATCCGTCGGCAGTGGCCTGAGCGCAACAGGTCGGCTCTTTCTTGCGGGTGGCCCTGTCATATTGCGGGATACCCGCTGAAGGCGCCCACTCCCGCCTGTCGACAGAGGTCATCCTCTTTATAGGAACAGCAGGCCTGCCATGGAACCCACCGAGATCGACAGCCTGCGCCAGCAGATCGACAACAAGGGCTGGCGCCTGCATTTCCCGCCCGCACTGGAAGCAGAGTTCCAGCGCGACTTTGCCCAGCGCTACCGTATCCATATGCAGCTGGGCATCCTGATGGGGGTGTTGGCCCTGCTTGTCGGAGGCGTAACCGACCCCTTCTGGCAGCCGGCCGAGGCCGCCGAGATGTGGACTGTGCGCCTGATGGCAGTGGTGCCGATGCTCGGCCTGCTGCTGCTCTCCCGCGGCCCCATGGGGGACCGCCACATGCAGGTCCTGACCGCCGTGGCGAGTTGCCTGGCCGTGGCTGGCCTGGTGGGGCTGTCCCTTACCGCGAACGAGCGCTTCAGCCATTATTACTCCAGCTCCATCACCCTGGTCATGCTGGTCATATTCGTGCTTTCCCGCCTGCAGTTCAGTTGGGGGGTCGGCTCGGCCCTGACCATGATGGCCCTGCTCAATACGGGGCTGTTCGGCTTCAGCAATGCCGACCTCCGCTTCATCATCATCGACAATTTCCTCTTCCTGTCCGCGGCGGTGTTTGCGCTGGTCGGCACCTTCCTGATCGAGCGCAACCTGCGCCAGAGCTACCTGCAGGCCCGCCTGCTGGCCTTCGAGAATTCGGGCCTGGAGGAATCCAACCAGCGCCTGCAGCACCTCAGCGCCATCGACGAGCTGACCCAGATCGCCAACCGCCGCTCGCTGGAAATGGCCCTTTCCACGGAATGGCAGCGCGCCCTGCGCAAACGCGAGGTGCTGAGCATCGCCATGATCGATGTCGATCACTTCAAGCTCTTCAATGACACCTACGGCCACCCGGCAGGCGACGAGTGCCTGCGAAGCGTGGCGGATGTGCTCAAGAATCTCGGGCGGCGCCCGGGCGACCTTGCCGCACGCTATGGAGGAGAAGAATTCGTGCTGGTGCTGCCGGGCGCCACCGAGGCACAGGCGCGGATGATGGTCGAGTGCGCGCGCGAACGCATCCTGGCGCTGGCCATCCCGCACCGGCGCTCCGGTCATGGCGTCGTGACGGCCAGTTTTGGCATCGCCAGCTTCGTGCCTGACCCGCATCACGGCGGGCCGGCGGCGCTGCTGCTGGCCGCCGACCAGGCGCTGTACCGGGCCAAGGAAGGCGGCCGCAACTGCGTCGAGATCAACACGGCCGCGCCAGGATCAGTGACCTAAGGGGCGACGGGAAAATAAAAAAGCCGGCATTTGCCGGCTTTTTTACGCCTGAAACGGCTCCCGCGCGTTGCAGGGGTCAGCGCAGGCTGAGCACATCGCGCATGTCGTAAAGGCCGGCCGGGCGAGCCGCCACCCAGAGGGCGGCGCGCACGGCGCCGCTGGCGAAGTTCATGCGACTGGTGGCGACATGACGGATTTCCACGCGCTCGCCTTCGCCGATGAACATCACGTTGTGGTCGCCCACGATGTCGCCGCCGCGAATGGTCTGGAAGCCGATGGTCTCGCGCGCACGCGGGCCGGTGTGGCCGTGCCGCTCGTAAACGGCGACGTCCTTGAGGTCACGGCCGAGGGCGCCGGCCACCGCCTCGCCCATCATGAGGGCGGTGCCGGAAGGCGCGTCGACCTTGTGCCGGTGATGGGCCTCGAGGATCTCGATGTCGACGGTATCGCCGAAGGTTTGCGCGGCCAGTTCGAGCAGGCGCAGGGTGACGTTGACGCCGATGGAGTAATTGCCCGAGTACACGATGCCGGTATTGCCCGCGGCGGCCTGCAGCGAGGCCTTCTGGCCCTCGTCGAGGCCGGTGGTGCCGATCACGATGCGGCGCCCGGCCTGTCGGCAGAGGGCGATATTGGCGGCGGTGGCTGCCGGCACGGTGAAGTCGATCAGCACGTCGAAGTCGTCGATGACCGCGGCCAGGTCGCCCGTCACCTTCACGCCCAGGGGGCCGAGACCAGCCAGCTCGCCTGCATCGGCGCCGAGCAGGGAGGAGTCGGGACGCTCGATGGCGACAGCCAGGGTCGCGCCGGGGGCGGCGGCGATGGCCTGCACCAGGGCACGGCCCATGCGGCCGCCGGCTCCGGCAATAGCGATACGGGTCATGAGGGCTCCGGGAAAGCGATTAAAAGATGCGGCATTGTAGGAGCGGCCCGGGCTGCGGACCAGCCTTTATAGCCGGGCTGATGCGGCGACAGTCCCGCCGGTGGAAGGCACTGAACTCCCTGACGACAATTGCAGGAAACGCCTGCCGGACTCTGCACGCGAAGAAAGACCGGGCTCCAGCCGCGAGCCAGGAGCGAAGGGCGCGGTGGCTGGCGCCCTCCTCAGGGAAGGGCGCCAGCTGAGGGCATCGCCTGCCCGAGTGCGCTACTAGCTGTAACAGCCATGCTGACGGAAGGACTCTCGGGAGTAAGGCCGGCCATCGACTGGACACCCGACCGGCCCGTCACGCGGCAATAAAAAAGCCGGGCAGAAGCCCGGCTTTTCAAGGAAGCCGCGCCGCCCTTATTTGTCGCCGAAGATATTCATCACCGACTCGAACCAGGAGCTCTTGCGCGGCGAGTGCTTGCCGTTCTCGCTGTCCGTGTCCTGCTGGAACTCGCGCAGCAGTTCCTTCTGGCGCTTGCTCAGGTGCACCGGCGTCTCGACGACGATACGGCAGAGCAAGTCGCCCTGGCCGCCGCCGCGCACGGGCGCCACGCCCTTGCCACGCAGGCGGAAGAGCTTGCCGGTCTGGGTGCCTTCCGGAATCTTGAGCTTGACGCGGCCTTCCAGGGTGGGCACCTCGAGCTCGCCCCCCAGGGCGGCATCGGCGAAGGAGATGGGCACCTCGCAGTACAGGTCGGCGCCATCGCGCTCGAAGATCTTGTGGGCGCGGACCGAGACCTGCACATACAGGTCGCCCGAGGGTCCGCCATTGGGGCCGGCCTCGCCTTCGCCCGAGAGCCGGATGCGGTCGCCGGTATCGACGCCGGCGGGAATCTTCACCTCGAGGGTCTTGGCTTTCTCGACGCGGCCCTGGCCATGGCAGGCATTGCAGGGATCCTTGATGGTCTTGCCGCGGCCGCGACAGGTCGGACAGGTCTGCGCGACCGAGAAAAAGCCCTGCTGCATGCGCACCTGGCCATTGCCGGCACACGTACGGCAAGTTTCCGGAAAGGTGCCCTTCTTGGCGCCGCTACCGTCACACACTTCGCAGGTGGAGAGCTTGGGCACGCGAATCTGCACCGTGGTGCCGCGCACTGCCTCCTCGAGATCGAGTTCGAGGGTGTAACGCAGGTCGGAGCCGCGGTTGACACGCTGGCCGCCACGTCCACCGCCCCCGCCACCTCCGAAGATGTCTCCGAAGACATCGCCGAAAATATCGGAGAAGCTGCCGCCGCCCGCGCCACCAAAGCCGCCACCGCCCATATTGGGATCGACGCCGGCATGGCCATGGCGATCGTAGGCCGCGCGCTTGTCCTCGTCGGACAGCATCTCGTAGGCCTCGTTGGCCTCCTTGAATTTGTCCTCGGCGCTCTTGTCGTCCGGATTGCGGTCCGGATGGTGCTTCATGGCGAGCTTGCGGTAGGCCTTCTTGATCTCGTCGGCCGACGCGGTCTTCGCCACACCCAGCACTTCGTAATAGTCACGCTTCGCCATTTTGGAACATCACTCGATACGCAGGTGGCAGACATGCCAACGCGGGGAAGGTCCCCGCGTTGGCTGCTTGGCATGGTTTCCGGGTCCGGCACGGCGACAGCGTCCGTCGGAGGCGGAACGTCGCAAGGTGGCGACGCTCCCCGTCTCGCTGCCGGCGCGGGAACCGGGGGACGACCTTACTTCTTGTCGTCCTTCACTTCCTCGAACTCGGCATCGACCGCACCTTCGTCGGCCGCACCCGCGGAGGACTGCGCACCGGCATCGGCGCCCGCCTCCGGCTGCGGCTGCTCGGCATAGGCCTTCTGCATCAGCGGCATGGAGGCGTTGGACAGGGCCTCGATCTTCTGGTCGATCGCGGTCTTGTCATTGCCCTTCAGCGCTTCCTCGAGCTCGGTGATGGCCGCCTCGATGCCGGTCTTTTCTTCCGGCGAAGCCTTGTCGCCCAGGTCGGCCAGGGCCTTGCGGGTGGCGTGCACGAGCTGGTCGCCGCTGTTGCGGGCGTTGACGAGCTCGGTGAACTTGCGGTCTTCCTCGGCGTTGGCCTCGGCGTCGCGCACCATCTGCTCGATCTCGGCGTCGGAGAGGCCGGAGTTCGCCTTGATGACGATGCTCTGCGCCTTGCCGGTGGCCTTGTCCTTGGCGGACACGTTGAGGATGCCGTTGGCGTCGATGTCGAAGGTGACCTCGATCTGCGGCATGCCGCGCGGCGCCGGCGGAATGTCGGCGAGGTCGAAGCGACCCAGCGACTTGTTCAGCGACGCCTGCTTGCGCTCGCCCTGCAGCACGTGGATGGTCACGGCGTTCTGGTTGTCGTCGGCGGTGGAGAACACCTGCGACTTCTTGGTCGGGATGGTGGTGTTCTTCTCGATCACCGGGGTGGCCACGCCGCCCATGGTCTCGATGCCGAGGGTGAGCGGGGTCACGTCGAGCAGCAGCACGTCCTTGACGTCGCCGGAGAGCACGGCGGCCTGGTAGGCGGCGCCGATGGCGACGGCTTCGTCCGGGTTCACGTCGCGGCGCGGTTCCTTGCCGAAAAATTCCTTCACCTTGTCCATGACCATGGGCATGCGGGTCTGGCCGCCGACCAGGATCACGTCACCGATGTCGGAGACCTTGAGGCCGGCATCCTGAAGGGCGATCTTGCAGGGCTCGATGGTGCGGCGCACGAGCTCCTCGACCAGGGACTCGAGCTTGGCGCGGGTCACCTTGACGTTCATGTGCTTGGGGCCGGTCGCGTCCGCCGTGATGTAGGGCAGGTTCACTTCGGTCTGCTGCGCCGTCGACAGCTCGATCTTGGCCTTGTCCGCGGACTCCTTCAGGCGCTGCAGGGCGAGCGGATCGTTGTGCAGGTCGATGCCGCTTTCCTTCTTGAACTCGTCGGCAAGGTAGTCGATCAGGCGCAGGTCGAAGTCTTCGCCGCCAAGGAAAGTGTCACCGTTGGTGGACAGCACTTCGAACTGGTGCTCGCCCTCGACTTCGGCGATCTCGATGATGGAGATGTCGAAGGTGCCGCCGCCGAGGTCATACACGGCCACCTTGCGGTCGCCTTCCTTCTTGTCCATGCCGAAGGCCAGGGCCGCGGCGGTGGGCTCGTTGATGATGCGCTTCACCTCGAGACCGGCGATCTTGCCGGCATCCTTGGTGGCCTGGCGCTGGGAGTCGTTGAAGTAGGCCGGGACGGTGATGACGGCCTCGGTGACCGGTTCGCCCAGGTAGTCCTCGGCGGTCTTCTTCATCTTCTTCAGGACTTCGGCGGAAATCTGCGGCGGCGCCTTCTTGTCGCCGCGCACTTCGACCCAGGCGTCGCCGTTCGGCGCGCCCACGATGGCATAGGGCACCATCTTGATGTCCTTCTGCACGACGTCGTCGGTGAACTTGCGGCCGATGAGGCGCTTCACCGCGAACAGGGTGTTCTTGGGATTGGTCACGGCCTGGCGCTTGGCGCCGGCGCCGACCAGGATCTCGTTTTCGGTGTACGCGACGATGGACGGCGTGGTGCGCGCGCCTTCGGAGTTCTCGATGACCTTGACCTTGTCGCCCTCCATGATGGCGACGCAGGAGTTGGTCGTACCGAGGTCAATACCGATGATCTTGCCCATTTTTATCTCCTAGTACCTGTCGCCGGTGGGGGTGCCGGCAAGGGGATTGAATTGTCTTGTCGTCCGATATGGCGATGCCCTTAGGGATTTCAAGGGCTCTGGCCTGCGGATTTTTTACGGGCCGCGCCACCGGGGGCGGAGGCCAGGGCTGCAGGGCGGTGCCGGCAGGCTGTCTTGCGGCCATTTCCCGGGGGAAATGGCCATCGCGACGCCGGGCCTGTTTCCGCCCGGCGGAACCTCAAGGGCCGCGGCCGTCTGCTCGTGCCGGCGGCATGGAAACCCGCCGCGGCGCCAGCGCCGGCTGCCGGATAAAGGGCCAGAGCGTCCCGATCAGCCACTCCGGCCCGGCCCCGGCAGCCCGGGCCCGGGCCCGTGGGCGCAACCGGGCCGCCGGCGGCCTTCAGCTCGCGGCAACGACCACCATGGCCGGGCGCAGCAGGCGGCCGTTGAGGGTGTAGCCCTTGGCCAGGACGGCAGTGACGGTGTTGGCGGCAACACCGGGCGCGGGCTGGATGCTAACCGCCTGGTGCAGCTCGGCATTGAAGGGCTGGCCCTTGGGATCCACCGGCTCCACGGCAAAGCGCCGGAGGCTGTCGACCAGCTGCTTGTGGGTCAGGGCCACGCCTTCCATGAGGCCGCGAGTGGCCTCGTTGTCGTCGGAAGTGCTTTCGAGGGCGCGCTCCAGGTTGTCGACGACATCGAGCAGGGCGCCGGCGAACTTCTCGAGGGCGTACTTGCGGGCATTCTCGGCATCGCGCTCGGCGCGCTTCTGGATATTCTGGATCTCGGCATGGGCGCGCAGCTGGGTATCGCGCACCTGGGCCTCCAGTTCGGCGACGCGGGCGGCGAGATCGGTCTCGGCCGCCTCGGGCAGGGGATTGCCGGCGTCGTCAACGGCGGTCGTGCTCTCGGCCGCGGTGGTCGGGGTGGGGATAACCGTTTCCTGGTCCTGCTTGTCGTGTTCTGCCATACCTGCCTCGGCTTGCCTGAAGGGTGAACGGCGCCACCGGGGGCAAACCCGGGGCGCCAGGGCCGGCAAATTCCGGCCACGTTCTGAATCGGATGAGATGGTGGGGACTAGCCCGGGTTTTTCAAGGGCTTTCCGGCGTCGAGAGCGCCCGGGAGAGGATTTTAGCGGTCACCTCGACCAGCGGAATGACGCGCTGATAGGCCATGCGGGTGGGGCCGATCACGGCCAGGCGCCCCAGAACGCGGCCGTTGGCGGAATACGGTGCGGTCACCATGGCCAGGTCGCCGAAGGGGGCATAGCCGGACTCGGCGCCGATATAGATCTCCACGCCCTCGCTGCGCTGGCAGCTGTCGAGCAGGTGCAGGATGTCGCGCTTGGCGGTGAAGGCCTGGAAGAGCTCCTGGAGGCGGTCGACGCCGCCGGTCTCGGCCAGGCGCACCAGGTTGGCTTCACCAGAAAGCACATAGTCGCCGGAAAGGCGCGGCGCAAAGGCGCGCTCGGCCAGGCTGACGGTACCGCGCAGCAGCGTGTCGAGCTGGAGCTGGTCGTCGCGCAGGCCGTGCAGCAGGCCCTGGCTGATATCGCCCAGGCTCTTGCCGGCAAAATGATGATTGAGGTAGTTGCCGGCCTGCTCCAGCTCGCTCTCGCCAAACGGGCGCTCGGTATGGATCAGCTGGTTCTGCACGTCGCCGTTGGCGCAGACCACGATGGCCAGCACGCGGCGCTCGTCGAGGCGGACAAACTCGATATGGCGCAAATCGACAAGATCGCGCCGCGGCACCATGACGAGGCCGGCATGGCGGGTCAGCTCGGCCAGGCAGGTGGAGGCTTTCTCGACCAGTTCGCGCGGCGACTGCACGGGGCTGAGCTCGGCGTCTAGGGCCTGCACGGTCTCTTCGGTGAGCGCCTCGGTGGTGAGCAGGCGGTCGACAAAAAGACGGTAGCCCTGCTGCGTGGGCACGCGCCCGGCGGAGGTATGGGGCGCCGCGAGCAGGCCTTTCTCCTCCAGCTGCGCCATGACGTTGCGCACCGTCGCCGGCGACAGCGGCAGCTCCGCCATCTGCAGGAGATGGCGCGAGCCGACCGGCTGGCCATCCCGGATATAGCATTCGACGAGGGTCTTGAAGAGCAGCTGGGTTCGATCCATGCCGCTTTTATACTCCGCTGCCCGGAGCCTGCCCACCCCTGCGGTTTTCCGCTGCCACACCGGGCGCACACTGGCTCCGCGGAGAGCGGGAACGGGGCACAGGCCACTGCCGCGCGAGAAAGGCCTCGGGCATCCGGAGATTCACCTGCCCGTCGCCCCGGGGTGACCCTGGACGCCTGCACCTGATACCGCCAGGGGCCTTTGCCCGTAATACGCGGCGTCGGCGGCAGGCGGCGTGGTTCACGGGCTGGCGCATCCCCTCCTCAGGCATTGTTCGCGGCGGAACACGCTCCTACCGGAGCGTTGAATCGCCTATCATCGCGGCATCATCCCGGGCCCGGACCGCTATGCTCAGCCACCTCAAGATCCGCGACTTCGCCATTGTCGCCAGCCTGGAACTGGATTTCCGGCCGGGCTTTTCCGTCATCACCGGCGAGACCGGCGCCGGCAAGTCCATCCTCATGGACGCGCTCGGCCTGTGTCTCGGCGACCGCGCCGAATCGGGCGTGGTGCGTGCCGGCGCCGAGCGCGCCGAGGTCAGCGCCGGCTTTGACATCAGCCGCCACGAGACGGCGCAGGACTGGCTGCGCGAGCGCGAACTCGAAGCCGACGGCGAGTGCTGGCTGCGCCGCACCGTCAGCCGTGACGGCCGCTCCCGCGCCTATATCAATGGCAGCCCGGCCACGCTCACCGACGTAAAGCTGCTGGGCGAGATGCTGATCGACATCCACAGCCAGCACGAGCACCAGTCGCTGCTGCGCCGCGAGAACCACCGCCTGCTGCTCGATGCCGCCGCCGGCCTCACCGGCGAGGCGCGCGAGCTGGCCGGACAGTTCCAGCAGTGGCAGAAGTCCGCGAAGGAGCTGGCGACACTCGCGCGCGCCGGCGACGCCCAGCGCGATCGCCTGGACCTCGTCTCCCACCAACTGGACGAGCTCGAGAAGCTTGGGCTCAAGCCGGGCGACTACGAGAAACTGGAACAGGAACATGACGCCCTGGCCAACCTGGGCTCGCTGCTGCAGAACGGCGACCTTGCCCTCGATCGCCTCAGCGAAAACGACAGCGACAACGCCGCGCGCTGCATCCAGCAGGCGCTGAAGGCGCTGGAGGGCGAGCGCGCCCGTCACCCCAGGCTGGAGGAAGTCGCCGAACTGCTGGATGGGGCGCTAATCCAGATCCAGGAGGGCGCCTCCTCCCTGCGCCACTACCTCGACAGCCTGGATGCCGATCCCGCGCGTCTGTCGGAGCTCGAGGAAAGGCTCGGCGCCGTGCTCGGCCTCGCGCGCAAGCATCGCGTGGCGGCGCAGGACTTGCCGGCCGTGGAAACTGCGCTCGCCGAGGAGAAAGCCCGGCTGCAACGCAGCCAGGACCTCGACGCACTGAGCCGCGAAGTGGTCGCGCTGGAAGCAAAATTCCGGGCCGCCGCCGGGAAGCTGCGCGCGGCGCGTGGCAGCGCCGCCATGCGCTTCGGCAGCGAAGTCCTGGCCCGCCTCCAGCTGCTGGGCATGGCCAATTCCCGCTTCGAGGTGGCGCTGACGCCGCTCGACAAGCCGGCCGCCCACGGCCTCGACGATATTGAATTCCTGATCAGCGCCAACCCGGGCCAACCGCTCAAGGGCCTGGCCAAGGTCGCCTCCGGCGGCGAACTTTCGCGCGTATCGCTGGCCATCCAGGTAGTGAATGCGAAGCATTCGCCGGTGCCGGTCATGGTCTTCGACGAGGTCGACGTCGGCATCGGCGGCGGCATTGCCGAAGTCGTGGGCCGCTTGCTGCGCGAGCTGGGCGAATACTCCCAGGTGTTCTCCATCACCCACCAGCCGCAGGTGGCGGCGCTGGGGCACCAGCACCTGCGCGTGGAAAAACAGGTACAGGACGGCAACACCACCAGCGCCGTGCGCGAACTCAGCCGCGAGGAGCGGATCGAGGAGATCGCGCGCATGTCGGGCGGCCTGACCATTACCGCGGAAACCCGCAAGCATGCCGAGGCGATGCTCTCGGCGACCTGAGTCCCGGATGGCGCTGCGCCCGCCAGAGGAGTCCGGGGGCCAGACGTCCGGAGCCCCCCGGTAGGCCCTGCCGGCCGTCGCTGGCGCGCCAGGAATGTGAAGTGACCACGGCCCAGGCACGCTGATGACGCGGTAGTATGCGGATAATGCCTGCGTGGCATGGCGATAGCGGCAGGCTTTTCCGGCGACTTTGCTGCCGGCGGGATATCGGTTAAGTGTCGGCGGTGGAGCCCCTCCCGGACGCTGCTTTTGGCCCCTATCCCGGCAGGGAGTTCTGCATCTTGTAGGTCGGGATAAATCCCGACCTACTGAAACAGGCGTTTAGAAAAAGAATGAAACGATCACGACGCCTCCCCCTTCTCCTGCCCGGCCTGGCCCTCCTTCTGCTGGCGCTGGCCCTGGCCGCTTCGGGCCTGCTGGAGCGCATCGACAATCGCCTGGGCGATGCCCTGCTGGCGATGGAATCCCGCTCGCGACCGGCGCCGGCGGACATCGTCTTCGTGACCATCGACCAGAAGAGCCTGGAAGCCATGCAGGCCGACGCGGGCTCCTGGCCCTGGCCGCGCGCCGTGCATGCCGAGCTCATCGCCAACCTGCAGGCCTTCGCGCCACGCGCCATCGCCTTCGACATCCTCTTCAACGAGGCCGACAGTTTTCGCGCCGACAGCGATTCCCTGCTGCGCGACACCGCTTCGCAATTCGACAACCTGTTCTTTCCCTCACTGCTGCTGGCCGACGGGCGCAAGGCCCCGCTCACGGCGCTGCCGCCCGGCTTTGGCGCGCGCCAGACCGCCAGCGCCCGCCCCGATGCCGCGGCGCCCCTGCTGGTCCCGCTCGTGCTGGCGCCACAAAACTGGCAGGGTGGCCTGATCAACTTCGAGCGCGATGACGACGGCACGGGTCGCCACGCCCGCCTCCACGCTGCCGTGGATGGCTGGGAACTGCCGTCGATGAGCGCGGCGGTGGCGCGCTTTAGCGGCGCCACGCTGCCGCCGGGCGAGCGCATCCGCCTGCACTGGTATGCCAGCCTGCCGCGGCAGATTTCCTATAGCGACCTCTTCCACGACCTGAGCCGGGAGAAACCCGAACTGGCCGCCAGCCTCAAGGGACGCATCATCA
The DNA here is from genome assembly GCA_020697295.1 of Moraxellaceae bacterium. GTDB lineage: Bacteria > Pseudomonadota > Gammaproteobacteria > Pseudomonadales > Moraxellaceae > UBA2031. The sequence continues at coordinate 639 of JAJFBF010000045.1, read as the reverse complement.
TCGTCGGCGCCACCGCCCCCGGCCTGCATGACCTGCGCCCGACCCCGCTCGCCAGCCTGACCCCGGGCGCGGAGATCCTCACCACCGCGATCGCCAACCTGCGCCAGGATGACTGGCTGCGCGACGCGCCCGCGCGCTGGCCGCTGGCGCTGCTGATGGTGGCAGCGCTGGCCCTGGCCTTCGTCAGGCGCGTGAATCCGCTGCGCAGCGGCCTCGCCCTGCTGGTGGCCACGGCACTGGTGCTGGCGGGCAGCTACCTGCTGCTGGCCGCGCACTGGTATGCGCCGGCGGGTGCCGCGCTGACCCTGGCGTGGCTGGCCTGGGTATTCTTTTCCGCCGAGGCTTTCTGGCGCGAACGCCAGGAGCGCGAGGCCACGGTCAGCCTGTTCCGCCGCTTTCTCGATCCCCGCGTGGTCGATGACCTCGTCAAGACCGGCGAACTGTCTCGCGGCCAGAAGCCGGAGGCGCGCGAGATCAGCATCCTGTTCTCCGATATCCGCGGCTTTACCACGCTTTCCGAAACCCGCACGCCGGAAGCCGTGGTGGAGCTGCTTAACCGCTATTTCAGCCAGCAGGTGGAGGTCGTGTTCCGCCATGGCGGCACGCTCGACAAGTTTATCGGCGACGCCATCATGGCCT
>JAJFBF010000102.1 GCA_020697295.1 Moraxellaceae bacterium | reverse complement strand
GCCCTTGACCTTGCCGGAGATGATGCCCTTGACGATCTCGCCACCTTCGAAAATCTTTTCGAGGCGGGTCCAGGTCTCGGCGCGCTTGGCGTCTTCGCGCGACAGGATGGTGCGGCCCTGGCCGTCATCCAGTTGCTTGATCACCACGTCCACGAAATCGCCGACGGCGACTTCAAGCTCGCGACGGTCGTTCAGGAACTCTTCGCGTGCAATGACACCTTCCGACTTCAGCCCGGTGTCTACAGTGATCCAATCGTCATCGATGGCCACCACGGCGCCGCTGATTACGGCTCCCCGTTCAACATCCAGACTTTTCAGGCTCTCTTCAAAGAGGGCGGCAAATGATTCACTCATGTATAAAACCCATTGTGATGCTCGCGCATCGATTTCTGACCGCACATGACCAGCTCATGCGGGGCTGTTGATTTAGGTTCCGGTAGTCACCCTTGCTGGTTGGCGTGACCGGGAACCCCTCCAAAGACAAAAAGCCCACCGTGCTCTGCATGGAAGGCTTTTCACCCTGAATCTGTCGTCGAAGCAGTGTAGCGGAGCCGGCCTACTTGAGCAGGCGCTTGAGCTCGGGTATCTGCTCGATCTCGCGCAAGACCCTGGCCATCACTTCGTCGATGCCGAGGCGGGTCGAATCCAGCACGATGGCATCGTCGGCGGGCTTGAGCGGGGCGATCGCGCGGTTGATGTCGCGGTCGTCACGGGCGCGGATATCCTCGACGAGGGCCGGCAGACTAGCACTGAAGCCTTTTTCCAGCAACTGCCGGTAGCGACGCTCGGCACGGGCCTCGGCGGTGGCCGTGAGGAAGATCTTGAGGCAGGCGTCGGGGAACACGACGGTGCCCATGTCGCGGCCGTCGGCGACCAGGCCCGGGGCCTCGCGGAACGCCTGCTGGCGCTGCAACAGGCCGGCCCGGACGGCCGGCAGGGCCGCGACCATGGAGGCGGCCTTGCCCATTTCCTCGCTGCGGATCTCGGTGGTCACGTCCTCGCCCTCGAGGATGATGACCGCCTGCCCCGCCGGGCTCTGCTGGAACTGCACGTCCAGGTGGCCGGCCAGCACCTGCAGGGCCGGCTCATTGTCGAGGCCGACGCCATGGTGCTGCGCCGCCAGCGCCAGCAGGCGGTACAGCGAGCCGGAGTCCAGTACATGGAAGCCCAGCAGGGCCGCCAGGCGATGGGCAATGGTGCCCTTGCCGGAGCCGCTGGGACCGTCGATTGCCAGCACCGGCGCCGGGCTGCGCGGCATCAGTACCCGTTCGAATTCAGCGCTCATCTCATTCCTCCTGCCGCTGCCGGGTAACCCATCCAGTCTCGATGGCCGACGACGATCTGGTCTTCCCTGTAATGCCGGCAAATGCCATGCCCCCGCAGGCGCCCCGCCGAATTGGAACGGGGCCGCCTCAAGGGCGCGTGCTTTTTATAGAAGCTGGCTGGTAAAAGCAATCTTGACAGGCGGTGCGGAGAGCGCGGCATCACCGCCCAAGGGGCTGGCCGACCGGGCAGAAGCCCCGCAACCCTGCCCCCGGGCGGATCCCGGGCCCGGCAGCTCCTTGCCGGAAAGACCGGCTTTCCAGACCAAAGGCTGGCCGCTCACCCCCGCCACCGCCGGGCGACGAGGACACCCTCCCCGGCCAGCCTCAGTCCTTCTCTACTACCGCCAGGGCAAGGCCAGCGCGGCGCGCCAGCCCCGGGAAGTCCGGAAAGCTGGTGGCCACGGTGGCCGCCTCGCCGATCTCGATGGGACCCGAGGCGCGCAAGGCGGCGATGGCGAAGGACATGGCGATGCGGTGGTCGCCGTGGCTGGCGATACGGCCGGAACCAATAGGGCCACCCTGGATGACGATGCCGTCCGGCGTGGGGCGGGCATCCACTCCCAGCGTGAGAAGGCCATCGGCCATGACCTGTATGCGGTCGGACTCCTTGACCCGCAATTCCTCGGCGCCGGTGAGGACGGTCTCGCCCTCGGCGCAGGCGGCGGCGATGAACAGCGACGGGAACTCGTCGATAGCCAGCGGCACCTGGTCCTCGGGAATACGGATTCCCTTCAGCCTGGCGGAGCGGATACGGATGTCAGCCACCGGCTCGCCGCCCACCTCGCGCTCGTTGCTCAGGGTGAGGTCGCCACCCATGGCGCGCAGGATATTGATGACCCCGATGCGGGTGGGATTGATGCCCACGTGCTGCAAGGTGATGTCGGAGCCTTCGGCGATGCTGGCGGCTACCATGAAGAAAGCCGCCGAAGAAATGTCGGCGGGCACGTCGATGCGGGTGGCGGTCAGCTTGCCACCACCGGCCACGGTCACGGTCGCGCCCTCGACTTTCACTTCGTAACCGAAACCGCGCAGCATGCGCTCGGTGTGGTCACGCGTGGGCGCAGGCTCGGTCACCACGGTTTCGCCGCGAGCCCAGAGACCGGCCAGGAGGATGCTCGACTTCACCTGGGCGGAGGCCATCGGCATGTCGTAGCGGATGCCCTGCAGGACCTTGCCGCCCTTGACGGTCACCGGGGGGGTGCCGCGCTCGCCGGTGGTCTGGATTTCGGCGCCCATCTGGCGCAGGGGCTTGGCCACGCGCTCCATGGGACGCTTGGAGAGCGAGGGGTCGCCGGTCATGACGGTGTCGAAAGCCTGCGCGGCGAGGATGCCGGAGAGCAGGCGCATGCTGGTTCCGGAATTGCCGCAGTAAATGGCGCCTGGCGGCGGCTGGAGGCCGTTCAGGCCCACGCCATGGATCTTCAAGTTGCCATTCTGGGGGCCTTCGATCACCACCCCCATGTCACGGAAGGCCTGCAGGGTGGCCAGCGCATCCTCGCCCTCGAGGAAGCCCGTCACCTCGGTGACGCCCTCGGCCAGCGACCCCAGCATGATGGAGCGGTGCGAAATCGACTTGTCGCCGGGCACGCGCAGGGTTCCGGTGAGCTTGCCGCCGGGCTGTACAACGTATTCGATATTTTTTTGCTTCATGGCCTTCGCATAGGCCGTTCCGGCCAGCATATGGGTGAAATGGTCCCGCGCCGCCTTGGCGCGCGTAAAGATACCGAGCAGCGCATCGCTGTCGTTGCGCGCAATGGCGTCGCGCAGGAAGTCGAGTTCGCCGGTGTAGACCGCGAGCGCGGCCAGGACCGCCTCCTTGTTGCCAAGAAAGATGTCATGCCACATCAGCGGGTCACTGGCGGCAATGCGCGTGAAATCGCGAAAGCCGCCGGCGGCATAGCGGAAAATATCGAGGTTGGTCGACTCCCGCGCCAGGGTGTCCACCAGCGAGAACGCCAGCAAGTGCGGCAGGTGGCTGGTGCGCGCCAGGACCTCGTCATGGCGTTCCACGGCCATCTCGAGAACCTCGGCGCCCATGGCTTCCCAGAGGGCGCGCACGCCCGCCACCGCGGCCGGATCCGACTCCGGCACCGGGGTCAGGATGACCTTGTGGCGAAGAAAGAGATCGGCGCGGCCGGCCAGCACCCCGCTCTGCTCGGAGCCGGCAATCGGATGCCCCGGCACGAAGCCGGCCGGCAGCGTCCCGAACACGGCGCGCGCCGCGGCCACGACGTTGCCCTTGGTGCTGCCACCGTCGGTGAGGATGGCGTCGGGGCGCAGCGCGCCCTGGATGGCGCGCAGCACGGCTTCGGTGGCCTGCACCGGCATGGCCAGGAACACGAGGTCGGCATCACGCACGGCGTCGACGGGATCGGCGAAGGCGCGGTCGACCACGCCAATCTCCTCTGCCAGCGCACGGGTGCTGGCGCTGCGTGCGGAGCCGGTGATCTCGTCCGCCAGCTTCTGCTCGCGCAGGGCACGCGCAAAGCTGGAGCCGATCAGGCCGAGGCCGATGATGGCGGCCTTGCGAATCCGCGGCGCCGTCATTTCAGGACAGCCTGCAGCGCCGCCAGGAAGCGCTCGTTCTCGGCCGGCGCGCCGATGGTCACGCGCAGGAAGTTGGGCATGCCGTAGTTGGTCACGGGACGCACGATCACGCCCCGCCGCAGCAAGGCGTCGTAGACCGGCAAGCCCTCGCGGCGCAGGTCGATGCAAAGGAAATTGCCGCGCGAGGGAATGTACGACAGCCCCAGGGCATCGACGCCCTCGATGATCTGCTTCATGCCGGCGGCATTGTGCTGGCGCGAACGCGCCACGAAGTCCTGGTCGCTGAGCGCCGCCACCGCCGCGCGCAGGGCCAGGGCATTGACGTTGAAAGGCTGGCGCACCCGGTTCAGCACATTGGTGATGTCCGGATGCGCGAAAGCGTACCCCACGCGCAAGGCCGCCAGGCCATAGGCCTTGGAAAAGGTGCGGGTGACGATGACGTTGGGAAAGCGGTCGAGGTAGTCCAGCCCGTCCGGCAGGTAGCCCTTCTCGACATACTCGCCATAGGCCTCGTCGAGCACGACCAGCACGTTCTCGGGCACGGTCATGAGGAAGGCGTCGAGTTCGCGCTCCTCCACCCAGGTGCCGGTCGGATTATTGGGATTGGCGATGAACACCACCCGGGTGCGCTCGGTGATGGCGGCGGCCATGGCGGGCAAGTCATGCCCCCAGCGCTGCGCCGGGACACTGACGCCAGTGGCGCCCACCGCCTGCACCGCGAGCGAGTACACCGCGAAGGAATGCTGCGAGAATACGGCCTCGTCGCCCGGCTTCAGGAAGGCGCGCGCCACCAGCTCCAGGATGTCATTGGAACCGTTGCCCAGCGTAACCTCCGCCAGCGGACGCCGATAGAAATCGGCCAGCGCCTGCTTCAATACGAAGCCGTTTCCGTCCGGATACAGTGCCAGCTCGGAAAGCGCATCCTCGACCGCCACCAGCACGCGCGGCGAGCAGCCCATGGGGTTCTCGTTGCTGGCCAGCTTGATGATGTTGCTGAGGCCGAGCTCGCGCTCCAGCTCCTCGATGGGCTTGCCGGGCTGGTAGGGCGAGAGCTTCTGCACTCCCGGCGCTGCCAGCGCGATGAAATCACAGGCCATGTCAGGTGCTCCGTGAGCCCGCGGGCTCACCAGTCAGGAAAATCAGAGGACAGCCTTGGGGTAGGACCCCAGCAACTTGAGATCGCGCACGCGCCCGTCCAGCTCGGCAAGGGCGGCCTGCACCGGCGCGTCATCCACATGCCCCTCGAAATCAATGAAGAACACATAGGACCAGGCGTCGGTCTGCGAGGGCCGGCTTTCAATGCGGGTCAGGTTGATGCCGCGATTCTTGAAGGGTTCGAGGATGCCGTAGAGCGCGCCGGACTGGTTGCTGTGCATGGACACGACCAGGGAGGTCTTGTCGTCACCCGAGCGCGGCACCGCCTCGTTGCCGATGATCAGGAAGCGGGTGGTGTTCTTGGGGTTGTCCTCGATGCACTGGTACAGCTTCCGGAGGCCGTAGAGCTCCGCTGCCGTCTCGCCGGCGATGGCGGCGGAATGCCACTCGCCCTTGATCAGGCGCGCCGCTTCGGCATTGCTCGAAACCGCCACGCGCTCGGCCTTGGGAAAATGCGCGTCCAGCCACTTGCGGCATTGCGCCAGCGATTGCTGGTGCGAGTAGATGCGCGAGATGGCGCCTTCCTGGGTGCCCTCGCCCGCCAGCAGGTGATGGTGGATGCGCAGCTGCACCTCACCGATGATGCGCACGGTCGAGGTGATGAAGGAGTCGGCCGTGTGCGTCACCACGCCCTCGGTGCTGTTTTCCACCGGCACCACGCCATAATTGACGGCGCCCGCCTCCACCTCGCGGAAGACCTCGTCGATGGTGGCCAGCGGCACGGTTTGCACGGAGTGGCCGAAGTGCTTGAGCGCGGCGGTTTGCGTAAAGGTACCCGCCGGGCCGAAGAAGGCGATGCGCATGGGATGCTCGAGCGCGAGGCAGGCGGACATGATCTCGCGGAACAGGCGCGCCATTTCCTCCGGATCGAGCGGACCTTCGTTACGCGCCATGACCTTCTGCAGCACCTGCGCCTCGCGCTCGGGACGATAGAAAACCGTGGCGGCGGGATCATCCGCCTTCTTGATCTCGGCCACCTGCTGCGCACAGCGCGCACGTGCGCTGATCAGGCCCTGGATCTGTTCATCCAGGCTGTCGATGCGCAGCCGCACCTGGTCGAGCGTGAGCTTTTCACTCATGTTGTTTTCTCTCCCCGGCTCCACCGGACTTGTTGTTCCGGCGCGTCTCCTGCAGGAAAGCGCCGCCGGATCGAATCAACCCGCGGGAGCCGATGGCCATCAGCCCATTTTTTGCTGGAAGTCCTTCATGAAGTCGACCAGCGCATCCACGCCTTCTTCCGGAACGGCGTTATAGAGGCTGGCCCGCATGCCGCCCACGGACCGGTGGCCCGCCAGGTTGAGCAGGCCACGGTCCTCGGCATCCCGCAGGAAAGTCTTCTCCAGGGCGGGGTCGATCAACGTGAACGGCACGTTCATGAGCGAGCGA
>JAJFBF010000044.1 GCA_020697295.1 Moraxellaceae bacterium | reverse complement strand
AAACCGCCGACACCAACGAGGCCAAGTCGCTCTCGGGCTTCCTGCGCAAGTTCACGCCGGCGCTGGAATCGGCGCTGCGCAAGGGCGGCCTGCTCGACCGCCGGGCCACGGCCACCCTGCACCTGTTCTTCCTGGACTCCACCCATGTGCTGGCGGGCAGCTCGGAGCCCGGCAACGCCTCGCCCTGGCCCCTGGGCATCCCGCGCCTGAAGTTCCCGGCGGCGGCGCCCAGCCGCTCCACCCTCAAGCTGGAGGAGGCCTTCATGCACTTCCTGAGCACGGAGGAGCGCCGCGAGCTGCTGCGCGAGGGCGCCACCGGGGTCGACCTCGGGGCGGCGCCGGGGGGCTGGACCTGGCAATTGGTGAAGCACGGCCTCTCGGTCGCCGCCATCGACAACGGCCCCATGGACCCTGATCTCATGCGCTCCGGCCAGGTCGAGCACCTGCGCGTGGACGGCTTTGCCTACCGCCCGCCGCGGCCGGTGAGCTGGCTGGTCTGCGACATGGTGGAACAGCCCCTGCGCATCGCCGGACTTTGCGCCGGCTGGATCGCGGACGGGGCGGCCGCACGGGCCATCTTCAACCTCAAGCTGCCCATGAAAAAGCGCTTCGAAGAAGTCCGGCTGTGTGAGGAAGCCATCGCCCGAACTCTGGGCAACCGCCCCTACCAGCTCCGGATCAAGCAGCTCTTCCATGACCGGGAGGAGGTCACCGCCTACCTCCATCTCGGTAAATCGACCTAGCTCACTCCGCTGAAGGCAGGAGCCGACCCCTCTTCCGCCCTACTTCTATTGGCTGAAAAAGCCCGATTAGTGCGGGCTCCAGCCTATTTACGGCTGCAGGATTTGGGTATTCTTCGAAGGCTGACCGGAGTACCACGCTTGCCTTGGCAAGGGATGAAGTGTGCTGGCTGGAGCCCTCAGCCGTTTCCAGCGCAGGAAAAAAGCGGTTGCCGTCCACGGCGCCGCAAAACAACAAACAGGTATCAACGACATGAGCCAAGCAGGCAATAAACAGGGCCCGAAGCTCCTTGGGCGCTCTCCTACCGAATGGCTGCTCAGCCTCCCCATCTTCGCACTGCTGCTGCTGACGCTGATTATCGGCACGGGCGAATATTTCCACGGCCAGATGCTGCGCATGGGTGAAAACCTGTTCGGCGACCAGAAGGCCGGCGTGCAGTACTTCATGATGCGCGCGGACATGGAAAAGCCTGATTGCGACGCCACTCCCGACATCGAGGCCGCCGTGGCCCTCGAGATGACGGCGGGTGGCGCGGGTGGCGACGCCATCGACGCGCTCTTCGCCGACGAGCCCAAGGATCCGGAGGCCATCAAGTCCTCCATCCTCAAGGCCGCCGAGCTGTGCAAGGAAAAGCACGAGATGTACGCCAAGATCGCGAAGCACACCACGCCCACGGTGAAGGCCTACCGCGCGGTGGAAACCTCGTTCTTCGGCATCTTCAAGTTCGGCACCGAGAACCGCCCGCTGCTGCTGCTGCTCATGGTGCTGCTGGCCTCGATCAACACCACGCTGGGCGAGCACCACATCGCCCTGCGCCCGCCCAAGAGCCGCGTCGACTTCCGCGTCTACTCGATCGCGATGACGGTGGCCAATGCGCTGCTCACCTTCTCCAGCGTCATGTACCTGAAGATGCAGATGGACTCGGGCATCCCCATCGACAAGCCCTTCCTGTACTACATCTGGATCGGCATGTTCGGCCTGCTCACGCTGATCAGCGCCGAGCAAGTGCTGTTCATGCCCAAGCGCGCCCAGCAGGGCGGCTCGATTGGCCTGGCGCTGCTGTCGATCCCGCTGTATGCCTGGATGTCGCTCATGGGCGGCATCTACTTCCTGAGCCAGAAGCACTTCTCCGCCCAGGCCATCTACCTGAACCAGATGGTGGAGCTGTCGGGCATCTTCCTGAATCTTGCCCTCTTTATCTGGGCCGGCATGCTGCTCAAGCAGACGCAGATGGTGGACCGCTTCCTGGACCTGCTGCGTCCCTGGAAGATGTCGCCGGAAATGCTCACCTACATCATCCTGCTGGGTGCTGCCCTGCCCACCGCCTACACCGGCGCCTCGGGCATCTTCGTGATCGCAGCCGGCGCGCTGATCTACCACGAAGTGCGCCATGCCGGCGGCAGCCGCCAGTTCGCTCTGGCTGCATCGGCCATGTCCGGCTCGCTGGGCGTGGTGCTGCGCCCCTGCCTGCTGATCGTGGTGATCGCCGCCCTCAACAAGCAGGTGACCACCGCGCAGCTCTATAGCTGGGGCGTCGCGGTGTTCTTCCTGACCTCCACGATGTTCCTGGTGGCGGCGCAGATGTCGCGCACCAAGCGCGTCAAGCTGCAGGACCCGCGGATTGCGCTGCCGGCCACCCTCAGGGCCATCCTGCCGGTCGTGCCCTATATTGCGGTGTTCCTCGTGGTGGTGCTGTTCTACAAGTTCGCGCTCAACACCAAGCTGGACGAGTTCACCGCCCCGGTGATCATGCCCGTCATCATGCTGTTCCTGCTGATCTATGACCGTCTGCGCAAGGATCGCAAGCCGGATGAAACCGTGGGCGAGGTCGGCCCCTCGGCCGCCGTGCCGGGCCGTGGCTTCAAGGCCATGGAAGGTTCCATCCGCTTCGCCACCAACGAGACCATCGGCCATATCGGCGCGCTGATCCTGCTGATGGCGCTGTCGCTCAGCATCGGCGGCGTGATCGAGCGCTCCGGCATGATGGAGGCCTTCCCGCACCAGTTCGCGAACATCTGGGTCGCCATGGCGCTGTTCGTCGGCATCCTGGTCTTCGTGGGCATGCTCATGGACCCCTTCGGCGCCGTGATCCTGGTCTCCGCCACGATTGCCCCGATCGCCTACAACAACGGCATCGATCCGGTGCACTTCTGGATGGTGGTGCTGGTGTCCTTCGAACTCGGCTACCTGTCGCCACCCGTGGCGCTCAACCAGTTGCTGCTGCGCCAGGTGGTGGGCGAAGAGGAAACCGCGAAGGCGGCCGAGGAGGTCAAGCACCTGGGCTTCTATCGCCGCTACGAGCGCTGGATCCTGCCGGTGGCGGTCATGGGCTCCGGCCTGATCATCGTGGCCTTCGGCCCGCTGGTCGCCAAGGCCTGGTCCTGATCTGTCGCTGATCTAAAAGCGTTGTGACAAAAAAGCCGGCTGATGCCGGCTTTTTTGTGCCCGGGATTCGGATGGGGTCTGTGGCTGAGCGGATGCAACCAGGGCAGGCGAAGAGCAGGGCAGCCCCGTCGCCCCAGAGGCCGGTAATCCTCAGGCGGGGTTGTCGATATCGACGAACTCGACGGGCACGCCCAGCTGCTGCTGCAGGTGCTCGCCCAGGGCGCGCACGCCGTAGCGCTCGGTGGCATGGTGACCGCAGGCGAGATAATGAATGCCGGCCTCGCGCGCCAGATGCACGGTCGGCTCGGAGATCTCGCCGGAGAGGAAGGCATCGAGCCCGAGGGCAATGGCCTGTTCGATATAGCCCTGGGCGGCGCCGGTACACCAGCCGATGCGCCGGATCTGCGCCGGGCCACTGGCGATCACCTGCGGCCGGCGGCCCAGCCGCTGCTCGATATGGCTGGCGAAGTCGGCAATCTTGGCCGGCGTGGCAAGGGTCGCGGTATTGCCTATGCTTTTGGGATTGCCGGGCTCGAGCAGGCCGTCCGGCACGAAGCCGAGTTCGCGCGCCAGGCGGGCGTTGTTGCCCAGCTCCGGATGGGCATCCAGCGGAAGGTGGTAGGCGATCAGGGAAATGTCGTGGGCGAGCAATTTGTGCAGGCGGCCGCGCTTGATGCCGGTGATGCACGGGTCCTCGCCCTTCCAGAAATAACCATGATGCACGAGCAGCGCGTCGGCCCCGCGGGCGATGGCGGCATCGATCAGGGCCGCCGAGGCGGTGACGCCGCTGACCACGCGCCGCACATGGCCGCGTCCCTCCACCTGCAGACCGTTGGGGCAATAGTCCTGGAAACGCCCGGGCTCCAGGGTGGCATCGAGCAGGGAGAGGATCTCGCGCAGCGTCGTGGTCATGAACAGTGTCTCCCTTGAAGGTTGCCAGGCCGGCACCATATTCTCCCGAGCTTGGTGCTGAGGAAACCCCCATGCGTCTCAGGATTGCGCTTCCCTGGCTGCTCCTGGCCATCGTGCTGGCCTTCGTGCTCACCCGTCCCGGCCTGTGGCCGGGCCACGACACCGTGCCTCCCACCCTGTCGGCGCCACGGCCGCTGCCGCCCGTGGCCGGCAGTGGCCCGGTGTCCTATGCCGACGCCGTGCAGACGGCGGCGCCGGCGGTGGTCAACATCTTCACCACGCAAAAGGTACGCCTGACCAATCCCTTCCTGGCCGACCCCTTCCTGCGCCGCTTCTTTGGCGAGGGCGTGCCCGAGGATCGCATGGAAGCCAGCCTGGGCTCCGGCGTGATCGTCAGTCCCGAGGGCTATGTACTGACCAACAACCATGTGGTTGCGCAGGCCGACGAGATCGTCGTCAAGCTGCAGGACGGGCGCGAAACCCGGGCCCGCGTGATCGGCACCGACCCCGGCACCGACCTCGCTCTGCTGCGCATCGGCCTCGACAAGTTACCGGTGCTGCCGCTGCGCGACGGGCCCATGCAGGTGGGCGATGTCGTGCTCGCCATCGGCAATCCCTTCGGCGTCGGCCAGACCGTCACCCAGGGCATCATTTCCGCGGTGGGCCGCCAGGGCCTGGGCATCAACACCTACGAGGATTTCATCCAGACTGACGCCGCCATCAATCCGGGCAACTCGGGTGGCGCGCTCATTGACGTCAGCGGCAATCTCGTCGGCATCAACTCGGCCATCTACTCGCAAAGCGGCGGCAGCATGGGCATCGGCTTTGCCATTCCCGTGACGCTGGCGCGCACGGTGATGCAGTCACTGATCAAGGATGGCCGCGTGGTGCGCGGCTGGATGGGCATCGAGGTACGCACCCTCGACCCGCAACTGGCGGCCCATATCGACGCGCCTACGCAAAAAGGCGTGGCCATCGCCGGCCTCCTGCGCGGCGGGCCAGCCTACAGCGGCGGCCTGGAGCCTGGCGACATACTGCTGCGCATCGCCGACAAGCCGGTGGAGAAGGCGGCGCAAGCCATCAACCTCATCGCCTCCATCAAGCCCGGCACCGAGGTGCCGGTCCTCGTGCTGCGTGGCAAGCAGGAGATGGAACTGAAGGTGAAGATCGGCGAGCGGCCGGCGGATGAGCTGCCCCGGGGGCCGGGCCGCTGAACGAATTTCGATGCCCTCCCGGCCAAAACTGAAAACAGGCAGCGGCGTGGCGAAGAGGCCTTCCACGCCTGTCCGGGCTTCTGCCCGGGCGCCGGCTTCTGCATAATCGGGACATCCGTTCGCCACCGGCCTTGCCAGGGAAGTCTTGATGAGTGGCCCCAGTGGACAGGCGGGTCCTGCCCTGATGCTCGATACGGCGCAGTCTGTCGCCACGCCCGAGGGCGTCGACCTGAGCCTGGTGCCGGCGGGCGCCGTCCCGCGCGCCACTGCCTTCCTGATCGACCTGCTGCTGCGCCTGGTCCTGCTCGGCGCCATTGCCACCGCGCTGGCGGCGCTGGGCAGCTTCGGCATGGGCCTCCTCCTCCTGATTGCCTTCCTGGTGGAGTGGTTCTATCCCGTCGCCTTCGAGGTGCTGGGCCAGGGGGCGACACCGGGCAAGCGCAGCGTCGGCCTGCGCGTGGTCGAGAGCGACGGACGTCCGGTGGGCTTTGCCGCCTCGGTGATCCGCAACCTGCTGCGCACCGCGGACTTCCTGCCCTTCCTGTTCGGCTTCGGCCTGCTCTTCATGCTGTTCCATCCCCGCTTCCAGCGCCTGGGTGATCTCGCGGCCGGCACTCTCGTGATCTGGGCGCCCGATGCCCTCGCCTCGCCCACCTTGCCCGCCGCGGCGCCGCAAGCGCCTCCGCACAAGCTCCGCCTGGCCGAGCAGAAGGCGCTGATTGCCTTTGCCGAGCGCAGCACGCGCCTGTCCCCGGCACGGCAGGAGGAGCTCGCGGACATCCTGGAGCCGCTGACACAGGCGCGGGGCGCGGCGGGCGTCGAGCGCCTGCGTGGCATCGCGCGCTGGCTGGCGGGCGAACGATGAGTCCGCAGGAGTTCGTGCGTCGCCATGAAGCCGGCTGGCAGGCGCTGGAGCAGAGCCTTTCGGCCCAGGCGCGCGACGCCGAGGTCCAGGCCCTGCCCGCGCGCTATCGCCAGGCCTGCCACCATCTCGCCCTGGCGCGCGAGCGCCACTATCCGCCCGCGCTCGTGGAGCGACTCAATCGCCTGGTGGTGCAGGCCCATCACCGCCTCTACCAGTCGCGCCAGCCCCTGGCCGGCATGATCAGCCACTTCCTGCTGCGCGAATTCCCGTCACTGGTACGCACGCATGCCGGCCTCTTCTGGCTGGCGGCGCTGTGCTTCTATGGCGCCTTCATCGCCCTCGCGCTCGCGGTCTGGTGGCATCCGGCGCTGATCTACAGCGTGGTGGATGCCAGCCAGGTCCGCGAGTTCGAACATATGTACGATCCCTCGCGGCGCACGATCGGCTTCGAGCGCGACGGCGCCAGCGACTTCCTGATGTTCGGCTACTACATCCGCCACAACATCGGCATCGGCTTCCAGACCTTTGCCGGCGGCATGCTCGCCGGCGTCGGCAGCCTCGTCATCCTGATGTTCAACGGCATCACCATCGGCGCCGTGGCCGGCCACCTCACGCGCATCGGCTACAGCGAGACATTCTGGTCGTTTGTCTGCGGCCACGGCGCTTTTGAGCTCACCGCCATCGTGCTGTGCGGCATGGCCGGGCTCATGCTGGGACGCGCCCTGGTGGCGCCCGGCAATCTCCATCGCGGGGAGGCGCTTCGCCTGCAGGCGCGCGTCGCGGTGAAAATCATCTATGGCGCCAGTTTTTTCCTGGTCCTGGCCGCGCTGCTCGAGGCCTTCTGGTCTTCCAGCACGGCGATACCGCCCGCCGTGAAGTACGCAGTCGCGGCGCTGCTGTGGGGCGCGGTCACGTTGTACTTCCTGCGCGCCGGACGTGGCGCGGAGGCTGCCCATGCGCCTTGCTGACCTCCACCTCGCGGTGCGCCCGCGCCGCGCCTATGAAGCCATGGACCTGGGCATCCGCCTGGTCCAGGACGAGGCCGGCCTGATCTGGCGCACCTGGGTCGCCGTGACCTTGCCGGTGCTGTTGCTGGGACTGGCGCTCTCCCTGCACTTCGGCAACGGGGCCGGCTACCTGCTGCTGTGGTGGCTGAAACCGCTGTTCGACCATGCCCTCCTGCTTGTGATCAGTCGCCGGGTGTTCGGTGACACGCTGAGCGGAGGCGCCCTCCTCGGCCTGCTCGCCGGCGCCTTCCGCCAGGGCCTGGCCGGGCACCTGCTCTGGCGCCGCCTCAGCATGAGCCGCGCCTACCTGCTCCCGGTCTGGCTGCTGGAAAACCTGCCCCTGCGGGAGCGCCGGGCGCGGCTCACCCTGCTGCGGCACCAGCACACCGGGCGGGCACGCTGGCTGCACTTCGTCATGCTGCATTTCGAACTGTTCCTGGCCGTGGCCATCCTCAGCCTGCTGTTCTGGTTCGCGCCCGAGGGCGTGGCGCCGGACCTGTTGGCGCTGTTCAGCGGCGGCGAAGGCAGCCGCTTCGTGGACACCAGCCTCCTGCTCGCCTATTACGGCGCCATGAGCGTCGTCGAGCCGTTCTACGTGGGCGCCGGCTTCTCGCTCTACCTGAACCGGCGCACCGAACTCGAGGCCTGGGACCTGGAGCTGGCCTTCCGGCACCTGCGCGAACGCCTGGCAGGCGCGAGGCCGCCATCATGAGGGCCGCCACGCGCTTTTTACTGCTGTGGCTGCTCTGCGGACCAGCCTGTGCCAGCGTCACGACTGCAGACGCGGCCATGGCAGCCGAACTGTCTGCTGAAGCCGGAGCCACCCCTGTGGTAGCGACGCCGCCTCCCGCCGAACCGCCCTATGCCGCCCGGCTGCGCGCGGACGCCCGCAAGGTGCTGCAGGGTCCCGACTTCAGGCGGAGTGAAACTTCGCTCCAGCCCGTCGCCCGCGACTGGCTGCGCAAGTGGCTCAACCGCAAGGAGGCCAAGCCCGAAAAGCCCGTGGATCTCAGCACCCTCGCCCTGCTGGCCGACGTGTTCAAGTTCCTCGCCGTCGCGCTGCTGGCCCTGGGCCTGGGTTGGCTGCTCTGGCGCGGCTGGCAATGGCTGGCGCCGCAGGTGGGGGCATCACGTCCGGCGCCCGGCCGCGCCGCCCCCGAGGTGGCCAGCCGCGCCCTGCCCGCCGCGACCCTGCCCGATGCTGTCAGCGCCGCCGCGCTCGCGGCCTGGCGAGGCGGCGACGCCACCCAGGCCATGAGCCTGCTTTACCGCGGCGCCGTACGTGACCTCGCGACACGCCACCACGTCGCCCTGCCCGCCAGCGCCACCGAGGGCGAATGCCTGCGCGCGGCGCGGCAAAGCGACGCCGACGTGGTGGCCGCGGGCTTCGCCCCCATAGTGAAAGCCTGGATGGCGCTGGCCTATGCGCGACGCCCGCCGGCGGACTTCGATGCCCTGCTCGCGCTTTACCGTCGCTATTTCGAAGCGCCGCCGGGAGAAGCGCCATGAAACGCTGGTCCTTTCCCTTGCTCCTGCTCCTGCTTGCTGCCCTGGCCGCGGCCTGCCTGCGCCTGGAGTCTGTCACCCGCGACCAGGGCATGAGTCGCGAGGCTCACCTCAACCCCTGGCTGGCCGCGGGCCGCCTGCTGGAGCGCCAGGACCTGCGCGTGCGCATGGAGCCCGACTACGGCGGACTGCCAAGGCATGCGCGCGTGATCGTGCTCGCGACCCCGCTGGAATACCTGGACACCCGCGAGCGCGACGCCCTTTTCGAGTGGGTGCGGGCCGGCGGCCATCTCGTCAGTGAACTGCAGGAGGTTGCGCCGGCCGGGAAGGCGGCGCCGGAGGAAGTGCTGGCCAGGCGCCTTGACGTGCGCTTGCGCGAGCAGGAGGCCACGCGCGACACGCGCCGCCCTCGCGGCCGTGACAACGGCCCACGACCGACGCAGCTCGACCAGGAAGGCCAGGTACTGGCGCGATTCAATGCGTCGTACTACCTCACTCCCGGCAAGCATGCGCCGTCCTGGGTGGCCAGCGATGCCAACGGCCCGCATGCCATGCGCTTCGCGGTCGGGGCGGGACGGATCACGGTGCTCAGCGACCTCGACTGGATGCACAACCGCCGCCTCGGCGACGCCGATCACGCCGCGCTGCTCTGGCGCGTGGTGGACGCGCCGACGCGCGCGGAGGTGTGGCTGATCCACGGTGTCGAGCGACCATCACTGCTGCGGATCGTCTGGGACAAGGCGGCCTGGTTGCTGCTCTCACTGGGACTGTTCGTGCTGGCCTGGCTGTGGGGCGCCAGCCGCCGCTTCGGGCCGCTGCAGCCCCCCGCCGCCGCCGCGCGCCGGCGCCTGGGCGAGCACCTCGAGGCCAGCGGCCGCTACCTGCTGCGCCACGGCGGCCTCGCCACCTTATTCAACGCCAGCCGCGAACGCCTGCTCGGCCAGGCGCAACGGCGTCATCCGCAATGGCGCTCACTTCCGCCCGCGGCGCTCGCGGAGCAGCTTGCCCTGCGCGCCCGCCTCGAACCGGCGCCCGTGCGTCGCCTGCTGGAAGGCGACGCCCCTGACCATCTCCTGCAATTCGCGGCGGATATCCGCCTGATCAACCGTTTGAGGAAAGCGCTATGACCGATATTACCGCCGCCCCGGAGACCCGGCCCGGCAACGACAATTTCACCAAGGCGGCGCAGATCCTCGCGCGCCTGCAAAGCGAGATCGCACGCGCCGTGGTCGGCCAGCAGGAGGCCATCGAGCTGACGCTGATCGCGCTGGTGGCAGGGGGCCACGTGCTGGTCGAGGGCGTTCCCGGCCTCGGCAAGACATTGCTTGTGCGTGCGCTGGCCAAGACCTTCGGTGGCGGTTTCGCGCGTATCCAGTTCACGCCCGACCTCATGCCCTCCGATGTCACCGGCCACGCCCTCTACGAGCTCAAGAGCCAGGAGTTCAAGATCCGCAAGGGGCCGGTATTCACGCATCTGCTGCTGGCTGACGAAATCAATCGTGCGCCGGCCAAGACCCAGGCCGCCCTGCTCGAGGTCATGCAGGAAAACCAGGTCACCATCGAAGGCCAGTCCTTCCCGCTGCCGCGCCCTTTCATGGTGCTGGCGACGCAGAATCCCATCGAGCAGGAAGGCACCTATCCGCTGCCGGAGGCGCAGCTCGACCGCTTCCTGCTGAAGATCGTGGTGGACTACCCGGGCGAGCGCGAGGAACAGGCGCTGCTCAGTCTGGTGACGCAAGGCCGCATTGGCGACGTGCTGGAGGTGGACAGCCTCGCCACCCTGGTGAGCACCGAGACGATGCAGGGCATGCAGCGCCTGGCTGCGGCAGTACGCATCGAGGATCGCGTGCGCGACTATGCCGTGGCGATCGTGCGCGCGACGCGGCAATGGCCGGGTGTCGCGATTGGCGCCGGCCCTCGCGGCGGCATCGCCCTGCTGCGCGCCGCGCGCGTGGCCGCCCTCATGGCCGAACGTGACTTCGTCACTCCCGATGACGTCAAGCGCCTGGTCCTGCCCGCCTTGCGCCATCGCCTGGTGCTGTCGCCAGAGCTGGAGATGGAAGGCCTGGGCAGCGCGGAAGTGCTGCGCCAGATCCTGGAGTCGGTACAGGCGCCACGCCTCTGATGCGGATTCCACTGCCGCGCCTGTTGCCCGGACCACGTCTGCTGCCCTTGCTGGCGGCCTGGACCGCGCTTGCCCTGGCGACCCTTCCCTGGCCGGAGGCGGTACGCCTGTGGCTGGGCGCAGGACTGCTGCTGGGCCTGGCACTGGCCGTGGAGGCGGTCGCGCTGCTGCGCCAACCCCTGCCCGCCTGCCGGCGCGAGCTCACGCCCGTGGTTCCTCTGGGTGTCTGGCGCGAGGTCTCGCTGGAGTTCACCCATGAAGGGGCCGCGCCACTGCCGCTGCTGATTCACGACCATCATCCTGCGGGCGCGGAGACTGAACACTTGCCCCTGCGCCATGCCCTGCCGCCACAGGCGCGCACACGCCTCACCTACCGCCTGCGCTGCAACCGTCGCGGCGTGCAGCGCTTTGCCGGCGTCGACCTGCGCCTGCCGGGCCGTCTCGGCCTGCTCATGCGCCAGGCCTTCCTGCCCGTGACGAGCGAGGTGCGCGTCTATCCGAATTTTGCGGAGGTCGCCAAATATGCCCTGCTGGCCAGCGACAACCGCCTCTCCCAGCTCGGCATCCGCATGCGGCGCCGGCGCGGCACCGGCCTCGAATTCCACCAGCTGCGCGAATACCGCGAAGGCGACATGCTGCGCCAGATCGACTGGAAGGCCAGCTCGCGCCTGCGCAAGCTGATCGCGCGCGAATACCAGGACGAGCGCGACCAGCAGATCATGCTGCTGCTCGACGGCGGCTTTCGCATGCGCAGCCAGGACGGCCGTCTCTCGCACTTTGACGCGGCCCTGAATGCGCTGCTGCTGCTCGCGCATGTGGTGACCCGGCAAGGCGACGCGGTCGGCCTCATGAGCTTTGCGAACGAGGAACGCTACCTGGCGCCCGCCAAGGGACAGGCCACGCTGGCGCGACTGATGAACACCGTGTTCGATCTCGAGGCGGGCGCGCAAACGCCCGATTTCATCAGTATCGCGGCGACGCTCGGGCAGCACCTGCGCAAGCGCAGCCTGGTGATCATCCTCACCAGCCTGCGCGACGAGGACGGCGCCGACCTGCGCGAGGCCTGCGCCCTGCTCTCGCGCCAGCACGTGGTGCTGGTGGCCAATTTGCGCGAGCACGTCCTCGATGAACTGGACGAGGCCCTGCCGCCGGATGTCGATGGCGCGCTGACGACGGCCGCCACCCACCTTTACCTGCAGGCACGCGAAAAGACGCTGCGCCACCTGCAGCACGAGGGCGTGGTGGTTCTCGATACCGCACCGGAAAAGCTGGCCGTGGGGCTGATCAACCGCTATCTCGAGATCAAGCGCAGCGGTCGCCTTTGAAGAAGTGGTCGGCCTTGAGCAAGGGAGTGGGCCGCAAGTGCGGATAAAGGAGCACAGGGACCGGGATCAAGAGCGCCGATACGTGACAAGCGGGCCGCGGCCAACTGCTGGCAAGCATCCAGCAATCGGCATCCGAGGTCTGGCTTTTAAGCAGCTGGCGGCTGGCGATCAGCCGACGATGGCCTGCAGCGCCGTGACGAGCGCGGCATTCTGCTCCGGCGCGCCAATGGTGATGCGCAGGAACTGGTCGATGCGCGGCAGGCGGAAGTGGCGCACGATGACGCCGCGCTCGCGCAACTGCTGCGCCAGCCAGCCGGCATCCGTCCCCGGCAGCGTGGCAAAGACGAAGTTTGCCGCCGAGGGCAGTACCTCGAAGCCCAGCCCATCGAGCTCTACGACCAGCGCTTCACGGCTCTCGATCACCGCGCGGCAGGTCTGCCCGAAATGGTCGCGGTCGACAAAGGCCGCGGCCGCGCCAACGATGGCCATGCGCCCGAGTGGATAGGAGTTAAAGCTGTTCTTGATGCGCTCCAGCGCCTCGATGAGCGCCGGCTGGCCGATGGCCAGGCCCACGCGCAAGCCGGCCAGTGAGCGCGACTTGGACAGCGTCTGCGTCACCAGCAGGTTGGGATGGCGCGCGACCAGGCCAACCGCGGTCTCGGCGCCGAAATCCACATAGGCCTCATCGACCACCACCACCGACTCCGTGTTGCGCCGGAGCAAGGCCTCAATGGCCGACAACGGCAGCGGCACGCCCGTGGGCGCATTGGGATTGGGGAAGATGATGCCGCCGTTGTCCTCCGGGTACTGCTCCAGGTCGATTTCAAACGACTCCGTCAGCGGCACCTGGCGGCTGGCCACGCCATAGAGACCGCAATACACCGGATAGAAGCTGTAGGTGATGTCGGGAAACAGGATCGGCTTGTCGTGCCTGAGCAGGCCATGAAAAACATGCGCCAGCACCTCGTCGGAGCCGTTGCCGACAAACACGCAGGCTTTCTCGATGCCGTAGTAATCCGCAATCGCCTGCTTGAGCAGGTCGCTGTTGGGATCGGGGTACAGGCGCAGGCTGTCGTTGAGTTCGGCCTGCATGGCGGCCAGCGCCCGCGGCGAAGGCCCGTAGGGATTCTCGTTGGTGTTGAGCTTGACGAGATTGGCGATCTTCGGCTGCTCGCCCGGCACATAGGGCACGAGCCCGTGAACGAAGGCACTCCAGAACTTGCTCATGTCTTCCCCTGCAAAACACTAGATCGGGCTTCAGCCCGACTCGGCAGCTCGCCAATTACGGTTGTCGGGCTCAAGCCCGACCTACAGTTATATCGTCCTGCGGCGCGGATGTCGGGCCAGGCGCTCCCGGCTGAAGCTCGCCCTGCAGTCCTGCAAATCTACGCTGCGTCTGTCGGGCCGGGCCGCTCCCGCCTGGGGCCCGGCCTGTTGCCCCGTCGGGTTGAATCCCGACCTGCAGGTGGGCGGCCGTTATTTGAGGATGCGGTACTCGGCGGAACGCGCATGGGCCTCGAGGCCTTCGCCGCGCGCCAGCACCGAGGCCACCTTTGCCAGCGTCGAGGCGCCCTGGGCGGAGCAACCGATCAGGCTGCTGCGCTTCTGGAAATCGTACACGCCCAGCGGCGAGGAAAAGCGCGCCGTGCCCGAGGTCGGCAGCACGTGATTGGGGCCGGCGCAGTAATCGCCCAGCGCCTCCGGCGTATAGCGGCCCATGAAGATGGCGCCGGCATGACGGATTTCCGGCAGCAGCGCCTCGGGATTTTCCACTGACAGCTCGAGGTGCTCGGGCGCGATGTGGTTGATGAGCTGGAGGGCCTCGTCGCGGTTGCGCACCTTGATCAGGGCGCCGCGCGCCGCCAGCGACTTGCCGGCGATGTCGTGACGGGCGAGGCCGGGCAGGAGCCGCTCGATGCTGGCGTAGACGCGGTGCAGGAACTCCTCGTCCTCGGCGATGAGGATGGCCTGGGCCTGCTCGTCGTGCTCGGCCTGCGAGAACAGGTCCATGGCGATCCAGTCCGGATCGGTCTGGCCATCGCAATACACAAGGATTTCCGAAGGCCCGGCAATCATGTCGATGCCGACCTGGCCGAACACCATGCGCTTGGCGGTCGCCACATAGATATTGCCCGGGCCCACGATCTTGTCGACGCGCGGCACGGTGAGGGTGCCATAGGCCAGCGCCGCCACGGCCTGGGCCCCGCCCAGGGTGAATACGCGATCGACGCCGGCGATCTTCGCCGCGGCAAAAACGAGTTCATTGACCTCGCCCCGCGGCGTCGGCACCACCATGATGATCTCGCGCACGCCCGCGACCTTGGCCGGCATCGCATTCATCAGCACCGACGAAGGATAGGAGGCCTTGCCGCCCGGCACATAGATGCCGACACGGTCGAGCGGCGTGATCTGCTGGCCCAGCACCGTGCCATCGGCTTCGGTGTACTGCCAGGATTCCTGGCGCTGGCGCTCGTGGTAGGCGCGTACCCGCGCGCAGGCCTGCTCCAGCGCCTCGCGCTCGGCCGGGCTGATGCGGCGCAGGGCTTCCTCGAGGCGCGCCTGCGACACCTCGAGGGTAGCCATGTCGGTGACCTGCAGGCCGTCAAAGCGGTTGGTGAACTCCAGCAGGGCCGTGTCGCCCTCGCGGCGCACGCGCGTGACGATGTCCGTCACCGTCTGCTGCACGCCGGCGTCGCTCACGCCCTCCCAGGCCAGGAGCTGCTCCAGTCGCTTGTCGAAGCCCGCGGCGGCGGTGTCGAGGCGGGGAATGATTTCCGGTGTCATGACAACCTCTTGTGCCGGCCGGGCCGGCGGGTCGTGTCGGGGATGGCCGGGGCTCAGGCGGCGGACTGCGCGCGCCTGGCCACCGCCGCCTCGAGCTGCGCGATGATGGGCTGGATCAGCGCATGCTTCATCTTCATCGCCGCCTTGTTCACGATCAGGCGTGAGGTGACGTGCGCGATCAGCTCGGTCGGCTCCAGGCCGTTTTCCTTCAGGGTCTTGCCGGTGTCGACCACGTCGACGATCCGGTCGGCCAGGCCCATGAGCGGCGCCAGCTCCATGGAGCCGTAGAGCTTGATCACCTCGACCTGCTCGCCCTTCTCAGCATAGTAGCGCTGCGTAATATTGACGAACTTGCTGGCCACGCGCAGGCGCCCCTTCACCACCGGGGCGTCGACCGGGCCGGCCACCATCAGGCGGCAGCGCGCGATCTGCAGGTCGAGCGGCTCGTAGACCCCGCTGCCGCCATGCTCCATCAGCACGTCCTTGCCGGCCACGCCGATGTCGGCGGCGCCGTTTTCGACATAGGTCGGCACGTCGGTGGCACGAATGATGACGATGCGCACGTCCGGATGCGTGGTCGGGAAGATGAGCTTGCGCGACTTGTCCGGATCATCGAGCAGGTCGATGCCGGCCTCACGCAGCAAGGGCAGCGTGTCATTGAGGATGCGGCCCTTGGAGAGGGCGATGATGATCTGGCTCATTCGCTTTCTTTTCCGGTGACGCGGCGGATGGTGGCGCCCAGGCCCTGGAGCTTTTCCTCGACGCGCTCGTAGCCACGGTCGATGTGGTAGATACGGTCGACCAGGGTCTCGCCCTGGGCCGCCAGCGCGGCGATCACCAGCGACATCGAGGCGCGCAGGTCGGTGGCCATCACCGGCGCCGCCTGCAGCGTATCGACCCCGGTGACGATGGCGGTGTGGCCATCCACCGCAATCTTCGCGCCCAAACGGTTCAGCTCGGGCACGTGCATGTAACGGTTTTCGAAAATGGTCTCGATGATGGAGCCGGTGCCTTCGGCCAGCACGTTCACGGTCATGAACTGCGCCTGCATGTCGGTCGGGAATGCCGGGTGCGGCGCCGTGCGGAAATTTACCGACTTCGGCCGCTGGCCCTTCATGTCGAGCTCGATCCAGTCGTCGCCCGTGGTGACCTCGGCGCCGGCTTCGCGGAACTTCTGCAGTACCGCGTCGAGCAGCAGCGGATCGGTATTGAGCGTCTTCACGCGGCCACGGGTGACGGCGGCGGCGGCCAGGTAGGAGCCGGTCTCGATACGGTCGGAGATCACCCGGAAGGTGCCGCCATGCAGGGACTCGACACCCTCCACGGTGATGGTGTCGGTACCGGCGCCGGCGATCTTCGCCCCCATGCCGGTCAGCATCTCCGCCAGGTTGACGATTTCCGGCTCGCGCGCGGCGTTCTCGATGACCGTGGTGCCCTCGGCGAGGGTGGCGGCCATGAGCAGGTTCTCGGTGCCGCCCACGGTGACCATGTCGAAGACGAAGCGCGCGCCCTTGAGGCGGCCATGGCGCTTGGCATGCACATAGCCGTTCTCGACGTGGATCTCGGCGCCCAGCGCCGCCAGGCCCTTGAGGTGCTGGTCGACCGGGCGCGAGCCGATGGCGCAGCCTCCCGGCAGCGACACGGTGGCCTCGCCGAAGCGGGCCAGCAGCGGCCCCAGCACGAAGATGGAGGCGCGCATGGTCTTGACCAGCTCGTAGGGCGCCACCGGGCTTTGCAGGGTATTGGCGTTGACCAGCACCTGGCTGTTGTCACCGATCTCCACGGTCACGCCCATATTGCCCAGGATCTGCAGCATGGTGGCGATGTCGCGCAGTTGCGGCACATTGGTCAGGGTGACCGGCGTGGTGCCCAGCAGCGTGCCGGCCAGCAGCGGCAGCGCCGCGTTCTTGGCGCCGGAAATCCGCACCTCGCCATCGAGTCGCGCACCGCCCGTGATCAGTAACTTGTCCATATCCCCACTCGGAAAAACGTCAGTTCAGAAACGAAACATCCGACGCAGGCGTCGGACGGAAGGTTGCCGGCTCCAGGGCCGGCAGCTCAATACAACAGGATGGCGCATTGTAGGTCGGGCATCGGCCCGACGGCGAGGGATGCTGCCTACCTGTAGGTCGGGCTTCAGCCCGACGGCGAGGCGTGCCACCTAGCTGTAGGTCGGGCTTCAGCCCGACTGTCATGGAGGCTGTCGGGCTAAAGCCCGACCTACAGGGTCAGCCTTGTCGGGCTAAAGCCCGACCTACCGGTCCCGCCAGCCCGGCTCAGCCGAACAGCTTGGCCTTGCGCCACTCTTCCTTCGTGAAAAGGCGCATGGTGACGGCATGGATGGCGCCAGTGGCGATATGCGGATTCAGCGGGCCATAGATGAGCTGCTGCTTGGCGACGGGACGCATGCCCTCAAAGCGGTCGCTGACCACGGTCACGGTGAACTTGGCGCCCTCGCCCTGCACCTGGACCTCTTCCGCCTCGGGAAAAGCGGCGGCCAGCAGGCCCTGGATTTCTTTTGTCGTCATTAATGGTTACTCAGCTGATTTCGGGCAGGGCCTGGCCCAGGCCACTGACCTGGAGGATGGCGCGGCATTTTTCCGGCACATGGGCCAGTTGCAGGCGGCCGCCACGGGCGGCCAGCGCGCGGCCCCAGCGCAGCAGCACCGCCACGGTGACGGTGCTGGCCGAGCTCAGGCCGGCCAGGTCGAGGGTGACCGTGGACGGCATCGCGGCCAGCTTCGCCAGGCCTTCGGCGCAACTGGCGTCGGCATTGGTGAAGTCGATGACACCCTCGACGCGCAGGGTGTCGCCCGCCACGGCCAGCGCCAGGCTCACGGCGTGGCCGCCTTGGCCTGGCCCTTGGTGGCGTCGATGGCCTTGGTGTCGGGGGTCCAGCCGGCGATGGCCTTGTCGATGCTGCCGCGGTTGGACTCGACGGCGGCGCCGAACTGGTTACGGAAGGTCAGGCCCAGGTTGATGCCGTTGAGGATCAGGTTCTGCACCTTCCAGGTGCCGGCCTTGTCGAGCTGCATCTGGAAGGTCACCGGATAGACCTGCCCGGTGCTGCCGTGCACGTCGACCTCGACCTGCGCCTTTTTGGGGTCGGTGCCGGCCTTGTATGGCTTGAACACGATCTTCTGGCCTTCGTAGTTGGTCAGACCCTTGGCATAGGTACGGATCAAGCTCTGCTTGAACACGCGCGCGAACTCGGCCTGCTGCGCAGGGGTGGCCTGCCGGTAGTACTGGCCCATGACGCGGCGGGCGATGCCGTCGATGTCCATGAAGGGAGTGATGTTCTGCTCCACCAGGGTATAGAGGGCCTGGGGATCCTTCTTGAGGGTCTCCTTGTCCTTGGTGATGCGGGCCAGCAGGGAGTCAGTCGCCGACTTCAGCACCTGCTGCGGGGTCTCGGCGGCACCGGCCAGCAGCGGCAGGCTCAGCATCAGCACGGCGGATAGGCGTTGCCAGAACTTCATGTGTGTCTCCTGGTGCCCGAGGGGACTTATTCCGCCGCCCGGGCAGGCTCGTTGGCCTTGTTGAAAAGGAACTTGCCGATCAGCTCTTCCAGCACCAGCGAGGACTGGGTATCGGTGATTTCGCCCCCTTCCTTGAGGAACTCGTCATCCGCTCCGGGGACGATGCCGATGTATTTCTCGCCGAGAAGACCTGCCGTCAATATGGAAGCAACGGAATCAGTGGTGATCTCGTTGACATCGTTATGGATGGAAAGGGTCACTTTCGCCTTCAGGGTCTTGGGATCCAGGTGGATGTCGGTGACGCGGCCAATGACCACGCCGGCCATGGTGACCTTGGCGCGCAGGGTCAGGCCGCCGGCATTCTGGAAGCTGGCATAGACCTTGTAGCTGGGCTTGCTGGTTTCCTCGGAGAGGCCGCTGACCTTGATGGCCAGGAAAAAGAGGGCGCCGATGGCGGCCACCATGAAGAGGCCGACGGCCATTTCGATAACGCGGGTGCGCATGCTTCAGAAGCCTCCAAACATGACGGCGGTCAGGATGAAATCCAGACCCAGAACCGCCAGGGATCCATAAACCACGGTGCGCGTGGTGGCGCGCGAGATACCTTCGCTGGTGGGCTCGCAATCATAGCCCTGGAATACGGCGATCCAGGTCACGGCGGCGCCGAACACCACGCTCTTGATGATGCCGTTGACGACATCTTCCTGGAACTCCAGCGAATTCTGCATGTTCGACCAGAACGAGCCCTCGTACACGCCCAGCCAGTCGACGCCCACCAGGCGGCCGCCGAGGATGCCCACGGCGGAAAAGATGAGGGCCAGCAGGGGCATGGAGATAAAGCCGGCCCAGAAGCGCGGCGCGATGATGCGGCGCAGCGGGTCGACACCGATCATCTCCATGCTGGAGAGCTGCTCGGTGGCCTTCATCAGGCCGATCTCGGCGGTGAGCGCGGACCCGGCCCGGCCGGCGAAGAGCAGCGCCGTCACCACCGGCCCGAGCTCGCGCAGCAGGCTCATGGCCACCAGGGTGCCCAGGGCCTGCTCGGAGCCGAAGTCGATCAGGGTGTTATAGCCCTGCAGGCCCAGCACCATGCCGATAAAAAGGCCGGAGACCACGATGATGGGCAGGGACAGCACGCCCACCGCATACAGCTGCTGAACCAGCAGGGGAAAGCCGGTGCGCGGACGCGGCCAGGCCATCACGGTCTGGCCCAGAAACACGCCGCCGGCGCCAAGGGTGCGCAGGACGTCCAGGGTGGATTCGCCAAGGCGGCGGATGGCTTCCATCAGGCTTTCTTCCCCAGGCCGAGTTCCTCGGCAAAGGTGGCGACGGGGTAGCGGAAACGCACGGGGCCATCCGGCCGGCCATGCAGGAACTGCTCGATGAAGGGTGACTCGGAGGCCTGCAGCTCGGCGGGCGTGCCCTGTCCGATGACCTTGCCGTCGGCCAGGACATAGATGTAGTCGGCGATGGACAGGGTCTCGTGGATGTCGTGCGAGACGATTACCGACGTCAGGCCCAGGGCCTCGCGCAGGGTACGGATCAGGGTGACCAGCACGCCCATGACGATGGGGTCCTGCCCGGCGAAGGGCTCGTCGTACATGATCAGGGCGGGGTCGAGGGCGATGGCGCGGGCCAGCGCGGCGCGCCGGTTCATGCCCCCCGAGAGCTCGGCCGGCATCAGGGACTCGGCGCCGCGCAGGCCCACGGCCTCGAGCTTGAGCAGCACCAGTTCCCGGATGAGGTCTTCGGAGAGCCGGGTATGGGCGCGCAGCGGAAAGGCGACGTTCTCGTACACGGAAAGATCGGTGAACAGCGCGCCGGACTGGAACAGCATGCCCATCTTGCGCCGGGTGACGAAAAGCTCCTCGCGGCCCAGGTCGGGCACGTTGCGGCCCTCCACGCGCACCTGGCCGCTGTCGGGCCGGAGCTGGCCGCCGATAAAGCGCAGCAGGGTGGTCTTGCCGCAGCCGGAGGGGCCCATGATGGCGGTGACCTTGCCGCGGGCAATATCAACGTTCACGCCATCAAAAATGGCGCGCTTGCCGCGGTGGAACACGAGGTTGCGGATCTCGACCACGTTGTCGGCGGGCGGGAGGGAGCTGTCCGGGGTCATGCAGGCGTCAATCCGGGCGGGCCGGGGTCGCTGAAAGAGCGCGAACTATACCATCCTTGCCGGCCGGTAACGACGCCACGGGAGCGGCCGCAGGGACCTGCTTGTGTACGGACTCTGTAATGACTGGTCACGCACTGGCAGTAGGTATTTGCCTGTCCGCTGGTGGATAATGGACGGTTTCCGGGAGCCCTGAGGCATCAGGGCGGACAGCCGACCAGAGACCCCTCCATGGCCGAATTTGACTTTATCCGCGCCGGCCAGCGCGTGATCCAGATCGAGCAGACCGCGCTCGAGAACCTCAAGCCCCACGTCAACGCCGACTTCCAGCGCGCCTGCGCCCTCATGCTGGCCGGCACCGGACGCGTGGTCGTGTCCGGCATGGGCAAGTCCGGCCATATCGGCAACAAGATCGCCGCCACCCTGGCCTCCACCGGCACCCCGGCCTTTTTCGTGCATCCGGGCGAGGCCAGCCACGGCGATCTTGGCATGATCACCCCCCAGGACGTGGTCATCGCCATCTCCAACTCCGGGGAAACGGCCGAGATCCTGACCATCGTGCCGCTCATCAAACGCATGCACGCTAAGCTCATCGCCATCACCAACAACGGCCAGTCCACCCTGGCCCGCGCCGCCGACGTCAGCCTCGAGATCGGCAAGTCGCCCGAAGCCTGCTCGCTCGGCCTCGCCCCCACCTCCTCCACCACCGCCACCCTGGTGCTGGGCGACGCCCTGGCCGTGGCCCTGCTGGAGGCGCGCGGCTTTACCCCGGAAGACTTCGCCCTGTCGCACCCGGGCGGCTCGCTCGGTCGCAAGCTGCTGCTGCGCGTGGAAGACGTGATGAACAAGGGCGAGCAGGTGCCCATGGTGAAAACCGGCACCCTCGTCATCGACGCGCTCATGGAAATCACCGCCAAGGGCCTCGGCATGACCACCGTGGTCGACGCCGACGGCCGTCTGGCCGGCCTCTATACCGACGGCGACCTGCGCCGCAGCCTCGACCACAAGATCGATGTGCACCACACCGCCATCGAGGACGTCATGAACATCAAGTGCACCACCGTCACGCCGCAGCTGCTTGCCGCGGAAGCCCTGGCCGTGATGCAGGACCGCAAGATCAACGGCGTCGTCGTGGTCGACGCGCAACACCGCCCGGTGGGCGCCCTCAACATGCACAACCTGCTGCGCGCGGGCGTGATGTGATGCAAGGAACCCAGATGGACGATGTCATGCAGATGGCCACCGGCATCCGCCTGCTGGCCCTGGACGTGGATGGCGTGCTCACCGATGGACGCCTCTACTTCGCCGAGGATGGCCAGGAGCTCAAGACCTTCGACACCCAGGACGGCCACGGCATCAAGATGCTGATGCAGGCCGGCGTGCAGGTCGCCATCATCACCGGCCGCAACACGAAGCTGGTGGCGCGGCGCGCGCAGAACCTCGGCATCAGCCACCTGCTGCAGGGCCGCGAGGACAAGCTCGTCGCCCTGCGCGAGCTCGCCGCCGAACTCGGCATCGCGCTCGAGCACATCGCCTACGTGGGCGACGACTGGCCCGACCTGCCGGCGCTGCGCGCGGCCGGCCTCGGTGTCGCGGTCGCCAATGCCCACAAGGAGCTGCGCCTGCACGCGGACTACGTGACCCGCCTCGAGGGCGGCCGCGGCGCCGTGCGCGAGGTCTGCGACCTTATCCTGAAGGCCCAGGACCGCTATGACGCGGCCCTCTTCCCCTACCTGAACCACGACTAGGAACCGGTCATGGACGCGCGCAACCTGCTCAGCCTGTCCGGCGTCCTGCTGGTGCTGGGCGCGGCCGGCTACTACTGGGGCATCGCGCACCGCGCCACGCCCCTGGCCAGCCCCGAGGAGGCGCGCCGCCCCGACTATGTCGTGCAGGGCATCGGCAGTATCGAAACCGATGCCGAGGGCCGCCTGCTGCGCCGTCTCACCGCCACCGAACTGCGCCACTACGACACTCCCGCGGATGTCGCCGAGCTCGACCAGCCGGTGATGACCTTCTACGAGCAGGGCCGTGAAGCCTGGCGCGTGGTGGCGCAACGCGGCGTCAGCCTCGACCAGAGCACCGAGGTCCGGCTCGAGGGCGGCATCCGCGCCGAGCGCCGTGACGCCGAGCTGCCGGTAACCGTGACTACCCGCTCGCTGACCGTCTTCCCGCGCGAGGAACGCGTGCTGACGCGCGACACCGTCATCATTGAAAGCCCGCGCGGCCGCATCGAAAGCCGTGGCCTCGAAGCCAGCATGCCGCGCGGCGAACTGAAACTGACCGAGAATGTGACCGGAACCTATGCGCCCGCTCCCCGCTAACGCCCTACTCCTGCTGGCCCTGCTGGCGCCGGAGGCCCAGGCCCTGCCCACGGACCGCGACCAGCCCGTGCAGGTCTCCGCCAACAGCGCCCGCTTCAATGAGAAGACCGGCATCGCCACCTATACCGGCGCCGTCGTCATCCGCCAGGGCACGATGGAAATCCGTGCCGATGAGATCGTCATCACCACCGACAGCAAGGGCAGCCTGCTCACCACCGTGGCCCGCGGCAGCCCGGCCCACTACCAGCAGCAGACCGACCCGAAAAAAAGCCCGGTCACCGCCGAGGCCGGCCGCATCGACTTCGATGCCCGCAAGGAGATCATCACGCTTGCCGGCAAGGCCCGGCTGCGCCAGGACGGCGCCAGCTTCCAGGGCAGCACCATCACCTACAACAGCCAGCGCCAGCAGGTCGACGCCAAGGGCCAGGGCAGCGAGCGCGTCATGCTCGTGCTGCCGCCGCAGGCGCGCGAGCCCCAGGGCAAGGACAAGAAGAATTGAGTCAGCTTATCGTTGAAGGCCTGGCCAAGAGCTACAAGGGCCGCCAGGTGGTGAAGGACGTTTCGCTCGAAGTATCGAGCGCGCAGATCGTCGGCCTGCTCGGGCCCAACGGCGCCGGCAAGACCACCAGCTTCTACATGATCGTGGGCCTGGTGCCGATGGACGCCGGCCGCTTGCGCATCGACGACGAGGACATCAGCTACCTGCCCATGCACGGCCGCGCCCGCCGCGGCATCGGCTACCTGCCGCAGGAAGCCTCGATCTTCCGCAAGCTGTCGGTGGAGCAGAACATCCTGGCCATCCTGGAGACGCGCAAGGACCTCGACAAGAAAGGCCGCGAGGCCAAGCTGCAGGAGTTGCTCGAGGAATTCCACATCACCCATATCCGCAAGAACCTGGGCATGAGCCTCTCGGGCGGCGAGCGCCGTCGCGTCGAGATCGCCCGCGCGCTCGCCGCCGAGCCGCAGTTCATCCTGCTCGACGAGCCCTTTGCCGGGGTCGACCCCATCTCCGTGGCCGACATCAAGGGCATCATCACCCACCTCAAGAACCGCGGCATCGGCGTGCTCATCACCGACCACAACGTGCGCGAGACCCTCGACATCTGCGAGAAGGCCTACATCGTCAGCACCGGCCAGGTCATCGCCGCCGGCACCCCGCAGGACATCCTCGCCAGCGAGACGGTGCGCAAGGTCTACCTCGGCGACCAGTTCAGCCTCTGACCGCGCCGGCGCGGGGCCGCGCTACAGCGCCGTCACACTCCTTACAAATCCTCCCGAAAAAGCCCCGGGACAAGCGGAAGGTCCGCCACTAGCCTGATGGCAGTGGTATCCGGTGCCCGGGGCCCTGCCCTGACGCCCGGCCACCCTTCCTTCCCGCCCGGAGGGGCCTCTTCCATGCGCCGGCGAAACTGCCGGGCCGGGAATCGCCCCTCCGGTCGCGGTGACAGGAGCCTCCCTTTCACCGGCACAGGAGAAGGCGCATGGATTGGCTTGCTGTGATCATCGTCGGCGGCATCATTGGCTGGCTGGCGAGTCTCATGATGAAGACCGATGCCCAGCAGGGCATCCTGCTCAACGTCATCATCGGCATCGTGGGGTCCCTGCTCGGACGCTGGCTGTTCGCCGACGTCCTGGGCATCGGCGCCGCCAGTACCTCGGGGGGCTTCAGCCTGCCCGGGCTGCTGTTCGGCATCCTGGGCGCGGTCATCCTGATCGCCATCCTGAGGGCCCTGCGCATCTTTGCCTGAGCGGCCGGCAACGCCGGCCTCCCCGCTCCCGAAAGCCTGCCTTGCGCAGGCTTTTTCATGCCCGCCCCCTGCAATCGACTGACGCGCTCCCTTACTCCTGATTTCTAAGTGTAATTTCCTAGGCAATACGGCCCGCTTCTTGCAGCGACGCGGTATACTGCAGCCAGCTCATCCGTCCCCCCTGAACGGATGTGGAGTGCTGTAGTCGATGAAGCCCACTCTCCAGTTACAAATTGGTCAGCACCTGACCATGACCCCGCAGTTGCAGCAGGCCATCCGCCTGCTGCAGCTTTCCACGCTGGAGTTGCAAACCGAGATCCAGGAAGCCCTGGACTCCAACCCCATGCTGGAAATGGCGGACAGTGACGGCGAGCCGGCCGAGAAAGTGGACGACACTCCCATTGACTACGCCGCTGCCGAAGAAGCCTTGGCCAGCGCCGCCGCCGCCCCCGCCGACGAACGCCCGCTCGACATCAACAACAATGAAGGCATGCCGGACGAGCTGCCGGTGGACTCGCTCTGGGAGGACGTGTTCTCGTCCGGCTCGGGCAGCGCCACCAGCAGCAGCGGCGGCGATGAGGACGACACCTCCTTCGAGGCGCGCAATGCCGCCCCGGAAACCCTGGCCCAGCACCTGGCCTGGCAGCTCAACCTGACCCACTTTTCCGACCTCGACCGTGCGATCGGCATGACCATCCTCGACGCCATCGACGAACGCGGCTACCTCACCGCCGACCTGGAGGAAATCCTGGAGGCGGTGGCCGACCCGGAAGACCCTTTCGCCGTGGAGCTCGACGAAGTCGAGGCCGTACTGCACCGCATCCAGCAGTTCGACCCGCCCGGCGTGGCCGGCCGTGACCTGCGCGAATGCCTGCTCATCCAGCTGCGCCAGCTGCCCGAGGACACCCCCTGCCGCGTCGAGGCCATGGCCACCGTGCGCGACCACCTCGAACTGCTCGCCAGCCGCGACTTCGCCAGCCTCATGCGCAAGCTCAAGCTCAGCGAGACCGGCCTCAAGGGCGCCATCAGCCTGATCCAGAGCCTGAACCCCAACCCCGGGGGACGCATGGGCAATGGCGGCGACACCGAGTACGTCACGCCGGACGTGATCGTGCGCCGCCTGCGTGACCGCTGGACCGTGGAGCTCAACCCGGAGACGGCGCCACGCCTGCGCGTCAATTCCGGCTATGCCGCGCTGGTGCGCCGCGCCGACTCCAGCGCCGACAACACCTACCTGCGCAACCACCTGCAGGAGGCGCGCTGGTTCATCAAGAGCCTGCAAAGCCGCAACGACACCCTGCTCAAGGTCGCCTCCTGCATCGTCGAGCACCAGCGCGCCTTCCTGGAGCAGGGGCCCGAGGCCATGAAGCCCATGGTGCTGCGCGACATCGCCGAGGAAGTCGGCATGCACGAGTCCACCATCTCGCGCGTGACCACGCAGAAGTTCATGCACACGCCGCGCGGCGTCTTCGAGCTCAAGTACTTTTTCTCCAGCCACGTCGGCACCACCGGCGGCGGCGAGGCCTCGAGCACGGCCATCCGCGCCATGATCCGCAAGCTGGTGGGCCAGGAAGACCCGCGCAAGCCCCTCTCCGACAACAAGATCGCCGACCTGCTGCTCGACCAGGGCATCGAGGTGGCGCGGCGCACCATCGCCAAATACCGCGAATCGCTGAATATCCCCCCCTCCAACGAGCGCAAGCGCCTGGTCTAGCGGCGCCGGGCTCCGCCAGGGGCGCCGGTCCTGCCCCCTCCTTCTGCTCCTTCTGCTCCTTCTGGCTTCCTGCGGGGAGGGCAGGCCCGTCACAAAGCCTTCCGCTCGGCCCCGGATAAACGGGACTTGCCGGGCCGATGTTGGCCTATGTTAGAGTCGAACCAAGGTTTGACGTTTAGATAGACGAGCAGATCCCGGCGCCAGGCGCTGGCTCTACCGCAGATTCGTCGCCCCCCGGGCGGCAATATGCTGCCGGCAGCTCGACCGCCGGTAGCCGGAAAGGGACCTCTGCTCAAACTCGCCAGCCGTCCGGACACTCCGGGACGTCCCGCTGTTGCCCGTCCGACTCACGGTTTGATGCAAGGCCCACAGGCGGTCATCAACAAAGAGGAAAGGCCTATGCAAATGCAAATCAGCGGTCATCATGTCGAAATCACCCAGGCCCTCAAGGACTATATCGGGTCCAAGCTCGAAAAGGTCGAGCGACACTTTGACCACATCACCAGCATGCAAGTGATCCTCACCAGCATGCAAGTGATCCTCAGCATCGACAAACTGGTGCAAAAAGCCGAAGCGACCATCCGCATCGCCGGCGCCGAGCTCTTCGCCAATGCCGAATCCCCGGACATGTATGCCGCCATCGACCTGCTCAGCGACAAGCTGGATCGACAAATCGTCAAGCACAAGGAAAAGCTGCAGTCCCGCCACTGACCCCGTGGCGTGATGCAAAAGACCCGGCCATCGCCGGGTTTTTTATTGGGAGGCGGCGGACAGTCCGGGGCCAGGCGCCAGTGGCGTAGGGTCCGGCAGGCGCCACCCACCAATCGTCAACTCAGGGACCCGCCCCCTCTTAAAAGCCTCGCGTATCCGTCCTTGGCCTGTTGCAAGTTCAGAGCCGCGCCCCGACCATTGGAAGTCATCCAGCCGCTTGCGCCGGCCTGTCCGCGCCCGGGATTCCCTCATGCAGCTCGTCATCGTCAGCGGCCGTTCCGGCTCCGGCAAGACCACCGCGCTCCACCTGCTGGAGGACATGGGCTATTACTGCGTGGACAACCTCCCGCTGGCCCTGCTGCCGCAGATGGCCGATACCCTGCGGGAACGGCCGGAGGTGACCCACCTCGCGGTCGGCGTCGACGCGCGCAACGCCCCCACCGACCTCGAGCAGTTCGACCATGTGGTGCACAGCGTGGACACCCGCGGCATCGCCGTCACCACGCTCTACCTGGACGCCCGCGACGACGTGCTGCTGGCGCGCTACAGCGCCACCCGCCGCCGCCACCCCCTGTCCAGCCGCAGCCGCTCGCTCAAGGAGGCCATCGAGACCGAGCGCCAGCTCCTGGAGCCGGTGGCCCGGCGCGCCCTGCTGCACATCGACACCAGCGCCCTCAATGTGCACGAGCTGCGCGACCAGTTGCGCGAACGCCTGGAGGGTCGTGCCGAGAGCGGCTTTACGGTGCTGTTCCAGTCCTTTGCCTACAAGCACGGTATCCCGCTGGACGCCGACCTGGTCTTTGACGTGCGCTGCCTGGCCAACCCGCACTGGCAGCCCGACCTCCGCCACCAGACCGGGCTCGACGCCGGCGTCCGGGAATTCCTCGATAACGACGCCCTGGTCGCAGACCTCTATACGGACTTGTCCGGCTTCCTGCTAAAGTGGCTGCCACAGTATCGCCAGAGCGACCGCAGCTACCTCACGGTGGCCATCGGCTGCACCGGCGGCCAGCATCGCTCGGTCTACATGGTGGAGCGCATCGCCACCCTTTTCCGCGCGGAGCTGCCGCATGTGCAGGTCCGCCACCGTGACATCGACCGGCGGGAAAAAGCCTGACCCCGCCGCCACTGACCCGACCACAGCGCGACCGGACATGACCGGAACACCCGAAATGATCGAGACGGACATCGAAATCATCAACAAGCTGGGCTTGCACGCGCGCGCCGCGGCCCGGCTCGTCAGTCTCACGGCCCAGTTCCAGTCACGCATCCAGATCGGGCGCGGCGAGCGCCTCATCGATGCCAAGAGCATCATGGCCCTGCTCATGCTGGGCGCCGGCAAGGGCAGCGTCCTGCGCCTGCGCGTGGAGGGCAAGGACGCCGAGGCCGCCCACGCCGCCGTCACCGGCCTGATCAACAACCGCTTCGACGAGGCCGAATAGGCCCTCACGCCGCCGGCCGCTTCATTTTTTTCCGCACAGGTTTTCCCATGTCCCACCATTCCATCCACGATGATCTCGACGACGACGATCTCGGCCCCAGCAAGACCGAACAGAAAAAGGCCATGGTGCGCCTGCAGGCGCTCGGCGAACGCATGGCCACCCTGAGTAAAGACCAGCTGCGCAAGCTGCCGGTTTCGGAAAACCTGCTTGCGGCACTGCTTGAGCTCAAGCGCCTGAAGGCGCACGAGGCGGTGCGCCGGCACAAGCAGTACATCGGCAAGCTCATGCGTGACGAGGACGAGGACGCCATCCTGACGGTGCTGAATCCGATGACGAGCCCGACCCTCAACAAGCAGCTGGAGCTGCTGATCGACCGCCTGCTCAACCAGGGGGATCCGGCCGTCAATGAGGTCGTGCGGCGTTATCCGGCGGCTGAGCGGCACACGCTGCGGCAGCATGTGCGGGCCACCCTGAAGGAAGGACTCGAGGTGGCGGAGATGCCGGAGCCGCAGCAGGACGCTGCCGAGAGGCCGGCGCGCAAGAAGCTGTTGATGTATTTGCGTGAGGTGGCGGCGCTGGCGGATTGAGGTGCTGGTTCAGGTCTTTTGTTGTTGGGTTTGGGGTTTGGGGCTTGGGGTCTGCGCTGGCAGGGCTTGGGTTGCTGAAGCCTGGACTGGCGGGGCCTTGTGCGCTGTAGCTGGTTGCGGTGCTTTTCGGGCTCTCTCATAGCTGACCGCGGTGCCTAATGGCCTATTTCCCATAGCTGACCGCAGTGCTTTTCGGGCTCCGGGAAGGAGGTATCCCCGCCTCCGGCAGGAATACCCCCTCCCCTCCACCCAAGCGCTTCCCGTTGTGCCCGGGCAAGTGCTTCGGCCGGTGGCTGTCGGCGTCGGCTTTGCCTCGCCTCAAACCCATCCTCACCTCCAACTCCAGCCGCAGCGCCCTTTGCCCTTTGCCCTTTGCCCTTTGCCCTTTGCCCTTTGCCCTTTGCCCTTTGCCCTTTGCCCTTGGCCCTTTGCCCTTTGCCCTTTGCCCTTTGCCCTTTGCCCTTTGCCCTTTGCCCTT
>JAJFBF010000043.1 GCA_020697295.1 Moraxellaceae bacterium | reverse complement strand
TCGAATTTGAGTTCAGCGATGCCGTCGCCAAGCAGCGAGACGCTGATGGCGGATCCCGAATAAATCATGAGTGATCTCCGTAGTGGGATGGTGAGCGTTCGCCTGCACGATTAGCCCCGGGGAGAACGAGGCCGCAGGTCGCCGCAGCGCACTGTGGGAAGCCGGAGCCCAAAAGCCTGGAAAATACCAAGCGGGCGTCCGGGCCGGCGCACAGGGTGCCCAAGTGTATGCATCTGGAGGGGGTTTGTTAACGCAAAGGAGGCAATAAGAATGACCGGGCGGACACACTGCCATTGGGGGATGGCAGTGCTGGTCGAGGCTCAGCAAGGCCAGGGGCGGCATGGATGACCCGGTGCGGGAAGCCCTGGCGCCCCCCCTGGATACAAATCGGAAGCGCACCACCGGCAGCCCGCCGGATCCGGGCTGGGACCGACCTGCCCCGCCCCCGCACTGGTCCGGGCGAATGCCGCTCGATGGCCCGGCCGGGCGATGCAAGACCCAGGCGGAGCCCCGCCCCGGATCAGGGCTGGAAGAAGCACGCAACAGGCCTGCCCGCACCGGGCATAAAAAAACCGGTCACGAAGACCGGTTTTTTCCCTGCCAGATGACGCTCAGCGCGCCGGCGGCTTGATGTCGATAAAGGGCGTGGCGCCGCCGGTCACCTGGGGCAGCTTGCCGTCCCACTTCTCGATGGCGCGCTGCTGCATCTCGATCTTGCGCAGCTCGATCAGGTCAGGGGTCACGATTTCCCTCTGCAGGCGCAGGGACTCGGCTTCGGCCTTGGCTGAGCTGATCTTCTGGTCGGCTTCGATGCGGATACGCTCGAGGTCGCGCAGGGCCTTGAGCTTGAACTGCTCGGCCGTGGTCTTGGCCTCGATGGCGTTGCTGAATTCCTGCGAAAAGGCAAAGTTGACGATGGAGAACTCGTCCACGATGACGCCGTTTTTGGTCAGGCGCTCGCGCAGCTGGGCGCGGATCTGGTCACGCACTTCCTGGCGCCGCGACACCAGCTCCTCGGCCGTGTACAGGGCCGTGGCCGCCTTCACCGACTCCTGCACCGCCGGCAGGATGATGCGGTCGCTGACCGCCTGCAGGGTGCCCACGGTCTGGAAAGTCTCGCCTACGCGCGCCGGGTCCAGGTGATAGTTGATGGCGACGTTGGTGGTGACCGACTGCAGGTCCTTGGAGGCGGCATCGCCCTGGCCTTCACCCTTCTGCACCTTGACGTCCATGATGACCACGCGCTGCATCAGCGGGATGCGCATGTGCAGGCCTTCGCCCATGATTTCCTTCTGGACGGCGCCGAAGTTCATCACCACGCCACGCTCGCCGGGACCGATGACCACGAAGGGATTGAGTATCCAGAGGACGGCCACCGCGACGGCAAGTGCGATGGCGAGACGGGCAAACTGCGGGGGCATGGGAGATCCTTGATAGGGTAGTCGCCAGAAGGTAGTAGCCTGGCATGGGGGTGCAGCATCGCCCAAAGCCGGCGGATTGTCAGCCACTGTGCGGGACTGTGTGCTTGTCGGGAGAACGCCCTGCCCTGACAATCGCCTCATGCCCCGTCGGAGCTTCCCGTGACCCTGCCTGCCCGCCTCCATCGCCTCTGGCCCCTGCTGCTGCTCGTCCTGGCGGCCCTGTCGTCCCTGCCCGCCCAGGCCGAGCTCAGAAAAATCGGCGCCACCAGCCAGCCCGAGTTCCTGCGGGCCGAGGAGGCCTTCCAGGTCGTGCCCTCCCGCACCGCAGAGGGCCTCACCCTCGAATTCCAGGTCACGCCGGGCTATTACCTCTACCGCGACAAGTTCGGCTTCCGGGCGGAAGGGCCCGGCCTCCGCCTCGGCACGCCGGCCTTTTCCAGCGAAGGCGAGTGGAAGGACGACCCCACCTTTGGCCGGGTCCGCGTCCACCATGACTCCCCGACGGTGACGCTGCCCCTGACCGGCAGCGGTCGCCTGGCCCTGCGCTGGCAGGGTTGCGCCGACGCCGGCCTGTGCTATCCACCCCAGGACCAGGTGTTCGAGGTCGACGCCACCGGCGTGACCCCGGTGAGCGCCGAGGCCGCCCGCCCCGCCACCACAGCAGTCCCGGCGCCGGTGCCCGACGCCGCTGGCCGGCCCACCCAGCTCTTCATCATCTTCCTGCTCGGCCTCACCCTCAGCTTCACGCCCTGCGTACTGCCCATGCTGCCCATCCTCGCCGGCATCGTGGCGCGCCAGCACACCAGCTCGGCGCTGCGCGGCTTCTCGCTCGCCCTCGCCTACGTGCTGGGCGTGGCCACCGTCTATGCGCTGATCGGCTTCCTGGTGGCGCTGTTCGGGCAGCAGATCAACCTGCCCGGCTGGTTCCAGCAGCCGCTCGTGCTCATTGTGTTCGCCGGCCTCTTCTTTGCCCTCGCCCTCAGCCTGTTCGGGCTGTTCGAGCTGCGCCTGCCGGCCGTGCTGCACAATCATTTCCACTCGCTGAGCCAGCGCGCGCAGGGGGGCGCCCTCCTCGGCAGCTATGTCATGGGACTTTTCTCGGCGCTGGTGGTCTCGCCTTGCGTATCGGCGCCGCTGTTTGGCGTGCTGCTGCATATCAGCACCACCGGCGATGCCGCCTTCGGGGCGCTGTCGCTGTTCCTGCTCGCGCTCGGCATGGGCGTGCCCCTGCTGGTGCTGGGCGCCACCGAGGGACGGCTGCTGCCCAAGTCCGGCGCCTGGATGCACGAGGTCAAGACCCTCTTCGGCCTGCTGCTGCTGTTTGTCGGCGCAGAGTTGCTGACCCGGCTGACACCACCGCCGGTGGCGCTGGCGCTATATGGCCTGTGCATGGCGGCAACGGGATTCTGGCTGTGGCGCCTCGGCCACCTGGGCCACGGCGTGGGCCTGCTGACGCGCGCCACCGGCTTCAGCGGCCTCGTCTTCGCCACCGCCCTGCTGGTGGGGGCGGCCGCCGGCGGTGATGATCCCCTGCGCCCGCTGGCCGGCTTCAGCAGCCAGGAACAGGCGGCGCGTCCCGCCCCCTTTATCCGCATCAAGACCAGCGCCGACCTGGATCGCGAGATCGCACTCGCGCAAGCCGAGGGCAAGGCGCTGATGCTGGATTTCTATGCCGACTGGTGCGTGAGCTGCAAGATCATGGAGCGCAATGTCTTCCGCAAGCCCGAGGTGGCCGCGCGGCTCGACAAGCTGCGCATCGTCCAGGCCGATGTCACCGCCAACGACGAGGACGATCGCGCCCTGCTCCGGCGCTTTTCGCTGCTGGGCCCGCCCAGCATCATTTTCTTTGATCGCGAGGGCCAGGAACTGGCGCAGGCCCGCCTCGTGGGTGAAAAGGATGCGGCAGGCTTCCTCGCCCACCTGGACCAATACGGGCTGTAAGGGCCTCTCCCGGTAGAGCGGGATTCATCCCGACTGGCAAGAGGCAAACTGCCCTGCTGAAACAGGCTCTAAATTGTCCCCCGGACAACCGCAGCGCCCTCAGGATTCCATGACGGCGGCTGCGGAAGGAAAGAGAAATGCAACTAGCTGAACGTCACCAGGCCATGCGCGGGCTGCTGCGCGCCGTCGAAACCGAGATGCGCCACCGCGGCCTCTGGTCGGGGATGCCGCCCTCCCCCGAGGCCATGAACTCGGTGATGCCCTTCATGTACGACACGCTGCACCTGCACCAGTGGCTGCAGTGGGTATTCCTGCCGCGCACGCTGGCCCTGATCGAGGCCGGCCGTCCCCTGCCCGGCAACTGCAATATCCATCCGTTGGCGGAACACGAGTTCACCCGCCTCGAGAATATCGACACCGGGCCGCTGCTGGATCTGGTCCTGGAAGTCGACACGCTGATGAACCAGCCCTGAGGGCGAACAAGCGGGCCTGCAACAAGGGAGCAGCCCCCTCCTTTTCCGCACAGTGATGCCGCCCCTCCAATGATGACGCACGCCATCTGGCGACCATGAAAAAGCGGCCCTGCGGCCGCTTTTTTATTTGCCAACTGCTCAGGCCACCTTACTTCCCGAGGCGACGTCCGCGCTGCGTGTGCTTGGGCAGCGGCACCTCTTCCGGCACCGGATGCTTCTCCTTCGGCTTTTCCTCGAGCAGCTCCTCGTCCTCGTCGTCCTTTTCCTTGTCGTGGCGCTTCTCGGCGTCGTGCCACTGCTGCAGCCGATCGGCCACCTTGCGGAACACGGAGCCTTCGGGAAAATTGCCCTTCTTGTCCGGGCGGCCGGCGGGCATGCCCATCAGCAGCTCGATGGCCTCCTCGACACTGCTCACGGCATGGATCAGGAACTTCTTGGCGCGCACCGCCTCCAGCACCTCTTCGCGCAGCATCAGGTTGCGCACGTTCTGCACCGGGATCACCACCAGCTGCGGCCCCTCGTAGCCCTTGAGCTGGCAGGCCGAGAAAAAGCCCTCGATCTTCTCGTTGACGCCGCCGATGGGCTGCACTTCGCCAAACTGGTTCATGGACCCGGTGACGGCCACATGCTGGCGGATGGGAATGCGGCCAATCGCCGACAGCAAGCCGCAGAGTTCGCCCAGCGATGCGCTGTCGCCATCCACGCCGCCATAGGACTGCTCGAAGGCGATGTTGGCGGCAAAGCGCAGGGTGCGCTCGGCGCCGAAGATGGACTTGAGGAAGCTGGAGAGGATGAGCACGCCCTTGGAGTGCAAGGCGCCGCCCAGGTCGACATCACGCTCGATGTCGTTGATATCGCCATGACCGTAATGCGCCGTCACGGAAATACGCGAGGGCATGCCGAACTCGGCGTCGGCATAGTGCACCACGGTAAGGCCATTGACCTGGCCCACGACCTCGCCTTCGCCGGTGAAGAGCTGAGTGCCCTTGAGGATTTCCTCCATGTACAGCCGGCGCAGGCGCTCGTGGCGACGCTCCTGGCCC
This sequence comes from Moraxellaceae bacterium, assembly GCA_020697295.1. Taxonomy (GTDB): domain Bacteria; phylum Pseudomonadota; class Gammaproteobacteria; order Pseudomonadales; family Moraxellaceae; genus UBA2031. The sequence continues at coordinate 75,805 of JAJFBF010000043.1, read as the reverse complement.
TCGAGGGCGCGCTTGATGTGCACGTCCTTGATGAGCTTGGCATTGTCCTGCGCCGCCCAGTAGTTGGCCTCGCGCAGCAGGTCGCCGACGCTGGCCGCATGCAGGGACAGCTTTTCCTGGTCCTCGGCCTCGCGCGCGGACTCCTCGACCAGGCGCATCACGCCGCTGCGGTCGAGCGCGCGCAGGTTTTCCTTCTGCACGAAGTCGGCGAGGAAACTGGCGTAGTGGCGCTCGTTCTCCGGATTGCGCGGCATGGTGTTCTCGAAGTCGGCGCGCATCTTGAAGAATTCGCCAAGCTCGGGATCAAACTGCTGCAGCAGGTAGAAGGTTTCGCGGTCGCCGAGCAGCACCACCTTCACATGGAAGGGAATGCCGTCGGGCTCGATGGAGATGGTGCCGGTCAGCGTCAGCATCTGCTCCAGCGACGAGAGCTTCAGCGACTTGGAGCGGAAGGCGCGCTTCAGGCCCTGCCAGGCATAGGGCTGCTCCAGCACCTGCTCGGCCTCGAGCAGCAGGAAGCCGCCGTTGGCCCGGTGCAGGGCGCCGCCGCGGATCAGGGTGAAGTCGGTGGCCACGGTGCCCATATAGGTCACCTGCTCCACATGACCCATGAGGTTGTAGTGCGTGGGCAGGTCCTCGAACACCACCGGCGCACCCTTTACGGGATCGTTGCTCACCACCAGGTTGACCTGGTAGCGCGAAGGAATGCCGCTGTCGGTGCTGGCCGCGGCCACCGCATCCTGCTGTGCTTCCTGGGCATTGAGGATGACGTCGACGTTGTCGATGACATCCTTCTCGTAGGCCTCGAGGTATTCGAGGAAAGCCGGGAAGGCGGCGTATTTCTGGCGCATCTTGTCGAGATGGGCGTCGATGGCGCGCGAGGTCACCTCGTCGTTGAGACGGCGCACCTTGTCGCGGTTCAGCTCCTCGGCCTGGTTGAGGCCGCGGGCGACCTTGCGCAGCTTGGTCTCCATGGCCGTCATGACTTCCTTGAGGCGGTCCTGCTCCTTCTTGGCGAGCTTGCCGAAGTCCTCGACGCTCATCACCTCGCCCTGGGGATTCATGGGCGAGAAGCCATAGCCGCCCGGCGTGCGCAGCACGAGCTTGACGCCTTTCTTCTCGCCTTCGGCGGCCAGGCCCGACAGGCCGTCCTGCTGGACGCGCGACAGCTCGCCCTTGAGCAATTCCATGCGCTCGAAATACTGCTCGCTGTCAAACGAGGCGATGACGGCCTCGGACATGTCGCGCCAGAGCATGGCCATGTCTTTCTTGACGTCGACGCCGACACCGGCCGGGAATTCCAGCGCGGTCGGATAGCGCGGCTCGGCGAAGTTGTTGACGTAGCACCAGTCCGAGGGCGCTGGGCGCGTGGCCGCGAATTCCTTGAGGAAGCGGCGGATCATGGTGCGCTTGCCCAGGCCGCTGGTGCCGACGGCAAAGATGTTGTAGCCGTCATGCGGCAAGGCCACGGCCATGGCCACCGCCTCGCGGGCCCGCTCCTGGCCCAGGAAGTCGTTGAAGGGCTCGCACTCCTTCGTGGTCCGGAAGGGGAACTCGGAAGCCTTGCAGGCCTTGTAGAGCTGGCTAAGCGCCAGCGGCTTGGGAATTGCCATTAATTACCTGTCTCAATTACGTACTTTGCACCCGGACACCAGCGGCATCCGTAACGCACATTCATCGCCAGGCCCGCACCGGCATCCAGCCAAGGCCCGTCACGAACATTCCCGTGCCGACCTTCCCGCTGGCGCGGGCCTGACGTTCATTTCCGGGCCCCCCGGGCCGCGCAAGGCGCGACGCCGACGACCACCACAGTACCTGCCCCTGCCACCACCGGCGGCCAGGGCCTTGTCATTCCTTGCCGGGCGGCGGCAACGAGTAGGTGCCGGTGGCATGGGCCACCACTTCCGGGCTGCCCTCGGAAAGGATCTTCACGTCCAGCACCACCGTGCGCCGCCCCATCTTCAATATCTCGACCTCGGCGAGGAGGTCGGCCGGCTTCGGCCGCGCCAGGAAATTGATATTGAGGTTCTGCGTCACCGCCATTTCCAGCCGGCCGAGCCGGGCCAGCACCGCCGCGTACATGGCGGCATCGGCCAGCGTCATCATGCTCGGGCCGGACAGGGTGCCGCCCGGACGCAGGTGCCGGTCGCTGTAGGGCAGGCGGCAGACCACTCCCCGCGCCGTGATCGCCTCCACGCAAAACCCGCTCTCCTCCGAAGCCGGGACACCCTGACGGATGACGTCGGTAATGGCGGCGGGGGTCAGGGTCATGGAGGCATCCGGCAGGGGTAGAAGAGAGAGGCGGCAAAGCAGCCAACCGCGGAGTGTACCCGAGCCGGGCCCCCGCTGCCGAGGCACAAGCGCGGATGCCCAGGCGCGGCCCCCGACAGGACCGGAGCCTGCCCGAACCGGCCAGCCTCCGGCTCAACCCTTACAAAACTCATAAACGATTGTTGCCCCCCGGTCCGCCTCGTACAATTCCGCCCTTTCCCCTTGCCGTCACAGGAACTCCCATGCGCGTCAGCCGCCTGCTGCTTGCCACCCTGCGCGAAACCCCCGCCGATGCCGAAGTCATCTCCCACCAGCTCATGCTCCGCGCGGGCATGATCCGCAAGCTGGCCACCGGCCTCTACAACTGGCTGCCGCTGGGCCGCCGGGTGCTGCACAAGGTAGAGAGGATCATCCGCGAGGAAATGGACCGCGCCGGCGCCCTGGAAGTGCTGATGCCCGTCACCCAGCCCGCCGAGCTGTGGGAAGAATCCGGCCGCTATATCCAGTACGGCCCCGAACTGCTGCGCTTCAAGGACCGCCACGACCGCGCCTTCGTGCTCGGCCCCACCCATGAGGAAGTCATCACCGATCTCGCCCGCAACGAGCTGCAGAGCTACAAGCATTCTACCAGGTGCAGACCAAGTTCCGCGACGAGATCCGCCCCCGCTTCGGCGTCATGCGCTCGCGCGAGTTCATCATGAAGGACGCCTACTCCTTCCACGTCGACCAGGCCTCCCTGCAGGAAACCTACGACGCGATGTACCAGGCCTACTGCCGCATCTTCACCCGCCTGGGCCTGGACTTCCGCCCGGTGCAGGCCGACACCGGCTCCATCGGCGGCACCGGCTCGCACGAGTTCCATGTGCTGGCCAGCTCCGGCGAGGACGACATCGCCTTCTCCGACAGCTCCGACTACGCCGCCAATGTGGAGATGGCCGAGGCCCTGGCCCCGGCCGCGCCGCGCGCCGCCGCCAGCGAGGCGATGCATGAGGTGTCCACGCCCACCCAGACCGCCTGCGCCGATGTCGCCGCCCTGCTCGGCATCGATGTCACGCGCATGGTCAAGGCCGTGGCCCTGGTCTCGGAAACCCAGGCCGATGCCAAGGCGCCCGTGATCAAGCACTTCACCCTGTGCCTGCTGCGCGGCGACCATGACCTCAACGAAGTGAAGGCCGGCAAGATCGGGGGTCTCAAGGACTTCCGCCTGGCCACCGAGGCCGAGATCGTGGAATACCTTGGCTGCAAGCCGGGCTTTATCGGCCCCGTGGCCGTCAGTGGCCAGGTGCGCGTCATCGCCGACCGCACGGTTGCCGCCATGAGCGACTTTGTCTGCGGCGCCAACAAGGAAAGCTTCCACCTGGCCGGCGTGAACTTTGGCCGTGACCTGCCGGAACCGTCGCTGGTCGCCGACCTGCGCAACGTGGTGGACGGCGACGCCTCGCCGGACGGCAAGGGCCGGCTGCAGATCAAGCGCGGCATCGAGGTCGGCCACATCTTCCAGCTCGGCCAGAAGTATTCCGAAGCCCTGCAGTGCAAGGTGCTGGGCGAGGACGGCAAGCCGCTGGTCGTGACCATGGGCTGCTACGGCATCGGCGTCACCCGCGTGGTGGCCTCGGCCATCGAGCAGAACTTTGACGACAAGGGCATCATCTGGCCGGATGCCATCGCCCCCTTCCAGGTCGCGCTGATCCCCATGAACTGGGGCAAGTCGGTGCGCATCCAGGAAGAGAGCACGAAGCTGTACGAGGAACTGACCGCCGCCGGCTACGACGTCTATTTCGACGACCGCAACGAGCGCCCGGGCGTGAAGTTCTCGGATGCCGAGCTGATCGGCATCCCGCACCGCATCGTGGTCGGCGAGAAGGGCCTGGACGCCGGCACCCTGGAGTACAAGGGCCGCCGCGACACGGAATCCCGCGACATCGCCCGGGCCGAGCTGATGGCCTTCCTGGCGGGCATCGTCAAGCGCTGATCCGCCGTCATTGCCTGCAGGTGCGGCCCCGGCCGCGCCTGGGGGCGGGGACCGCTGCGACCGCGCCGGGCACTGCAAAAATCCCTGCCAGGGAGTTTGCACTCCTTCAACAAATCAGTAAGATACGCGCCTCGCTTCACAGCGGGCGGTTAGCTCAGCGGGAGAGCATTGCCTTCACACGGCAAGGGTCACTGGTTCAATCCCAGTACCGCCCACCAATACCGTTCACCGGCCCCGCTGGCCGTGAACACAAGAAACGCGCCTTCGGGCGCGTTTTTTGTGGGCGGCCGGCTGCGCCTGGGCCTCTTGCCCAGTGGCAAGAGGCCCAGGCGGCCATTGCCACTGCGCCCGATCCACTCCCTCAGGGCCGCCCGGCCCAATAAAATCAGGCTATTACACAGCAATGGCATAACTCCTGTGCCAGCGCCACGCAATTTCCCTTGGTTTTCATACTGGCAACGTGTACAGTGCGCACCTGTCTCGTGCTGATCCTTCAGCGCCGGGCAGCTGGTGATGCCGCTTGTACGCAACTGCACAATCACATCATCCCCAGCGCATGGCCCCTCAACCGGCCCTCTGCTTGTCCGGGAATCATCCCGGACGCAGGCCAGCCCCAAAGGCTGCATGTCCTGCTGAAAGCTCCTAAAGCCCTTCTTCTTGCAGGCTCGGGAACTTTCTAATCGTTCCTGACCTTGCCTCCTGCCCTGCGCAGTGAAATCCGGTTGGCGACGATAACGCGCCAGTTGTGTCCGGGCATTCAGCCCCGGTTCCGGCTTGCATTTGATCGATCATCAGGGCCCTCGAGCCCCGGAGTTACATATTGTCTTTTTCCTCGCTTAAACTGCACGAGTCCGTGCAGCAGGCGCTGGCTGCGGCCGGCTATACCGAACCTACTCCCGTGCAGGCCGAAGCAATTCCCGCCGCGCTGGAAGGCCGTGACCTCATCGTTTCCGCCCAGACCGGCACCGGCAAGACCGCGGCTTTCATGCTGCCGGCCCTGTCCGCCATCGCCGACGATCCCCGCAAGGCCGGTCGTGGTCCCCGCATCCTCGTGCTGACCCCGACCCGTGAACTGGCGCAGCAGGTCACCGCCGCCGCCCAGAAGTACAGCACCGGCCAGAACCAGGTCCGCACCGTCAGCGTCCTCGGCGGCATGCCCTTCCCGGCGCAGAACCGCCTGCTGGCCCGCCCCTACGACATCATGGTCGCGACCCCGGGCCGCCTGCTCGACCACATGAGCCGTGGCCGCATCGTGTTCGAACGCCTCGACATGCTGGTCCTGGACGAAGCCGACCGCATGCTCGACATGGGCTTCATCGACGACGTCGAGCGCATCGCCGCGGCCTGCCCGGCCGAGCGCCAGACCCTGCTGTTCTCCGCGACCTTCGAGGACCGCATCAACAAGCTGGCGGGCACCCTCATGAAGGATCCGCTCCGCATTGACATCGCCGGTCACAAGACCAAGCACGAGCAGATCGAACAGCGCGCCTTCTATGCCGATGACCTCGACCACAAGAAGAAGCTGCTGATGAACCTGCTCACCGGTGTCGACGTGAACCAGGCCATCGTGTTCACCAGCACCCGTATCGACAGCGACGCGCTGGCCGACGAGCTGGCCGGCTTCGGCTTCCCGGTGGATTCGCTGCATGGCGACATGAAGCAGTCCTCGCGCAACCGCACCCTGACCGCGCTGCGCAGCGGCCGCACCAAGATCCTGGTCGCCACCGACGTCGCCGCCCGCGGCATCGACGTGCCCGGCATCAGCCACGTCATCAACTACGACCTGCCCAAGAACGCCGAAGACTACGTGCACCGCATCGGCCGTACCGGCCGTGCCGGCCGCACCGGCATCGCCTGCTCGCTGGTCGGCCCGCGCGACCGCAGCGTGCTGCGCCGCATCGAGCAGTTCCTCGAGCAGAAGCTGGAAGTGCAGACCATTGAGGGCCTGGAGCCGCAGCGCCGCTTCGACGCCGACCGTCCGCGTCGTCCCGCCGGTGCCGGTGACAAGCCGCGTTGGGGCAACAAGGATCGCGTGCAGCGCGATGACCGCCAGAAGCGTTTCGCCGACCGTCCGGCCCGTCCGGAAGGCGCCAGCGATCGCCCGGCCCGCAGCGAAGGTTTTGTCGACCGCGCCGCGCGTCCGGCCCGTACCGAAGGTTACGGTGACCGCCCTGCCCGCACCGAAGGCTACGGCGATCGTCCGGCCCGCACCGAAGGCTTTGCCCAGCGTCGCGCACCGGAAGGCCGCAAGTTCAGCAACGGCCCGCGTCCGGAGTTCGGCAACGGCAATGTGCAGCGCCGTGACGACAATATCGGCAATCGCGCCGCCCCCAACTACGATGAGCGCCAGCCCCGCCTCGATGGCGACATCGGCGAACTGCAGCGCCGTGACTTCATGGCCCGCACCGGTCTGGCCAAGCCTGGCTTCGGTGGTCCGCGCAAGCCGCGTCCCGCCGGCGGCCATGCCGGTCACGGTGGTGGCGAGCGTCGCCCCTTCGTGCAGCGCTCGGCACAGGACGGTGGCTTCAATGACCGTCCGCGCCGTGACGTGTCTGACCGCCCGGCCCCGGCCGTGCAAGTGCAGACCAAGACGCGCCGCCGCTTTGGCGAGGACGTCCGGGACGACGCCGGCAACCGCTGATACGTGGCAATAAAAAAAGCCGGCGCAAGCCGGCTTTTTTTATGGGCGGAATTCGGTGTCGGAACTCGGGGACAGAAGCGAGGGACCGGGAAGGCCAGACCAGAAAGCCGCCTCGCACCAAGGGCCGCGGCGGAACGGATGTCAGGCGCCGCTGTCCGGGCGCGATTCCAGCATGGTCCAGGTACAGGCCTGGTTGCGCCCCCGGGCCTTGGCCAGGTAGAGCGCCTGGTCGGCATTGGCCATGAGCTCGGGCACCCCGGCCTGGCCCGCCGCGGGCAGGATCGACGCCACCCCGATGCTGACCGTGACGCGGTCACACACGCGTGAGGAGGCATGCGGCACATTGCGCGCGAACACATGCTCGATCACCTCTTGCGCAATCATGCGGGCATTCTCTTCGTCGGAGCCCGGCAGGATCAGCGCGAACTCCTCGCCCCCGTAACGTGCCGCCAGGTCACCCGGACGGCGCGCGAAATGGGCCAGCGATTGCGCCACCCGGGTCAGGGCATCATCGCCCGCCTGGTGCCCGTAGGTGTCGTTGTACTGCTTGAAGCAATCCACATCGAGCATGAGCAGGGCCAGCGGGTAACTGCCGCGCTCGGCGCGCCGGAATTCATCGGTGATGCTCTGGTCGAAGCAACGCCGGTTGGCAATGCCGGTCAGGGCATCGCTGCGCAGGAGCTGCTCGAGGTGGGAGTTGCTCTGCTCGAGATCCTGCTGGCGAAACTCCAGCAGGCGTTGCTGCAGGTAGTCGGAGCGCGCGGAGCGCTCCATCAGGTAGTTGGCGACCAGGCACAGCATGCCGGCAAAGGTGATGAGCATGAGATCGATGACATGCTCGCCGCTGTGGCCGGGGAACTGCAGCAATGACAGGGCGGCCGTGGTGCCGGCGGTGATCATCAGCACGCAGGCGACGGCATGGGCAAATCGCATGCGCAGCAGGGTGAGGCCGTAGAGCTGGATCAGGATCAGGGTGTCGAGGTACATGCGCCCCAGCGGCGACGTCACCGAGTAGGCCATGAAAAGGAAGGTGCTTGCGCCGCCCAGCGTGGCGAACATGAGCATGGCTTGCTGGAAGCGGTCCAGCGCCGGCTTGCGGATAAGCCAGAGCATGAACAGGGCGACAGGGAAGACAAGGCCAAAACGCAGCAGCAGCGGAATCATGCGCTGGCCTTCCGGCAGCATGAAGTCCTCGAACACGGACACGACCATGGCCAGCGCGCCAACCGCGAGGCCGGCCGCCATATGGTTACGGTAACGTTCCGCGTAATAGGCCTGGAAGTCCGCCTCCAGCGGGAGCTCCCAGGACAGGCGCCAGTTGCCCTTGCCGCTGGCGGCCCAGGCGGACTCGTAGAGGGAGGACTCGCGGGTAGTACGGGGCGCTGAATTCATGACAGGCGCAACCGGAAACGGGAAAGAGGCTCGGCCTCAAGGATGCGGCGCCCGCCCCGTCATCGCTACCCGCGCCGGACAGGCGCGCAAGGCAGGCGATGAATCAGTAACCGAGCGCCATGCTGAAGCTGACTAAAAGAGTCGGCTCGGTATCGTATTCCACACCCGCCTCGTCCAGGGGCTCGGCGGCGCCCAGGCCCACGGTCAGCTCGGCGCGCGTGTATTCCTTGACCCAGTGATAACCCATCTCGGCGCCGGCGCCCAGGCGCTGGAAGGACTGGTCGTTGATGTTCTCGCCGACGATATGGCCGCCGAACACGCCCAGGTAGAAACCGGTGACATTGCCATCCTCGCCCTCGAGCGGCTTGCGCCAGCTCAGGTTGACCGCCAGGCCCTCGACATCCCGGAACCAGCCGGCACGCCCCATGAAATTTCCCCAGCGGGTCACCGACTCGACATTGACGTTCAGCATGTCGCTGAACTGGCCGAAGCCGATGTACAGGTCGTTGCCGGCGGGAACGGCAGGGGTCTGCTCCTCATCCTCGGCATGAGCCGGGGCAACGCAGAGCAGCGACATAATAAAGAAAGAGCAAAGAATTCTGAGCATGGAGGGTTCGCGCCACCACCGCGGATGCCAGGCCCCGCGGCTTTGTTGTTATGGGTCACCCAGGGCAGGCCTGTGCGGTTGAGGACCCGAGTTTAGGGAGGGTCCCGGCAAATATCCATAGCCCGGGCGCGTGGCCGGCTAGGCATCCGGGCCAAAGCCCAAGGCGCCCAGGAGCGGCCAGAGCGGGTCGGCGGCCGGCAGCCGGACCCGGTGCGCGGTGAATTCGCGCCGGGCCGGATAAAGCCGGCGCAGGGCATCGAAGGCGGCGCCAGGGTCCGGCTCGGCCAGGCTGGCGCGCAGGGCGGCATCGTCCCGGGCCAGCGGACAGGCCTGCTGCAGCAGGGACCGGAGGCGGGCCGCGGGGGTTTCCCCGACCGCCAGCAGCGGCGCCGGCGCCGGGAGCTTGCCGGTCAGGGCCGCCAGCGCGCGCGGCGCGGGCAGGCCGAGGCTGGCGCAGAGCGCCTGGCACACCATGGCCGTGCCCCGCCATTTGCCCTCCTGGCTATAGCCGGCCACATGCGGGCTGCCGTAGCGGACCCTGGCCAGCAGGTCGGCCGGCACCCGCGGCTCGCCCTCCCAGACATCCAGCACCGCGGTGAGGCCGGGACGTGCCGCCAGGGCCTCGCCCAGGGCGGCGCCCGCCACCACCTCGCCGCGGCAGGCGTTGATCACGATGGCATGGTCGGGCAGGCGCGCCAGCGCCGCGGCATCAAGCAGATGATGGGTGGGGTGCGCCCCGCCCCGGGTCAGGGGCACATGCAGGGACACTACATCGGCGCGCGCCAGCAGCTCGGGCAGGGTGACCTGCTCGACCTCCGGCCGCGTCACGAAGGGATCGCAGCCGAGCAGGCGGAACCCCATGAGCCGGGCCAGGGCGAGCACCGCCTGCCCGGTGTTGCCGAGCCCGACCACCCCCAGGGTGCGCGCGCCAGGCTGCCAGTCCTGCTCGGCGGCAAGGCTGGCCAGGACGGTGGCCACGTACTCCCCCACGGCGCGGGCATTGCAGCCGGGCGCCGCCGCCACCTGGATGCCGAGGGCGGCCAGGCCCGGCAGGTCGAGGTGGTCGGTGCCGATGGTGGCGGAGCCAACAAAGCGGACGGGCGTGCCCTCGAGCAGGGCGCGGTCGACCCGGGTCACCGAGCGCACGAGCAGGGCGTCGGCCGTCATGAGGTCGGCCCGGGTGATACGCCGACCCGGCAGGCGCTCTACGTCGAGGCCCGGCAGGCAGGCGCCCACCAGGGGCATGTTTTCATCGGCCACGACGCGCATGCGCAGACTCCTCCGGCAATGGAGCCGGCACTTTGCCGTCGTCCCGGGTCGCTGGCAAGCGCCGCGCCGGCCGGCCCTGCGGCAAGGGCGCAGGATGAACGGATGTTTTTGACGGACGAGCGGAGACTACGCCCGTCCCCGCCGCCGCGGCAGCCGGGACGGCGGGGATCGGCAGGCCGGCCCGCCACCCGGGCCCAAGCTGCGCACCTGGTGAAAAACCCCCTGCAACATGCTGAAACCGCGCCGTTTCCGGTCTTTGACGCCTGAATAGTGATGTGCGTTAATAGCCCGCGATTCAAGGCAAAGCAGGCTTTCCTGCGCTGGGTTCGCGCAGGCGCATTCCGTTCGCGCCTGGCGCTTGCACCGACCCTCGCCGCCCATAAAAACAAGATCTGGATCAACACAATGACTCTTGGACGTTTGCTCGCCCTGGCCTGCCTGAGCCTTTCTGTTTCGGGCGCCCTCGTATCCCCCGCGTCCCATGCCGCCGAGGCCCCCCTTCCCCGCGACCTGCAGGGCCTGAAGGGCGAGCTGCTGAATCTCAACCGCGATATTGCACAGCTCGAAAAAGAGCTGCTCTTCCCGAGCACCGAAGCCGCCGTGGTGGTCACCCTGGAGCCGGGCTCCGCCCTCAAGGTCATCGACGTCAAGCTGCTCATCAACGAGAAGGACGCGGGCTATCACCTGTATACCGATGCCGAGCTGGTCGCGCTGGCCAAGGGCGGCATGCAGCGCATCTACACGGGCAACCTGGGCAGCGGCCAGCACACCCTGAAAGCCGTGATCAACCTGCGCGGGGCCAAGGGTGAAGAGCAACGCGTCGCCACCTTCAGTTTCAGCAAGGGCGCCCAACGCAAGGTCATCGAACTGAAGCCGGTGATGCAGGCCACGACCCGACAGGGCGATGTCCTGTTCCGTGAGTGGGACCTCCAGTAGTCCCGCCTTTTCACCAGCATCTTGCGGTTTCAGGAATGACCCGGGCCATGACAGACACTTCCTTCCTCCGTCGCTCCCCGCTGCTCGTCGCAGTCGCCCTCGCCGTGCTCGGCCTGCCGGCGCTCGCGTCCGCCGCCACCACCGCCACCCCCGACCTGCGCCAGCGCCTGAACGTGCGCCAGGAAGCCAACGAGGTCGTGCTCGGCGAAACCATGCAGTCCTACTACCTCGGGGACAGCTTCGAGGCGCTGAGCCATATCCTGCTCGCCAAGTCCATGGGCCGCATCGACGAGAGCGTCACCACCTCGGAAATGCTGCTGGGCGATCTCTACACCGCTTTCGGCATGCCCGACGAGGCCGACAACATCTTTGCGCGCATCGTCACCCGCGACATGCGTTCGCAGACCCGCAACGAGACCATGTTCCGCCAGGGCCGCCTGCAGTACCGCCAGGGCAAGTACTTCGATGCCGAGCGCATCCTCAACGTGCCGCTCGACGTGCAGATGACGCCGCTGGAAACCGAACGCCGCGTCATGCTCGCCAACGTGCTCATGACCCGCAACGCCTTCGACGAGGCGCGGCTGGCGCTGACCCCCATCACCCTCGACAACCCCATGGGCCCGTACGCGACCTACAACATCGGGGTGTCGCACCTGCGCGCCAACCATGCGCCCGAGGGCAAGCAGTTGCTGGAGCAGGTGATGAACCTGCCGGTGAGCGACAGCGAGATCAACAATGCCCTCAAGGACCGCGCCGCGCTGGCCCTGGGCTATGACTACCTGCAGCTGCAGCAGCCGGACAAGGCGCGCGAGGCCCTGGTCAATGTCCGCCTCAAGGGACCGTTCTCGAACAACGCCATCCTGGCGCTGGGCTGGGCCTACTACGAGCGCCGCGACTACAAGCGCGCCCTCGCCTACTGGCTGGAGCTGCTGACCCGCAGCACGGCCGATCCCTCGGTGCAGGAAGCCCTGCTGCTCGCCCCGCGCGCCTATGAGTCGCTGCAGGCCAACCAGCAGGCGCTCTATGGCTACAAGCTCGCCGCCTCCACCCTGACCGGCCAGCTCGAGATCCTGGAGAAGATCGAGCAGGACATCGCCGCCAGCAGCAGCGGCTGGCTGGATCGCCTGAACCCGACGCCCGAGGCGGACCGCTTCGGCGATCCGCTCGCCGTGCCGGATACGGTGGTGCCGGACGACCGCGTCACGGTCGCCCAGCTCTACGCGCTGTTCACCAGCCATCCCTTCAATGAAGGCTTCCAGCAGTACAGCCAGCTGAAGCGCCTGCGCGCGCTGCTCGACCAGCGCAGCCTTGAGCTGCAGGCGATGCGCGACATGGCCGCCTGGCACCGCAACCGCCAGGGCGTGCTGGAAGGCATTGCAGCTCGCGTCAGCACGCTGCAGCAGCGCCTGACCCAGGTGGCCGAGCGCTACCCGGCCCTCGACAAGCGCGCCCGCCAGGTCGCCCGCGTCGGCGGCCCGCCCGCCGGGCCCTCGGGCCTCAAGACCATGGAACAGCAATTCAAGCTGCAGCAGGTGGAGTCGGCGCTGACCCGTCAGCCGGACACCGCCGCGACGCGCGCGCTGCGCGACCGCCTGCGCATCCTCAAGGGCCTGGTGCTGCTGGACAACGCCAGCCGCGTCGCGCCCTCCCAGGAGGAGGTCTATGCCGACCTCGCGAACAGCAGCACGCAACTGCGCCTGCTGCAGACGCGCATGGAAGCCGTGCAGCAGCTGCTGGCGGACAACCGCAAGCAGGCCGGCCAGGACAATGCGGCCCGCATCCGTGAGCTGGAGGCCCGCCTGCAGGCCGCCTACCAGGGCCTCGACAAGTCGATCGGGGAATACCGCCTTTATCTGAACCAGTTGGCCCTCAATCAGCTGGATGACAGCCGCAGCCGCATCAACAACGACATTGCCGAGGCCCACCTCAGCATCGCCCGCCTGCAGGACGTCTCCCTGATCCGTGACGGCCAGCCATCCGCCGCCCCCAAAGAGGCGCCCAAGCCATGAAGACCGCCCTGCCCCTGACTGCCCGCCTCAGCCCCCTGGCGCTCGCCCTCCTGATGGTGGCGGGTTGCGCCAGCGCGCCGCCCCCGGCGCCCGTCGCGGCCAAGACCCGCTTCGCCGGCACCCTTGCCGACCTCGAGAACCGGGAAATCGAGATCCGCAACGACCAGGTGCTGCCGCAGAGCGCCGAAGAAGTGCTCGCCAATTACCAGACCGCGCTCAAGCTCTTCCGTGACCCGGCCGCCCGCCTCGATACCCTGAAGCGCATGGCCGACCTCACCATGGAATCCTCGCAGGCCCGCGACGTGGAAAAGGCCGGCAGTGAAGCCGCGCAGCACGAGCAGTTCATGCAGGGCATCGACAAGAAAGCGTCGACCAGCACCCTGCAAAAGCCGGGCACTCACCAGCGCGCCCTCGAGGTCAATTACTCGGAAGCGGTGCAGCTCTACCTGGCCGTGCTGAAGAACGCGCAGACGCCCGATGAGCGCGCTGACGCCTATTACAACCTGGCCAAGGCCTACGACCTCAATGCACAGCGCGTCGAATCCGTGGACACGCTGCGCCAGCTGATCACGCAGTACCCGAACAGCCCGCTGGCCGTGGAGTCGCGCTTCCGCATCGCCGAATACGAGTTCACGGTCGGCCAGTACCTGGCCGCCGCCGACAATTACGCCATCGTGGTCAAGAGCGACAAGGGCAGCGACTTCCGTGACCAGTCCCTCTACAAGCAGGGCTGGGCGCTGTACCGCGCCTCCGACTATGACACCGCGCAGCCCATTTTCTTCCAGGTGCTGGAAGAGCTGGACACCAAGGTCCGCAGCGCCGATCCCAAGACCCGGCAGAACGCGCAGCGCCTGCGCGACGACACGCTCAACATCATCAGCCTGGGCTTTATCCAGCAGGAAGGCGCGAAGGCGGTCGAGCAGTATTTCAAGAAGGTCGGTCCCAAGAATTACGAGACCGAGGTCTACATGAGCCTCGGCAAGACCTATCTGGGCAAGCGCCTGTTCCGCAACGCGGCGGACAGCTTCGACTTCTTCGTGGCCAAGTACCCGTTCAACTCGCGCGCGCCGGAATTCAGCTCCGCCACGATCAAGGCCTACCAGGACGGCGGCTTCCCCTCGGAAGTGCTGCCCGCCAAGGAACGCTTCATCGCGCGCTATAACCGCCAGAGCGAATTCTGGGCCAAGGCCGACGAGAACACCCGCCAGAACCTGCTGCCGCTGCTGCAGTCGCATGTCATCGACCTGGCCAAGTACTGGCATGCCGCGGCCCAGCAGTCGCAAAAGGACGAGGAGTACCTCAAGGCGGCCAAATGGTACCGGGAATACCTGACCATGAGCCCGCCGCAGGTGGAGGCGATCACCATCAACCAGCTGCTGGCCGAAGCCCTGTTTGCCGCCAAGCAGTTTGACGCCGCCATCACCGAGTTTGAACGCACCGCCTACGATTACCCGCGCAACGGCCGCGCCAGCGAAGCCGCCTACTTTGGCTTGCTCGCCTACAACGAGCAGGAAAAGGCCGGCATCAAGGGCACGACGGACGAGCAGAACGCGTGGTGGGCGCGCCGCACCGCCAGCACGGTCCGCTTCGCCAAGACTTTCCCGGCCGACAAGAACGCGGCCGTGCTGCTGCAGGGCCTGACCAACGACCAACTGGCGCGCAAGGACCTGCCGGGCGCGATGAAGACCGCCGGCGTCCTCCTGCAACTGCAGCCGCCCGCGCCGCTGCCGCTGCAGCGTGAAGCCTGGACGGTGGTGGCCAACGGCGAATACGACCTGGGCCGCCCGGAAGCCGCGGAAATTGCCTACGGCAAGGTCCTGGCCTTTACTGACCTGACGCCGGAAGAACGCTTCGGCTTCCAGGAGCGCCTGATGGCCTCCGTCTACAAGCAGGCGGAAAAACTCAAGGTGGCCGGCGACGTGGATGGCGCCGTGGGCGCCTACCAGCGCGCGGCACGCGGCACCACCGATCCCAAGCTCAAGGCGACGGCGGAGTTCGATGCCGCCGCGACCTACATGAGCGCCGAGCGCTTCGCCGCCGCCATCCCGATGCTGGTGGCCTTCCGCGCCGCCTACCCGGCCAATGCCCTGAACGCGACCATTCCCGACAAGCTCGCGCTCGCCTACGAGAAGACCGGGCAGAACGACAAGGCCGCCGCCGAGTACGAGACCATTGCCGCCACCAACGCCAGCAGCAATCCGGACCTGTCGCGCCAGGCGCTGTGGAGCGCGGGCGATTTGTATGGCAAGGCCGGCCGCATGAATGAATCCGTGCGCATCCTGCGCCGCTACGTGGCCGCCTATCCCAAGCCGATCGACGTGCAGATGGAAGCGGTCAACCGCCTCTATACCTACTCCAGCAAGCAGGGCAACGCGGCCGAAAGCCTGGCCTGGCTGAAGGAGCTCTCGGCCGGTTACGACCGCGCCGGCACCGACAACACCGCGCGCACGAGTTACCTGGGCGCGATGGCGAAATACCGCCTGAACCAGCCCCTCTATGACGAGTTTGCCGCGATCGCCCTCAGCCAGCCGCTCAAGAAGAGCCTGGGCATGAAGAAGGTGGCGATGCAGAAGGCGCTCGATGCCTATGCGAAGACGGCGGCGATCGGCGTGGCGGAGTTCACTACCGCCTCGAATTACCAGATCGCTGAAATCTACCGCAAGCTGGCCGCCGACCTGCTGGCCAGCGAGCGCCCCAAGGGCCTCAGCGAACTGGAGCTCGAGCAGTACGGCTTCCTGCTGGAAGAGCAGGCCACGCCCTTCGAGGACAAGGCCCTCGATCTTTATATCGCCAACACCCACCTGACGAAGCAGAACATCTACGACGATGCCGTGCGCAAGAGCTTTGCCGCCCTCGCCAGGCTGTCCCCGGGCCGCTACAACAAGCACGAGCAGCCTGAACCCTTTGTCGACGTGATCTACTGAGGCCGCGCATGAGCATTTACCTCCCCCGTCGCCAGGCCGTCGTGGCCGTCTCCCTGGTCCTGCTGCTGGGCGCCTGCAGCAGCGCACCCAAGCGCCCGGCCGCCGACACGGCCAGCAGCGGGCCCGAAAGCAACGAGCCCGACCTCGTGGCGCAGCTGCGCGAGCGCATGGCCGCCGGGAACATCCAGCGCAAGACCAAGACCGAGGTCGCCGGCACCACCAGCGCCACCCGCGACACCTCCAGCGCGCCCAAGGTGACGGTCGACCCCGTCAAGCAGCAGGCAGCCATGGCCATCGCCCCTGATTACGCCCGCGCCATCGGGCTGACGCAGGCCGGCAACGACGCCGAGGCCCTGGCGCTGTTCCGCGGCATTGGCGCGAAAACCCCGCAGTTTGCCGGCCCCCTGCTCAACCAGGGGCTGATCCTGCTGCGCCAGGAAAAATACGCCGACGCCGAGACGGCGTTGCGCGCCGCGATCAAGGCCAGCCCGCGCAGCCCCTATGCGCAAAACCTGCTGGGCATCGCGCTGCGCCAGCAAGGCAAGTTCCCGGATGCCCGGGCGGCGTATGAAGCCGCCCTCGTCCTCGACCCCGGCTATGCCCGCGCCCATTTCAACCTCGGTGTGCTGGCCGACCTGTACCTGCAGGACCTGCCGCTGGCCCTGACCCACTACGAGCGCTACCAGGGCCTGCAATCGAAGCCGGACCCGGCCGTCGCCAACTGGATCGTCGATTTGCAGAAGCGCACCGGCGTGTACAAGGCCCCGCCCCGGCCGGCGCCCGCGCCGCAGCCGGTGGCTGAAGATGAAGGCGATGCCGCGCCGGCGACCGACGCGACACCGCCCACACCGGCCGCCCCCGCCGCGCCCGGCAGCACGGGCCCCGCGCCCGCGCCGGCGGCAGCCGCCGAGGAGAAGAGCGCATCATGATCAAGAAACTGAGTGTGGGCCTGTTGGTGCTGCTGGCGGGCGGCGTTGCCGTCGCGGCCCCGGCCGCCACGACCGCCAAGAAGCCGGCGACCGCCGCCCCTGAAACCGCGAGCGAGGCCCCGGCCAGCGCGGCGCGCATCGACGTGATCGGTTCGCAGGAAGCGCCCACGGTCTTCAACGTGGTGCCCTGGAAAGACAAGCCCTCGCGCCTGCCGAAGAAGGAGGTCACCACCTCCATCCTGCGCGAAACCCTGCAGCCCCTGGATCCGGAGATCCTGCGCCGCGAAATCGAGCTGCAACGAAGGCTCGGCGAACAGTAACCCTTAACCGGATCATGCCGATGGCGGCAGGCGCTGCATGATCCTCCACCTAACTGCCGTCCGGTTTTGCACTTACAACCTGGGCAACGTAGCCAGAACAATAAACAGGAGTCCCCGATGAATATGTTTCAGTCTTTTGCGTCCTTCATGCAGGAAGGTGGCGTGTGGATGTACCCCATCCTGCTCACCCTCGTCGCCGGCATCGCCATCAGCATCGAGCGCTGGCTCTACCTGTCCAAGGTCGAGAAGGTGAACAAGGCGCTGTGGGGCGAGACCTTCGCACTGGTGTCCAAGGGCCAGCTCAAGACCGCCCTGGAAAAGACCAAGGTGTCCGACTCCGCGCTCGGCCTCATTCTCACCAACGGCCTGACGCGCCTGCTGACCTCGCGCAAGATGGATGACGTGGAAATGGCCATGGAAGAAGGCCTGATGGAGTCGCTGCCGCGCCTGGAAAAGCGCACGCACTACCTCTCCACGCTGGCCAACGTCGCCACCCTGCTCGGCCTGCTCGGCACGATTATCGGCCTGATCCACGCTTTCACCGCCGTGGCCTCCGCCGACCCCGCCGAAAAAGCCAACCTGCTCTCCGCCGCCGTCGGCGAAGCCATGAACTGTACGGCGTTCGGCCTCATTGCCGCGATTCCGATGCTGGTGATGTTCTCGCTGCTGCAGTCCAAGACGGGTCAGGCCGTGGAATCGCTGGAAGCCGCCTCGATCAAGTTCCAGAACATGGTCCGCCAGCTGGGTTCGCAGCAGACCCCGCAGCAGTGAGGCACCCCCACCAAGCTTTCCGGAGTAAATCCTCATGAGGCGCCGTAAACCTCGCGAGTTGGAAGCCGACCTGGACATGACCACCTTCATCAACCTGATGGTGGTGCTCCTCGCCTTCCTGCTTGTGACCTCTGCCTTTACCGAACTGTCGCAGCTGCAGGTCAACCTGCCCTCCGGCGGTGGTGCGGGTGGCGCGGATGCGCCCAAGCCCCTTGTGCTCGAAGTCTCCATCTACAAGGACAAGTTCGTGGTCGCCGACCGCCAGTCCGGTCCGATGAAGATCGTCGCCGCCACCGCCCAGGGCCCCGACTTCAAGGGACTCAACGAATACCTGGTCACGGTCAAGACCTCGTATCCGTCGGTCACCGAAGTGACGTTGCTGCTCGAGCCGACCACCGACTACGACACCCTGGTCCACACCATGGACTCCGTGCGCTACAAGCCGCGCGAAGTGAACGGCCAGTGGATCAAGGCCTCGCTGTTCCCGGACATCGGGATCGGTGACGCCCCCGCCAGCGCCGAAGCCGGAGGTGCCTCATGAGCAAGTCCGCGCATCTCTCGCGCATGGCGCGCCGGCACCGCCTGCGCAAGCCGGCGACGATCCAGCTCACCTCGCTGATCGACATCCTGACGGTGCTGGTGTTCTTCTTGCTGGTGAATTCGCAGAACGTCACCAACATCCCGGACAGCCAGCAGCTCGAGTTGCCCAAGTCGACCGCTGACAAGCGCGCCGAGGAAACCGTGCTCACGGTGATGGTCAACCAGAAGGACATCGTGGTGCAGGGCGTCAAGGTGGCGCTGACCGCGGAGGCCCTGCAGATCAACGGTGACGTGATCCCGGGCCTGGCCAAGGAACTCGCCTACCGCGCCAGCAAGTCCCAGCCCAAGCTCAACGAGCAGGGCATTCCCGAGCGCGAGGTCATGATCCTCGGCGACAAGGGCATTCCCTACTCGCTGCTGCGCAAGATCATGGCCACCTGCTCGGCCAGCGATTACAGCAAGATCTCCTTTGCCGTGATGCGGACCAAGGAGGGCAGCCGATGAGCAACCTGATCCTCGACTACGTCCGCCCGACGCTGCCCTGGGATCCGCTGCCGGGGGAAAGCACGCGCTTTCGCGCGCTGATGGCGGTGTTCCTGCTGCTGGCCTTCCTGATCTGGGTCATTGTGCCGCGCATCGAGATCCCCAAGGTCGATCGTGCCCAGGCCGAAGCCGTGCCGGAGCATCTCGCCAAGGTGGTGATGCAGCGCAAGGAAGTGCCGCCTCCGCCGCCGAAAGAGGCCGAGCCGCTGAAGAAGGAAGAGGTGAAGCCGGACGAAACCGTCGTCAAGAAGGAAGAAGCCGCGCCCAAGCCGGCGGAAGAGGCCGCGCCCAAGCCCGTGGTCACGGACCTGCAGCGCAGCGCCGCCAAGGCGCGCGCCTCGCAGGCCATCCAGGAAGCCGGGTTTGACGACCTCGCCGACCTGCGTGACATGGACGTGTCGGCCGTGGCGGCGCCGCGCGGCATGCCCGGCCAGACCGGCAACGGCACCGGTGGCCTCATCACCAGCACCGAGGAGGCCGGCACCAGCCGCAACCTCATCACCAGCCGCGCCGGTACCGGCTCGGGCTCGTCTGTCGGCGCCTATGCCGGCAACATGAGCTCGGGCTATGGTGGCGGCAAGGCCGGTGGCAAGGGCACGGCCGGCCTGCTCGGCGCCGGCGCTGCCGGTGGCGCGGGCGGTGGCAAGCTGCAGGCGGTGCAGAGCAGCATCGGCGCCGCCGCGGCGGCGTCCGCCGCCAGCCGCGTGGGCAAGGATGGCAAGGCCCGCCGCACCAATGAGGATATCCGCAAGGCCTTTGACCGCTACACGGCCCGCGTCAATAACCTCTACCAGCGCGCGCTGCGTGATGATCCGACCATGCAGGGCACGGTGGTGCTGAAGGTGACGGTGGCGCCGGACGGCTCGGTGACGGCCGCCTCGATCGCCTCCAGCCAGCTCAACAATCCGGAACTGGAAGCCAAGATCATCGCGATGGTCCGCGGCTTCAACTTCGGCGCCATGGAGGTCGAATCCTGGACGGGTCCGATCGACGTGAATTTCCTGTCCCAGTAACGCGGGATCAGGGAAACGAAAAAGGCGCGGATTTCCGCGCCTTTTTCTAGAGAAGGAGCGCGGCGGGAAGTTTGCTAGACTGCGCGGCCCGATCGAGGTGTTCCCATTGCGCTCCACCGCCTTCCGCCAGGAACTGCAGGCCTTGCTGCTCCTGCTCGGTCCCATCCTGACCAGCCAGCTGTCGCAGGCCGCCTTCGGCTTTGTCGATACGGTCATGGCCGGCCAGGCCTCGCCGCTGGACCTGGCCGCGGTGGCGCTGGGCGCCAGCCTGTGGCTGCCGCTGATGCTGCTCATCACCGGGATCCTGCTCGCGACCACGCCCCTGGTCGCCGCCGCCCGCGGCCGCCGCGACCATGCCGGCATTCCCCATATTGCGCACCAGGGCCTGTGGCTGGCGGTGGTGCTGGGCCTGGCCGGCATGCTCCTGCTGCAGCGCGTCGGGCCCGTCTTCGAGTTGCTCGATACACCCGCGCATTTGCGCGACCTCACCGGCCGCTTCCTGGCCGCCATTGCCTGGGGCCTGCCTGCCACCGCGCTGTTCGCGGTGCTGCGCAACTATTGCGAGGGCATGGGCCGGCCGCTGCCGGTCACCCTCATCAGCCTCACCGGCCTGGTGCTGCTGGTGCCGCTCAACTACGTGCTCATCCACGGCAAGCTGGGCCTGCCGCGGCTGGGAGGCGTGGGTTGCGGCGTGGCCACCGCCATCATTTCCTGGCTGATGCTGCTGATGCTGCTCGCCTATGTACTGAAATCGAAGCACTTCGCACCGGTACGCCTGCTGCACGGCTCCTTCAGGCCCGAGCCAGCGCGCCTCGCCGGCTTCCTGCGCCTGGGCCTGCCCATCGGCATCGCGGTGTTTTTTGAAGTCAGCGTGTTCGCCATCATCGCCATTTTGATCAGTCCGCTCGGCGAGCTACAGGTGGCCGGCCACCAGATCGCGCTCTCGGTGACTTCGCTGGTGTTCATGTTCCCGCTCAGCTTCGCCTTCTGCATGACCATCCGCACCGGCCATGCCTTTGGCCGGGGCGACCAGGCCGGCATGGCGCTGACGCGCCGCGTCGGGCTGATCGCGCTGACTGTCTTTGCCGTGGCCTCGGCCACCTTCATCGTGCTGGCGCGCTATCCGCTCACGGCGATCTATACCGATGACCCCGCGGTGCGCCAGCTTGCCGCCGACCTGCTGCTGTTCGCGGCGGCCTACCAGGTCGTGGATGCACTGCAGATCGGGGCCGCGGGCAGCCTGCGCGGCCTGCATGACACGCGTGGCCCCATGCTCATCACGCTGGTGGCCTTCTGGCTGGTCGCCCTGCCCCTGGGCTATGCGCTGGGCCTGACGTATGTGACGGGCGAACGGTATGGTCCTTACGGGTTCTGGGCCGGGCTGGTGGTCGGCCTGACGCTGGCGGCAGTGTTGCTGAACTGGCGGCTCAACCAGCAGATGCGGCGGCTGGCGGGTGCGGGGGCGGCTCCGGCGGCTTGATGTGCTCCCGGCCTTGTCTCCGGGCGGTGTACCTCCAAGGCTGTAGGACAATAATTGTACAGAGGCGCGGATTAATCGTTACATTGGGCAATGTAAACATAGGGAGCCTGTCATGAAGGATTACATGAAGCGTCTTGTCCGCATCCTCCGCCCTGCCCTGCTGGCGGCCACCGCCCTGATGGCGGCGCCGGTGGCCGAGGCGGCACTGCAGAAGGTGTTGTTCTGCGTCTATGACCCGCTTGGCACCCGCGGTGAAGCCTTCGGCATGGCCCGCGACCAGGCCCTGGTGGCCGGCCAGTGGGGCGTGGACATGAAGCTGCGCGCCTATACCGACGAGCGCGTCGCCGCCGAGGACTTCAAGGCCGGCCACTGCGACGGCGTCGCCATCACCACCATCCGCGCCCGCCAGTTCTCGCCTTTCGTGGGCAGCATCGATTCCGTGGGCGCGCTGCCCACGCCCCGGCATATGCGCCTGCTGCTGGAGGCCCTGGCCAATCCGAAGCTGGCGCCGCGCATGATCACGGACAATTATGAAGTCGCCGGCGTGATCCCCATGGGGCCGGCCTATGTGATGGTCATCGACCGTCGCATCGATTCGGTGGAGAAAGCCGCCGGCAAGAAGGTGGCGGTGCTCGAGCTCGACAAGGCACAGACCCGCATCGTGCAGCGTCTCGGGGCACAGCCGGTAGCTTCGGACCTCAGCAACTTCGCCGGCAAGTTCAACAATCACCAGGTGGATGTGCTGGTGGCGCCGGTGCTGCTCTACAAGCCCATGGAGCTGCACAAGGGCGTGGGCACGAAGGGCGCGATCTATCGCTTTCCGCTGGGCCAGATCAGCGCGACGCTGCTGATCAACCGCAAGCGCTTCCCGGCCGGCTATGGCCAGCAAAGCCGGACGTATGTGCGGACGCAGGTGGACAAGGCCTTTGCGATTGTGAGCCGTGCGGAAAAGGAGATTCCCGAATCGCAGTGGATGAACATCACGCCGGCGGACGAGGCGCGCTATGTGCAGCTGATGCGCGAGGCGCGGGACCAGTTGGCGGCCGAGGGGCTTTATGATGCGGACATGATGCGGTTGCTGCGCAATATCCGCTGCAAGGTAACGCCGGCGAGTCCGGAGTGTGCGGTGGCGGCGCACTAGGCGACGATTGCTTCGCCAGGCAGCGGCCCCCGCTTCCGCAGGTTCAATAAAAAAGCAGGCTCAATAAAAAAGCCCGGCCAATGCCGGGCTTTTTTATTGAGCGGACGCCGCCAGGGGCTCAGGCGCCCTTGCGGATGACGTAACGGAATTCGCCGGCATCCTTGAGCTCGTCCTGGTTCACCAGTTCGTGGCCGAGGAAGCGGCAGAACTTGGGGATGTCGCGGGTGGTGGAGGGGTCGGTGGCGATGACCTCGAGCAGCTCGCCTTCGGCCATGTCGCGCACCTTCTGGTGCAGCATCATCACGGGCTCGGGGCAGCGCAGGCCGCGGGCGTCGAGGTGGTGGCGGATGTCGTCGGTCATGGCAGGGGTCCGGGCAGCGCCCGTGCATTTCAGGGGCGCGTATTGTCCCCTGAAAGCGCTGTCGCCGGAAGTCCGTGGCAGGGGCCCGGGCTGAACCCGTGCATTTCAGGGACGAACATTCTCCCCAGGAAGCGCCGTTGCCGGAAGGCCGCCCGGCATCAGCCAGGGCAGGCGCCGGCAGTAGATGGCCGCCGGCCAGAGCAGGACCAGCGACAGCGTTGCCGAGACCAGGAAGTAGGCGGTGTAGCCCAGAGCCTCGGCGACGAGGCCGGCGACCAGGTAGAAGCTGCCGCCGAAGATGGCGAGGATGCTGACCTGGACGGTGAAATCGGCAGCGGCGTGCTCGGCGCGGGCGAGGTCCATGACGGCGGTGAGCAGGGCCGCCATGGCCATGCCGCTGACGAAATGCTCGAGGGCGTTGAAGCTGTAGATCAACGCCAGGGGCACCGGCTCGCCGCGGTCGTGGAGCCAAGGCAGCCAGGCATAGACGGCGACGCCCAGGGCCTGCAGCACGCCAAAGCCGATGATGGCCGGATAGCGGCCCCAGCGCGCGGTCAGCCAGCCGCCAAGCAAGGCACCCACCAGGGTGGCGAGCGAGCCCACGATGCTTACCATCAGGCCGATCTGCTTCAGGTCGAGGCCCATGTCGACGAGCATGGGCTTGACCATGGCGGAGCCCAGCGACTCGCCCACCTTGTAGGTAATGAGCACCACCAGCCAGCCACGCAGGCCGGGGCGCGCAAAAAAACTGGTGAAGACATGCAGGTAGGGCAATTCGCGGCCAGGCTCGTCACGCAGGGGCGGCGGTTCGCGAAAGCGCAGCACCGGCAGCGTGAGCAGGCCCAGCAACACCGCCAGCAGCAGGAAGGCGGCCTGCCAGTCCCAGGCGCCGATGAGATAGAGCAGGAGGCCGCCGCCGATGATGAGGCCGATGCGATAGCCGGCCACCTGCACGCCGTTGCCGAGGCCGCGCTCGTGGAAGGCGAGGCTGCGCACGGCGAGGCCATCGGTGGCGATGTCCTGGGTGGCGGCGAAGAGGTTGACGAGGAACATGAACACGAAGAATTGCGCGACGCCTTCGTTGCCGGCCAGGCGATAGGGATCGAAGAAGGCGATGGCGACCAGCATGACGAGGGCGGCGACCTGCATGGGCAGGATCCAGGAGCGGCGCTGGCCCCAACGCTGGGAAAAATAGCGTTCCACGAAAGGCGCCCAGAGGAATTTCAGGGCCCAGGGCAGCGCGAGCAGGCCGCTGAAGCCGATGACGGTGAGCGGCACCTCGTAGGTGCGCAGGATCGCGGGCAAGGCCTGGGTGAAGACGCCGGTGGGCAGTCCCTGGCAGATATAGAGCGAGAGCAGCAGCCAGAGCCGGCTGCGCAGGGAGGATTGCGGATCCATGAAGCCTCCACGTGGATGCCGCGAGGCTCGCATGCGATGGCGCCCGGATGCAAATGCACAAGCGCGGGATTTACCCTGCCAGTGACGGGGTTGGCAGGCAGGTGCCCGACTGGCTGTACCGGCCCGGACCCGGGGCAGCGGCGGTGAACCGCAGTCCCGGGCCCTGCCCGCTTGCGAAGGCTAGAGCAGGCTTTCGAGCGCGGCGACCAGCGCGGGATCATCGGGGGTGGTGCGCGGCGAGAAGCGGGCCTTGACGGCGCCGTCGCGGCCGACCAGGAATTTCTCGAAGTTCCAGGTGATGGCGCCGGGAAAGGTGGCGTCCTCGGCGGTGAGCCAGGCATAGAGCGGATGCCGGCCGGGGCCGTTGACGTCGACCTTGGCGGTGAGCGGAAACGTGACGTCGTGCTGGGTGCGGCAGAAATTGCGGATCTGCGTGGCATCGCCCGGTTCCTGGCCGCCGAACTGGTTGCAGGGCACGCCCAGCACCGTGAAGCCGCGCATGCCGTAGTCGCGCTGCAGCTGCTCGAGTCCCTTGTATTGCGGGGTGAGGCCGCACTGGCTGGCGACATTGACCAGCAGCACGACTTTGCCGGCAAGAGTAGTGTCGGGCAGGGGCTCGCCCTCGAGGGCGTTCAGGGCGAAATCCGTGAGTTTCATGGCAGGGCTCCAGGCAGGCAGTGGCAGCGACGGAAGGGCAGCGATTGCCCCCGCAGTCTAGTCGGCGGGCAGCGCCGCGTAGCGGATACAGAGGCCGGACACGGTGGCTTCCTGCCAGACGGCAGGCGCCGGAGCGCCAGTGGCGGCGAGCACGGCGGCGCTGGCGAGCACCTCGCCATTGCCGGCGATGTCCTCGGCGAGCTTGAAGGCGACGTTGACCGGATCGCCAAAGCAGTCGGAGTGCGGCACATACAGAAAGTGGCCGGCATCGAGGCCGATGGAGACGTCGAGGGGCTCGGCCAGGGCCAGGCAGGCACGGCGGATGGCGCGTGCCGCGGCGAGCGCCTGGCCGGCATCGGCGAACACGGCCATGAGGTTGTCGGCGGTGAACTTCACCACTTCGCCGGCATGCGCGGCCACGAGGGGCGCACTCACCTGCTGCATGCGGCGGATGCGCGCGAGATAGCTGACGATGCCCTGGGCCTGCACGGTGCGCGAGAAGCCGGTCATGTCGAGCGCGAGCACGGTCTGCTCGACGCCGAAGGTGGACCAGAGCAGCGCTTCGATGTCCGCGCGCGCCTCGCCTTCGCTGCGGTCGAGGCGGTCGATGAGTGCGTAGAAGGCCTGCATCTGGAATCCCTTTGGACGGAGCGGCGTTGGAGTGGACTAGCAGGGCGCAACTTTTCGGGCGAGGCTTGTCGGGCTCGGAGCGCCCGCCTGAAGCCCGGCCACTGCCAGGCTGCGCCACGCACTAGCTAAAAACGATGGTCTTGTTGCCGTGCACGATGATGCGGTCTTCGAGGTGCCAGCGCACGGCGCGGGCGAGTGCGTTGCGCTCCACGTCCTGGCCGAGTTCGCGCAGGGTCTCGACGTCGTCGCGGTGGGATACGCGCTCGACGCCCTGCTCGATGATGGGGCCCTGGTCGAGGTCGGCGGTCACGTAGTGCGCGGTGGCGCCGATCAGCTTCACGCCCTTGTCATAGGCTTGCTGGTAGGGATTGGCGCCGACAAAGGCGGGCAAGAAGGAGTGGTGGATGTTGATGATCCTGTGCGGCCACTTCGCCACGAAATCGCCGGAGAGCACCTGCATGTAGCGTGCGAGCACGACAAGGTCGCAGTCGCCGATGAGGGACTGGATCTGCGCCTCGGCCTCGGCCTTGCTGTCTTTAGTGACGGGCACAACGTGGAAGGGCACGCCGAAGCGCTCGACCTGCTGCTGCAGGTCGGGATGGTTGCTGACCACGCAGCGGATGTCGCAGGGCAGCGCGCCGCGCGACCAGCGCCAGAGCAGCTCCTGCATGGCGTGGTCGACCTTGCTCACCAGCAGCGCGACCTTCTTGAGATCGGCGGCATAGCTGATGGTCCAGTCCATGCCGTAGCGGCGGGCGACGGCGTCCTCGAAGGTCTTGGCCAGCACCTGGCGCGAGAGGTCGAGGTGCGGGGTCTGGAATTCCAGGCGCATGAAATAGGTGCCGCCCTCGGCTTCGGTGGCGTGCTGGTCCAGCGCGGTGATGTTGGCGCCGTGGTTGTAGAGAAAGCTGGAGACCGCGTTGACGATGCCGGCCTTGTCCGGGCAGGTGATGAGCAGGCGGGCGGTGGTATTGGTCTGGGGCATGGAATGGCGGCCGGTGTGCACGGAAGCGCCCGACTTTACCGGATTTGCAGAGGTTGCTGTAGGTGGGGGCTTTAGAGCACAGGAGCGGCGGCGTCAGGCCCAGCACTGCCGGCCAAGCGCCCCCGGCTAAAACTCAACCGTCGGCTTGCGGCGAGGGTTACGGGGAGTGGCGCAGGGCTTGGCCGGGAGGTTAACCGGTGACCCAGCCCTCTTCGTCGTCGTCATCCCCTTCGGGCGGCAGGCCCAACACTTCGCGGCGCCAGGCGGCGGGGGTCTGGCCGGTCCACTTCTTGAAGGCGCGGTGGAAGGAGCTGGCCTCGGAGAAGCCCATCATGAGGGCGATCTCGTCGATGGAGAGCTCTTCCTTGGCGAGGTAGAAGCGGGCGGCGTCCTGGCGGATGTTGTCCTTGATGGCCTGGTAGCTGGTGTTTTCTTCCTTGAGGCGGCGGCGCAGGGTCTGCGGCGTCATGTTCAGGCTTTCGCAGACCTGGGCGAAGTCCGGGAAGTGGTTGCCGTAACCCTTGGAGATGATGGCCTTGATCTGCTCGGGTAGGCCGATGGGCGCCTGGTTGCCGACGATGATGAGCGCCAGTGAATCCTTGAGAAAGCGGGTGAGCGAGAGCGGGTTCTGCACCAGCGGCAGCGACAGCCAGGCGGTGGGAAAGACGATGGCGTTGCGCGCGTTGTTGTAGGTGACCGGGCCTTTCCAGATGCGGCGGAATTCGTCGGCCTGCGGCGGCTCCGGGAAATCGAGCTGGATGGCGGCGGGCTCGAGCGGGCGGCCGGTGAGCCAGCTCCAGAAGCGGATGGAGATAAAGAGCATCGCTTCCAGGATGTTGTCGCGCTCGGGGGCGGCGGTGGTGAGGATGAGGCGGGATTCGGTGCTGCCCTCCTCCAGCTTGAGCTCGATGGGCAAATCGACGATGCGGTAGAAGGCCGCCGAGCGCTCCATGGCCTTGCCCAGGTTGGGGCAGTTGATGACGGCGTGCGCCATCATGGAGAAAGTGCCGGGCTTGGACTTGGTGCCGCGGCCGAGGCCGATGAACTCGTCCTCGGTGCGGCGCATGACGATCTGCATCAGACGGATGAATTCATTCGTGCGGATACGCGTCTCGGGCTGCTGCAGCTGCGCCGGATCGAGGCCGGCCTCGCGGAAAAGGCTGGCCGGGTCCACGCCCTCGCGCGCCGCCTCCTGGAGGAGGCGGGTGACATAGGCAATGGTGATGACGCCCTGGCTCAAGACCCGTCCGCTCCCTGATTCATTTTAATCCGATAAATCAGGAGGTTATCAAAAGCAGGGGCCAGCCGCCATTGGCGTGGTCAAGAGCGCTGGAGCAAGCGGGCACGGGGCGGTGGCCGGCATCCCGGCAAAAGAGCCACCGCCCCACAAAGCGAGCCGCCCCTCAATACGTCTTGTACGGCAAAAACTTCCCGCTCATGACGATGCGCACGCGATCGCCCTTGGGGTCGGGCTCGCGCGTCATGTCCATGTTGAAATCGATGGCGGACATGATGCCGTCGCCGAACTCCTCGTGGATAAGCTGCTTGAAGGTGGTGCCATACACGCTGATGAGCTCGTAAAAGCGGTAAATCAGCGGATCGGTGGGCACGGCGGTGGGCAGCGAGCCCTTGTAGGGCGGCACCTGCAGCAGCGCCACGGCGTCGGCGGGCAGATCCAGCAGGTGGCCGAGGGTGGCGGCCTGCGCGGCGGTCAGTGTCATCTGGCCCAGGCAGGCGGCGGTCACCCACTCCTTGCTGTGGCCCAGGGCCTCGGCGATGTGGGCCCACTTCAGGCCCTTGCGGATCTTGGCGGTGACGATGAGGTCGGTGACGTCTTCACGGTTCATGCGGGGCTCCCGGTGTTGGTGCAGGACAGGATGGATGGGCCGCGGCCTGCCACCCGGCTGGGCAGGCCCGCGCACACGGCGCAGGCCCGGGGCAGGCCACTGGCCTTGCAGCGCAGGACTCAAGCAAGAGTCGCGCCGGGTTCCGCCGCTGCCGGGCCCGCCGCCCGCCGGCAGACCCGCCCTGCCCCGCCCTGCCCCGCCCTGCCCCGCCCTGCTCCGACCAGGCCAGGCCCGCCGGGCAGCCCACCCCTGAAAAAATGGGTCTCAGGTATTGTGAAAGAACATTACCCCTTTATGCTGAGGAGCATCTCCCCAGGGTCGTGCCCATGTTCGAACTGCATCCCCGGCTTGCTGCCGACACCCTGCCGCTGGGCGACTTCCCGCTCTGCCGCTGCCTGCTCATGAACGACATGCACTACCCCTGGCTGATCCTGGTGCCGCGGGTGGCGGACACCCGCGAGATCTTTGAACTGAGCGAAGACCAGCAGCAGCAACTGATGCGCGAATCGAGCTATGTGAGCGAGCGCCTCTCCAGATACTTTGACGCCGACAAGATCAATATCGGCGCCCTCGGCAATATGGTGCCGCAGTTGCATGTGCACCATATCGCCCGCTACGCCAACGACGCCGCCTGGCCCGGCCCGGTCTGGGGCAAGCATCCGGCCCAGCCCTATACCGACGACAACCTGCAGATGATGCGGCAACGCCTGGGCGACGCCTTTGCCGACGCGGACACACTGCAGTTCGAGTGGGCCACGGAGTAAGCCAACATGGCGCAGGACGCGCACAAGACCCTCAAGGACGACTGGGACAGCCTGTGGCAACAGGCCGGCGCAACGCCGGCCCCCGGCCTTTTTGACGCGCTGCTCGCCCGCTACAGCGAAGCCCACCGCCAGTACCACACCCTGCAGCACCTGGGCGAATGCCTCGCCAATTTTAAAACCCTGGCCCACCTGCCCGAGCACCCGCTCGAGGTCCGTCTCGTCCTGTGGTTCCACGACGCCATTTACGACCTGGGCCGCCCCGACAACGAGGCCCGCAGCGCCGACTGGGCGCAGGCAGAGATCCTGGCCGCGGGACTGCCGCCGGCGATGGCCGAGCGGGTGGCCGCGCTGGTCATGGCGACCTGCCATAACGCGAGCCCGGTGGGGATCGATGCCGAGGTGATGGTGGATATCGACCTTTGGATTCTGGGGGCGCCGGCGGAGCGGTTTGATGAGTATGAGAGGCAGGTAAGGCTGGAGTATGGGCATTTGCCGGAGAGGGTGTTTCGGGTGCGGCGGATGGCCGTATTGCAGCAGTTTCTGGGGCGGGGGCGGTTGTTTAGTACTCGGGAGTTTGTGGAGCGGTATGAGGGACGGGGGCGGGAGAATCTGGGGCGGTCGTTGGCGGCGCTGGCTGCTGGCACATAAGGGGGCCTTCCTGCGGCTTCCGGAAGGCCCTTGGGGCGGTGCAGAAGTTGCGGGAAATACGGATTACCTAGTGAGGCCATGCGTATTAGAGTCGGGGCAGATGCGGGGCACATCTTGCCAGGGCAGTTCCCGAAAGCGTCGCCCATTTTGAATACTCCTTCGTATATTCAATCAGTTGCGGATAAGACGCCGAGATAGGCGACACCGCACGAAGAAGTACTAAGCCCCACTTTTGGGATCTACTCAATGTTAGGCCAAGGAAAACAATAGAAATGTCGCAATACTCATTGTATATCGCAGCCCTTAGTCTTTTGGTGTCTTCTATTACCTTATACTTAACACAGTTTCAGCGTCCAAAAATCTCATTCCATCCAGGAAGTACGTTCGGATTTTGTCACACAAAAGCCGGATTTGAATTATATGCCCCCATTACATTCGTGAATTCATCTCAGCGAACCGGCATAGTTCACAAATGCGCCGTCTTAATCTCCTTTCCTGGAGACCAGTCGAAATCTCAATATATAGAATGGACAGAGTTCAATAACTACGACTACAGCAATAAGAAATACTATAGAGAAACCTTTGCAGGTCCTTTTGCCACAGCTGCCAAATCATCTGAACACAGGATCGTGCTATTCGGCTGGAAACAAGCGCATGTTTTGTTCGCTCCTGGAACTTATAGAATAACTTTCTATATATGGACATCAGACTCGGGTAAACCAAACATAGTAAGCCCCCATAATGGTGAACTTTCAGATCAATCTGCAGCTGATCTCAGTAAATTTAGGTCAGAAAACAAACCCAGCATCCGCTACTTTTCAATTGATCAGCAGATTGAGTCAAATAAAACCCTAACAAGGCATGAAGTACAGACTCTTCTTGGAACTGGTTCGACCTAAAAAGTCGTTCAAGGTTGACGCCTCCGCCGCCACCTTAACTCTAGCGTTGGGCACCAATAGCAGATGACGCATCCAATTCCAGCGACCTATAGATACATAGCTTTCTTCGACTTGCTGGCAGATGCGATCTTTCAGCACAAGATGGCTGTGAATGAGACAAACCCATTTCTTAGTAGCCGATATGCGCGGGCATCGATCGGAGCTTCGGCACTCAGCGTTGAATGCTTCGCAAATTGCCTCTTGGCACTTCCTGAGTCCCCTAAGAAGCTCATTGAGGAGCTCGACAAGCTATCGCCGATCCCAAAGGTTGAAATTGCGCTCCGTCTCCAAGGGTTTGGAGATCTAGATCGCGGCTGCTCTGAGGTCCAAAAGATTGCTGAACTAATCAAGGCACGAAACGAGTTTGTACATTCAAAATTGACTGCAATTGAGGCCTGCATCGGCCTTCCTCAAGATGCCGGATCCGAATGGATGGTTCCAATCTCAATGACAGGAGAGCATTGGAAGCAACTCGGCATTCCCAAAGTAGCCATGTTCTGGTCTAGATCGAGCTCATTATTGGTTTTGTCTGCTATTTGCTCGTTCTATCGCCACGTCTTAGTTAATTTAATGAAGGCAACTGAGGAGCAATTGAATGGGGCTTTTATATCGCGAGCGGAGTTTGGAGGCATCCATATGCCTGGCGTGTATGATGAGTTTCGTGAGCAAATTTCGTCAGCAGCCGAACTGGGAATTGACTTTTCATTCCTGGGATTCACCAATGACGCTAACAGGTAGCGGAGAATTTGGGCCCAACCATTCGCTGCAGGGTCGACGGCCCTGAGCTCAAAAGTTAGGGCTTAAAGAGAAGGCGGACTCCCACAATAACCTTAAGGAATTTTAAGTATGGCTCAGATAAATATTCCCTACATGTCTGCCCCTGGCTCCATCCCAAAGATATTGGAAAAAATCAAAGAGGCTGGAACACCTGAAAACTTCAACTCAGATTTTCTGTCCACTAAGCTTGGATTCAAAGGGGGAAACTATCGAACCTTTATTTCTTGGGCTAAAAAAGCAGGCCTACTAAATAGTGACGGAACTCCGACTCACTTGTATAAGTCATTTCGCAACCCATCATCCTCAAAATCATCCTTAGCTAAAGCAATAAAAATTGGATATTCAGAGCTCTACTCGCGAAATGAATACTGTCACGATCTAGACAAAAGAGCTTTTAAAGGCTTGGTTATGGAAGCTACTGGAGAGCCACACGACTCCAGAGTTGTGGAAAACATTGTTTCCACTTTTTTTAATGCAAAACAACTAGCAGACTTTGATTCCGCACCCGGGGAAATTGAGCAGACCGAGCCCCCAGCCAAGAAACCCACAGGCAATGAAGAAGACACTAAAATACAGAAAAAACTTCATTTAGGCCTCAACTATACAATTAACTTGGTCCTCCCAAAAACAGACGACCCCTCTGTATATAATGCAATATTTAAATCTCTCAGAGAAAACCTACTAAAGGATTAATATGGATACCGAGGAACGGATAAAAATATTCGTATTATCAAATTCTCTTGCAGAGAATTCCCTTGATAAAATTGAGGCCGGCCTCAGCATTGATCTTTTAAGGCACGAAAAAGAAGCGGCAAAAGAGCAAGATTATTACGCCCAATTTGATGCCGCGTTTAGACAAGAGGCCAAAGAGATGGCCAGGCATTACGAAGTATTTTATTGCCTAGAAAAATCCATTAGAAGCTTAATCGTACAAATAATGAAGGAGACATACTCCGACAATTGGTGGGAACTAAAAGTACGAGAGGACATTAAGAAAAATGTCGAATTAAATATAAAGAGGGAAGCCGAATCAGGATTCACTGAAAGATCGGAGCTTAAGATTGATTATACAACCTTTGGCGAACTGACATCTATTGTGCAAGATAGCTGGGATGCATTTTCCGGGCTATTTAAGAATCCGAAAGCATTCTCAAAAATCATGACCAGTCTAAATCAGCTCCGAGGCCCAATCGCTCATTGCTGCCCATTAGCAGAAGATGAAATTGTAAGGCTAAATTTAGCAGTTAAAGACTGGTTCAGGCTAATGGAATAAGAACCTTTCTTTATGAACTCTTGCACGTAAAGCGCCCGCCTTAAAAAGGCATTCCAGCTGACAGCCTACCGCTGCGGCTGAATTCCAACGTTAGGCTTTATAAAAAGGATTTCTGAGCCGATGGAAATATCTGAAATTGAGAAACGTATTGCTCGTGGAGAGGACGAGACTCTTGAGCTGAAATCTTCCGTTCCCCCTCCCGATGTGATAGCCAATCAGCTAGCTTCGTTCGCCAATGCCAAGGGCGGAGCCCTCATTCTAGGTGTAAAGGAGCCTGCTCAGTTCATCGGCGTTAATGCCAGTCGCGCAAAATCTGCAATTGATGCGGCGCTGCGATATCTGTCCCCTCGCATTGACATCAATGTGGAGGTTCATGAAATTGGCGGTCGCGATATTGTGATCGTCAGCGTCGCAGCGGCTCCGCACTTAATCGCAACTCGAGGCGGCTACTATCGTAGAATTGGTGTCCATACTCGGCCGCTCACAGCAGATGAAATTGTTGGGCACGCCCGTAAAAATGACTCAAGCGACACGGCAATCAAAGAGCTTTCTGCCGTTGTTTCTGAGCAAACAAAAACTATTGATAGGCTTCGCGATGATTTTAATAAAGCCAACTCCATTCCCCTCAAGGTTGCCATAGCAGTTGGCGGCGCATTGATTGGCGTAATTGGAAAGTACATGGCTGATCATCTCTTCTAGCGCCGCCTAACCAATCGTTCAAGGCCGACGCGGCTCCTTCAGCGCCATCATTTAAAGGGCGGCTGCGCGCGGCCTTCACTCAACGTTAGCCCTTATGAGACATGGCAATGAAGTCATCAGAACTTATTAAGAGATTGCAACTCTTAGAAAAGGAGATTCCCTTTGATGCCGAAATAGTCATTGGCGATGATTGGCAGCCATCTCACTTAAAAAGGGTTCATCACGAGCCGCCCTATACGTTCCTAATTTTTGAGGGCGAAGATGAGCGGGCTGAGCTCAACGAGCAGGAAAGGCTCATCGTTGGAAGCTTTATTGCCGCCGGTCTTGAGCAATACAAAGAAGGCAAAATTAGCCTTGAGCTGGCTGTTTCAGTGCTTGGAGAGCTGCTTGAAGCCGCCCAAAGCTCGTCTGCTGAAGAAATTATCTCTTTTATTAAGGGGCATCAGGGCTAACAGCTCGTTCGAGGTCGACCCGCTACGCGGGCGGTCATAACTCCAATGCTAGGGCTTAAATCCCAAGGGATGAGGAAATGCCGGAACACAGCCTTATGGCAATTGTGGAGGTCGACAAAAGGAATCGGATTGCCTGCCAGGCTGCTGGTTGCAATCGGCCGGTTTTCAAGAAAATTCATGTCATCCTAGAGAGTGGGTCATTTAAGGTCCTCGGAGGCGAGTGCTACAAAAAATTGTACGGCAGCAGTGGGGTGCGAGACCCAAAGCCGTACTATGGCTCTTCCGAAGGCCGTCGGCTAACTGATGAAGAGCGCCGCCTTTTGATTGAGAATACTGAGAAACTAATTGAGCAATTAGAGGTCGAGCATAAGCAGCTTGCGCTAAGTTCATCGCCTCCAGTCAATTGCGGCGGAATCACTACCAATCAACCTTTATGTGTGGCACCACAGCTGCCAGATAGAACATCAGGCATAAGCTATGAGATCGCAGAGAGGCAAGTGAAGGCCGCGTTGAGAGCAATGGGCATAGATCCTGATATGCCGGGCTGGGTGGGATTAGTGAAGTTAAGAGCTAAGAAGCTCGTCGGCTGAAGGGCTCAAGTTGTGTTCGGTGCTTTATATGGGGCTAAAGCCAGAGGGCTCCTTAAGAATTCAAGACCATAAATCCGCCTTCGGCCACGGCCTAACCCCTCGTTCAAGGCCGACGCGGCTCCTACAGCGCAAAAACCAGAGGCCGGCGGCGCGTGGTCTTGTACCGCTTCAACAGACAGTAACGGAGCATTAATCCACCCATGCCCCCCTTCACCACCTCCCGCGAACTCCCCGCCTCCCCCGCCCAGGTCTTCGCCGCTATCAACACCCCTGAGCGCCTGGCGCGCTGGTGGGGGCCGGCCGGCTTCAGCAATACCTTCACCGTCTGCGACTTCCAGCCCGGCGGCCGCTGGTCCTTTGTCATGCACGGGCCGGATGGCGCCTCCTATGCCAACGAGAACGTGTTCGCCGAGATCGAAGCGCCGGGCCGGGTCGTCATCGACCATGTCTGCGAGCCGACGTTCCGCCTGACCATCCGCCTGGAGGCGACGGCGACGGGAACGCGGGTGTCGTGGGAGCAGGTCCTGGACAATGCGGCGTTTGCCGAGCAGATGCGGCACATCATCGTCCCCGCCAATGAGCAGAACCTCGATCGCCTGACGGCCGAGGTCCTGCGGACGGTTGCGGACGACTAAACAAGCTGCCGGGTACAATGGCGTCTGCCGATACGTCGCCATCAATCTCAGGCACCTGCGTGAGTATCAGCCTCACCAACCTATAAGAAGAAGGAACCTGGCCAATTGGCAGGCTCCACCACTCCGTCTCACAGCCCATTGATTGTCGCCCCTTATGAATGACCAGACTCAACCACCACTCCCCCAAAGTGCCCAAGAAGCGGACAGTGACAGCTCTCCTGGCTGGATTGCTTCATTCGGCATTGTCATGGCGCTCCTCTTCGCACTTCGGTGGGGAGTGCGGAATCTGGAGTCACCCGACCACCAGGTCCTTCTCATGACGGGAGGGGTCGCTTCACTCCTGTTCATCCAGTTCCTGCGGCGCGCTTTGCTTCGGGCTCTTATCGTATCGGCAGTGTTCGTGACCGCCTTATTTGGATTTAAGCATTTCGATGAGATAAGGGATGGAAGAGTGTCTCCTCGGGTTGCAGCCGCAAGCGTCTTCAAATCACTGACTGGATTTGGTCCCATCCGGGAATTCTCTCGACTGCGCGACGATACAAAATATGGGATATATCTTCAGGCAGTAAGATCCAGAGACGAAGAAGTGAATCTACGTGCTACGGAAATATCTCGCGGATGTGGAGGACGCGATGAAGCATGTGTGGCAACTAAAATCGTCAATTACGTCACGTCAAATTTCGAGTACAGGAGCGATCCCATACAAGCTCCTGGTGAAAGAGATTATGTAAAGTCTCCGCAACAAACTATCCGATCGGGAGCAGGCGATTGTGACGACTTAACTGTACTTACAACGTCGATGATGAAGATTGACGGAAAATACTGCTATGCAGCCGAACCTACAGCCTCTAATAGTTCGCTTGGCGTCAAAAAGTCCAGATCCGACATCATTGTCATCTTCGATCCTTTCAATAAGAAGCGGATCAGCCTTTAGCTCGATCAATGACGGCTCGCCTTGGGTGGCGACTCCGATTCGCTCGACTCAAACCAAGCATCCTCAACGACATCAGGGGCGGCTCATTAATATGGGAGGGAGCGGTGGAAAGACTATATAGAGACTTGTTCTTTCGCTCGTATATAGGGCTAAGACCAGAAGGCGCTGAAGATAGTCAGGAACGACTTAACAGTGCCATTGAATTTGTCACCCTGGCTGCTGGACTGGCTTTTCTCTCCGTCTGGATTCTTCTGATATCTGCGCTGGGTTTGAGGGATTTCTTCTTTGACGGAGGTTGGCGGCAGCTAATCAGTGGTGCCGTAATCATGTTGGGGAATTTTTCGTTTGCGAAGAGCTACTTTCTCAGGAAAGGCATGCTTAAGAGCATTAAGGCAGATAACGAGGGAAGACTGCTTAAATACAATGGCCTCATTCTCACTCTTTACGTTTCCGGCCCCCTTGGATTCATGCTTTTGGTGTTGTGGCACTTTTAGGTTCTGCCCCCCCCCGGAAGCCTTGGCCAGCCGACCGGTAGCGGCGCCGGGGCAGAGCGTGGTTTCCGGGCTTCATTCCGGCTGGGGGCTTCGGTAAGGTCGGGGTGACCCTGGCTGGCGGCGCCGGGCAACTCACTCCACTCCCACCTCAGGCCCCGGGCAACCACATGCGCATCTTGAGAGCCGGTCTTGGCTACTTCCTCATCGTATTCGGGGCGGGCTTTGCCCTGGCTTTCATCCGGATTCCCTTTCTTGTGCCGCAGTTCGGCGTACGGACGGCCGAGCTCATGGAAACGCCGGTCATGCTGGCGGTGATCTACTGGGCCTCGCGGCGCCTCATCGGCTCGCACCCCGGGCTCAGCAGGCGTTCCCGCCTGGCCGCCGGAGGCGTCGCACTCCTGCTGCTGGTTGGGGCCGAGCTCCTGGTCGCGTATGCCCTTGGAGGCCGCTCCATTAGCCAGTACATTGCTTCCAGGGATCCGGTCTCCGGCAGCGTTTACTTGGCCTCTTTGCTTGCCTTTGCTGTTGCGCCGGCCGTGGGAAAGGACCGCAGGGCCTGAGCCCCTCTTTCAACGGGCGAGGTCCCGCACCATGTTTGAACTCCGTACCCTGGCACTCTTCCTCGTCACCGCCATCGCCGAGATCGTGGGCTGCTACCTGCCCTATCTCTGGCTCAAGCAGGGCAAGAGTGCCTGGTTGCTGCTTCCAGCCGGCCTGAGCCTCGCCCTCTTCGCCTGGTTGCTCACCTTGCACCCGACGGCCTCGGGACGGATCTATGCCGCGTATGGCGGCGTGTACATCTTCACGGCCATTTTCTGGCTCTGGCTCGTCGATGGCATCCGGCCGACGTCCTGGGATATCGTGGGGGCATTCGTTGCCTTGGGCGGCATGGCCATCATCATGTTCGGGCCGCGGGCAGCGTAGGCTCGAACGCCGACCTCGTCGGCTCACGCTTGCGACCCGCCATAAGTACCACTACAGATGACACTCATGCGCACCGAACTCGTTACCACCCTCAAGCGTCACGCCACCGAGCTCCTCTCCGATCTGGAGCGGGACAAACAGCCCATCCTGATCACCCGGCACGGCCTGCCGAGCGCCTATCTCATCGATGTGGAGAGCTTTGAATTCCTGCAGCAGCGCATGACGGTGCTGGAAGGCATTGCCCGGGGTGAAATGGCCGTGGCGGAGGGCCGGGTGGCGTCGCACGAACAAGCCCGGGACCGCATGAGCCGATGGCTGAAATAGTCTGGTCTGAGCCCGCCCTCACGGACACGGAATTGCGGAAGCAGGCGACCAAGGGCTGAGCGCGGCCCTTCCGGCCACATCCGAAGCGGTGTCCGTGAAGATGGCCGCGCTTGTCGCGAGGAGCAGGACGCCTGGCTGATCCCGCTGGCGGTGTGCCGGAGCGACCCGGCGGGCACTCCCTTTTGGCACTTTGCTTTTCGTGGTTCATAAATGAGCCATTAAAGGGGTTAAGGGCTCATTTATGAGCCACCTCCAGCAAAGGGGCCGCGTGCCCCCCCGGTCAGTAGAGGCGCGGCGGAGGCACTTCATCCCCAGGTGCTTCGGGAGGTCATGGCCCGCGCCTGACCTACCCACCTGCGGCCAAACCTGCACCGCTGGAACCGGCGACGCATTGACAAGCGCTACGCGTCATTTCAGGGTTCGTGATCAAACCTGCAAGCAAGAGGAAGCCCCCATGCGTGACGTGACGCTCCGCCTGCGGACCCTGCCCGCGCAGCGGGACCTGATCGATCGTGCCGCCCGCCTGTTGGGCAAGAGCCGCTCGGCCTTCATGCTCGAGGCGGCGTGTGAGCGAGCACAGTCTGTGGTGCTGGATCAGGTCCTTTTTAGCCTGGATGCGGACACGCTCCGGCAGTTCACCGCCCTGCTGGACGCGCCGCCTCAACCCAATCCCGGGCTGGAGCGCCTGAGGGCGGTGAAGGCGCCGTGGACGACCTGAGCCCTTTCTGGTGAAAGCCATCCGGGAGGTCATCGAAAATGAGTAAGTGCAAAGAAATGACGGGCAGGGAGCTGGGCGAAAAGCTGTTGCAGTCTGTCCTGGAATTGAAGGCCGGCCAGGCGGCGCGCACCACCACGATTACGCCCAACGAGCGTGGCGACGGAGCGGCTCAAGACCGGTCTTTCGCAATAGCCGCGTGTGCCGCGCGGAACAGGACGCCTGTCTAATCCTGAAGACGGCGTGCTGGAGCGGCCCGGCGGCTCCCCCTTCTGGCTCAGTGTTTTCCGTGGGTCATAAAAGAGCCATTAAGTGGGCTAAGGGCTCATTAATGAGCCGCCTGCAGCAAGGGGGTCCGAGTGCCCCCGGCTACTTGCGGCGCGGCATCGGCTTTGGCCTGCTGCAGGATGCCCGCCGCCACACCAGGGACGGTTCCCCGCCTATTTCCGCATGAACACATGCTCGCCGTGCCACTCGGGCGGTGGCGGCGTGGTGGCGTAGTCGCGGCAGCGCTGCACCATGAGCTCGGAGGGCTTGTCGCCGGGGAATCGGGAGAGCAGCGACTCGAAGCCGTGCGCCGCTTCTTCAAACTTGCGCGCGCTATAGAGCGCGAACGCTGCCTCGTACTGTGTGGCCAGCTCGCGCTCGGCCTCCGTGGCCTCGGCGGCCTTGCCGATCAGCTCGTGAATGCCGATGGCCCCGCTCATGCCGGACAGCACCGCACGGTCCACCAGGCGGGTGAGGAAAGCCCCGGGCACCTGCGCCAGCGTGGCGTCGGTGATGAGGATGCGGGTGCCGTAGTATTTGTTGATGCCTTCCAGCCGGCTCGCGGAGTTCACGTTGGCGCCGAAGGCGGTGTAGTTCATGCGCTCGGACGTGCCGAAGTTGCCCACCACCACCTCGCCAGTGTGGATGCCGATGCGGGTGGTGCAGTCGAATTCCTGGCCTTCGTGCAGCCAGCGGCGGGTGAGCTCATCGAGGTCGCGCTGGCAGTCCAGGGCGGCGAGGCAGGCCTGCAGCGCGTGGTCGGCCATCGGACGCGGCGCGCCCCAGAAGGCCATGACGCCATCGCCGATGTACTTGTCGACGGTAGCGCGATGGCGCAGCAGGCCGCCGTTCATGGTGGTCAGGTACTCGCTCACGAAGCGCACCAGGCGGTCCGGCGGCATGTTCTCGGACATCCGCGTGAAGTTGGCGATGTCCGAAAAGAACAGGGTGAGTTCTTCGCGCCGGCCGCCGATCTCGGCGTCCACGCCAAGGTCGATGAGCTCGCGCACAAGGTCGTTGGGCACGTAGCGGCGGAAGGCGCTCAGGCCGCGCTTCATCTTCTCGAGCTGCAGCGCCATGGTCTGGATCTCGGTGATGCGCGAGGTGACCTGCACCTGGCTGTCGAGCTCGAACCTGCGGACCTTGTCCATTTCCTGCGCGAGCGTGGCCAGCGGCTGGCGGATGCGCCGCGCCATCCACAGGCTGCCCGGCAGCAACAGCAGCACCAGCCCGGTCGAGACCGCCCACACCACCACCTGGTATTCGCGCTCGTGCGCCAGCACGCTGGCGGCGGAGACGTCGATGCCGAGGATGCCGTCCTGCCGGCCGTCCGCGGTGTAAAGCGGCATGTATGCCGACAGCCAGGTGCCCCAGGGGTCGGTGGCCGGTTCGCGTTCGACGAAGGGCACGGTGACGCCGGGGCGGGCCTGGAGCGCCGCCTTCATTTCTGACGTGGCGTTGCGATAGGGAGCGCCGGCGTGGCTGAAGCTGTCGCCCTCGAGGGTGTCGATGACGAACACCGGCTGGCCGTTCGCATCCAGGCGCATGGTGTAGGCAGAGGCAATGTCCGGGCTGCTTTTGGCCATCTGGCGCAGCTTGGCCTGCAGCGCCCCGTAGTGGGGGCCGGATTCGTCCGCCTGGGTGGTCACCTGCCGGTGCCGCTCGACGTCGACCTGGCTGGCCATCACGCTCACCACGTCGGCCAGGCGGCTGCGCAATTCCTCGCGCATGAACTCGCCCACCATGGTGGAGGTGCCGAGGGCGAGCACGGCGCCGACGGTGACGGTAATGCCGCAGAGCGCGGCCACGAGGGTGAGGCGGAGGCTGAAATGGCGCCGTACCGAGGCGATCACGGGAACGGGGGCGGGCATGGTCACGGGCGGCATCCTGCGTGCGGGGGAGTGGCCGGTAGTATTCCGTACGGCCGTAGCCCCCGGTAGCCCCTGTCGGCTGGCCGGTAGCGGGGGCGGGTTGGAGTGGGGGTTTGGGGGTGGGGCGACGTTCCGCCTGACCGTCACCTTGGCGGCCTTCGGCTTCTGAGGCGGGGCTGCGGGGCATTACCAGGCCCCCTACAGCCACAGGTGGCGGCGCCCGGGGCTGGGCTAGGCAAGTCCGGTCGAGTATGAAAGATTACGGGCTTGAGGGCCTGGCACTGAATCCATTAGTGCGACGCAGGTTCACGGGGGTTAACCCTGCGTTAGAGCTCATCAGGAACGAGCGAAATGAAGAAGAACTATGTGCTCATCGACTATGAGAATGTTCAGCCGGATGCCGTTGCGGCATTAGTGGCGGATCACTTCCATGTTCTGGTCTTTGTGGGGGCCAGTCAGACCAAGGTGACCTACGAGGTCGCCTCGTCTCTCCAGAAACTCGGCGAGCGCGCCACCTACATCAAGATATCGGGCAATGGCAGCAATGCCCTGGACTTCCATATCGCCTATTACATCGGCAGGCTGGCCGAAAAAGAGCCTGACGCCTATTTTCATATCGTCTCGAAGGACACCGGCTTTGATCCCCTGATTCAGCATCTCAAGAGTCAGAAAATCCTCTCGGACCGCGTCAAGGGAATCCCGGACC
The DNA here is from genome assembly GCA_020697295.1 of Moraxellaceae bacterium. Classification (GTDB taxonomy): domain Bacteria; phylum Pseudomonadota; class Gammaproteobacteria; order Pseudomonadales; family Moraxellaceae; genus UBA2031. The sequence goes on along the minus strand of JAJFBF010000043.1, from coordinate 34,158 downwards.
TGCCCGTCGTGAAGCTTGCCGCCTCCAAATTCCTGCCGGATCGTGTCTCCGCTGTGGTGGCCAATCTCGCGCAGCGCCAAGCAGCCCACCCCCGGACGCTGAAAACCCTGTCCAGCACCATCAATGCCCTGTTTCAAAAATCACTATCCCAGCCAGAAGTTGACGGCATCATTTCGGAGCTCACGAAGAAAGACATCATCTCCGTCAAGGAGGGCAAGGTCTCCTATGCCCTTCCCAGTGAGTCATAGCCAGTCGCAGGTCCCGAGACGGCCGGAGTCCTGCGCACCAATCCCTGAGGTCCCGCCATGCCCTATGTGAATATCAAGATTACCGACGAAGGCGTCACCAGGGAGCAGAAGGCCGCGCTGATCAAGGGCGTGACGCAGCTGCTGCAGGACGTGCTGAACAAGAACCCGGCCACCACGGTCGTCGTCATTGACGAGGTGAATACGGACAACTGGGGGATTCGCGGGGAGCAGGTGACGGAGTTGCGGAAGCTGGCGGCGCAGGGCTGAGCTCGGGCCGCCGGCTCGGCCACGGAGGTCCGGATGATATGGAGGTCCGGAAGTTCCGGAGGACAGGATGAATTCGATGCAGTGCGCGCCCCCTCAGGCCTTGCTGCCGAACTCGAAGGGATTCAGCAGGCTCACGCCGAAGCCGGCAAAATCCGCCACGTTGCGGGTCACCACCGTCAGGCCCTTTACCCTGGCGATCGCGGCAATCATGGCGTCCTCGTAGAGCGTGTCCGACTTCCGGTGCATGAGCCTGGCCCAGCAACGGAAAGCCGGACCATCCATGGGCAATACGTTATAGGCATCCGCCAGAAGATCCAGCCAGGCCTCGATTTCCCGGGCCTTGCCGGCATCCTGCTCCCGGGTCAGTTCGATGCCCGCCTGGATCTCGCCCAGCGTGACGGTAGCCAGGTAGAGGCTGCTGTCCTCCACCGACTGGAGCCACTCGATCACCGCGCCATGAGGCCGGGGCTTGCGCAGCTCGGAAACTACATTGGTATCGAGCAGGTACACGGCGGCTTACCCGAGGACTTCGACGGGACGGCGCCGCGCCCTGCCCCGCTCCGGCGCCAGTGTATCGGTGCGGCCGGCATCGGCCATCAGCAGTTGCTTGAGCGTGGGGCGCGCGGCGGCCTGGAGCCGGCGCCACTCCGCCATGGGAACCAGTACGGCCGTTTCCGCGCCACGGCGGGTGACCACCTGCGGACCCTCGCTGACGCAGGCATCCAGCAATTCACTGAAACGGGCTTTGGCATCCTGGACGGGCCAGATGGACATGGGAGCCACCGCAAACAAATGACTAGTTAGATGACTAGTCTAGTGATGGAGCCGGCAGGGGTCAAGGCAGGCCCGGTCAAGGCCCGCCCCCCCGCACGGCAAGCCGGCCGATTCTGTGCGCCATGCCACCTTCGGGCACTGGCCGGCCGCAGCTCCGATAGGCGACTATTCCGGCCTGGCCGCCTCAAGCCCGCTCAAAAAGGAGAACAATAATGAGCCACGACGAGAAGCTGGTGTCCCTCTCCGGCGCCCCGATCTTCCGCTACACGGATGGCGAGAAGGAATGGGAGGCAGCGCAGGGCGAGGAATGCATCGAGCAGATCTCGGACCATATCGAGCGCCATATCGGCACGGTGGACATGGTCTTTCACGAAGTGCTGTCCGATACCGTCCATATTGATGTGCATCACGTAAAGCCGACGCCGCAGCGCCCCTTCCATACCCTGGTCACTTCGGGCATGAGCGACCTGCCCATGACAGTGCCGGAGGGCGCCGAGGTGCCGCGCTACCTGGAGCTCATGGTCACGCTGCCGGAATACTGGCAGCTCAACGAAGAAGCCCTGAAAGACGAGCAGTGGTACTGGCCGGTGCGCCAGCTCAAGTTTCTCGCGCGCTTTCCGCACAAGTACAGCACGTGGCTGGGCTGGGGCCATACCCTGCCCAATGGTGATCCGGCCGAGCCCTTTGCGGACAACACGCAGCTGTGCGGCGCGCTTATCCTGCCCTCCGTCACGGTGCCGCAGGGCTTCCACAGCCTGGAGATCAATGCGGAGAAAACCATCAGCTTCATGAGCATCGTCCCCTTGTACGAGGAGGAGATGAACCTGAAGCTCAGGAAGGGCTCGGATGCGCTGCTGGACCGCTTCGACAAGCACGGCATCACCGACCTTATCCTCGAGAACCGGAAGAATACCGCCAAAAAGCGCTTCGGCTTTTTTTGAAACATGCACCCCAGGATTTTTGACACTCCACACGGAGGGACCCCATGAAAATCAGCGTTTCCACCACCGTCCAGGCGCCCGTTGCGGAAGTCTGGCGCGCCTACACCACGCCCGCCGACATCGTGCAGTGGAACGCCGCCAACGCGGACTGGCATACCACCACCGCCACTGTCGACTTGCGCGAGGGCGGCGCTTTCTCCTCGCGCATGGAAGCGAAGGACGGCAGCATGGGTTTTGATTTTGCGGGCACCTACACGCGCATCGTGCCGCAGCAGCGCATCGAGTACGCCTTTGGCGATCGCAGTGCGCAGGTCACGTTTGCCAGCGACGCCGATGGCGTGCGGGTGGAGGTCACGTTCGAGGCTGAAACCACTTTCTCGCCCGAACAGCAGCGCGAGGGCTGGCAGGCGATTCTCGAGAACTTCCGTCGCCATGTGGAGGCGGGCATCAAACAAGGAGCAAGCTCATGATGTATCGCGGCAGCTGTCACTGTGGCCAGATCGCCTTTGAGGCGGAAGGCGAGATCGGGACCGTGCTGTCCTGCAATTGCTCGCTCTGCCAGCGCAAGGGCGCGCTGCTGTGGTTTGTGCCGCGCGCGCAGCTGCGCCTGCTGACGCCGGCCGAGGCCATGAGCACCTACACCTTCAACCAGCACGTGATCCAGCATCACTTCTGCCCGCGCTGCGGCATCCATCCCTTTGGCGAAGCCCCCGGGCCCGATGGCCAGGCCATGGCCGCGGTCAATGTGCGCTGCCTGGAGGGGATCGAACCGGAGGCGCTGCCGGTGCAGCATTACAATGGACGGGAGCGCTGAGGCTGACATTGTGTTGACGCGCCGCCTGCCGCAGGCCTGCCTACTCCTCGTCTTGTGTGCGCTGTCCGCCGCCGCACAGGCGAGTTATGGCCAGATGCGGCTGGACGGGATTGGCCTGCTGCTGGCCCTCATGCTGACCGTCGCCTGTGGCGTGATCGTGGACGTGGCCTTGCTGGCCCGGCTCTTTCGCCACCGGGCGGCGCTCGTCACCGGGCTCGGTATCGCCGTGGCGATCCTGCTTCTGCTTGTCGGCATGGCCGCTTCGCCGGGCGAACGCGCAGGCTTTTTCAAGGGGCCTCCGGGCGGGGCGTCGCTGGTCGTGGCGGTGCTGACCTGTGCGGTATTTTTACCCTTTATCGTCCTCGCGCCGCTGGCGCAGTACCGGGCCCTGCGCGAGGGCCGGCGCTGGCCGCGCGGGCTCACGGCGGGGATGGTCCTGCAGGTGGCGCTGCTGCCCGGCTTTTTTGTTCTCGCCCATACGGAAGCGCATTTCTGGCAGGAGGAATACGCCGCCGGGCTGGCAGTGGGTCGCGGGGCCAGCGCCGGCGAGTTGGGCGGGATACTGGTGCGCGCGGAACAACAGCGGGAACGCCTCTGGGGAACGGGATGGACTTATGCCCGGCATCAGGAGCCTTCGCGAGGCCATGCGCCCCGGCTTTCCGGATGGATCACCGGGCTGGCCAGGGGCGTGGACGCGTCTCCCCTCATTGCCGCGAACGAGCCGCTGCGCGAGGCGGACCGCGTGCTGCTGCGCGAATTGATGGAGCGGCATTTTGCGGGCGTTGCCATGCCGATGATCACTGCCAAGCTGCTCTGGGATGCGCTGGAGCCCGGGAACTTTTCGGGGCAGCTTGCCCCTCATGGCCTGAACGAGCGGGGAGTTGTCAGTGAGGAGGTGCTCCCGCTGTTGCTGGACCGGCTGGAGGCAAACGGTGAGGCGCGGTTGTGCCCCGGCGGCCGGATGATGGACGCGGATCGTGACGTGCTGATGCAGTTGGTGGTGGCGAGGGCCCAGGCCCATGCGGAGGCGAAGGAGCGCGAGCTCAAGGCTACGATTGACGCGAAGCGGACGGCGCGCGAGATGGCGGAGGCGCCGGCGCCCTACCGGCTCTTGTGGGAGGCCGCGAATGCGCTGGGGGAGGCTTATGGCGGGCAGGCGGTGGTGGCGCCGGACTGGAGTGGTTTTCCGCGGCGGGTTGAGGGGCTTTGCGGGGGGCAGCTGAGTTGAATTCCTTGCCGACTGAAGAATTGCTGCTGTGGCTGAGCACTTTCAGGTTTGCTCCCCGGGATTAGTTGCTGCACTCCTTCCCTCTTCACGCTGGACCGGTGCCCAGGCTCATGTCAGGCTATTTGTGCAAGAGCACTTGGCCGTTTTTCAGCGGCGCGCACAGGCCTTACCTCCTCCACAAGGACAGGGATAAAATCCGGTCGGCCCTCCCCTGAGCAAGCTTCAGCCCAGCCAGCCTGTGCCCGGCGTACCCGGCCAGACGTATCCTGCATTGCGCATTGTGCCTGGCGCACCTGCACTGCGTACCCTGCCTGGCGCCCCTTTCCCGGTGAGCCCGGCCGGAAAACTTCAGCTGGAGTACGCCCGCCAGACGAGCCCTGCCCGAACAGGCCTGCCAGGCAACTTCTGCCGGGCAAGCCCTGACAGGCACGCTGCGCCAGACAACCTCTGCCGGCCCGCGAACAGCAGGCCCGAAAACCCGACACAAGGCACCCGCATGGAAATCAAGGTCAACTTTCTCGACAACCTCCGGCTGGAAGCGAAGTTCGATGACTTCACGGTGGTGGCCGACCAGCCCATCCGCTACAAGGGCGATGGTTCGGCGCCGGGGCCGTTCGACTATTTCCTGGCGTCGTCGGCGCTGTGCGCGGCCTATTTTGTGAAGCTGTACTGCCAGACGCGTGACATTCCCACCGCCAATATCCGCCTCTCGCAAAACAACATCGTCGATCCGGAAAACCGCTACCGGCAGATCTTCAAGATCCAGGTGGAGTTGCCGGCCGACATGTCGGAGAAGGACCGCCAGGGCATCGTGCGCTCGATCGAGCGCTGCACGGTCAAGAAGGTGGTACAGGCCGGCCCGGAATTCGTGATCGAGCATGTGGAGAGCATCGATGCCGATGCGCAGGCGCTGCTGATGCCGAACCTGGCCTCCGGCACCAGCACCCGCATTCCGGGCAAGGACCTGCCGCTGGAAGAGACCATCGCCACCATGTCGGGCATCATGGCCGGGCTGGGCATGAAGATTGAAATCGCCTCCTGGCGCAATATCGTGCCGAACGTGTGGTCCTTGCATATCCGCGATGCGCAATCGCCGATGTGCTTCACCAATGGCAAGGGCGCTACCAAGGAAAGCGCGCTGGCCTCGGCGCTGGGCGAATTCATCGAGCGCCTGAACTGCAACTTCTTCTATGACGGCCAGTACTGGGGCGAGGACATCGCCACGGCCGACTTTGTGCATTACCCGGACGAGAAATGGTTCAAGCCGGGCCGCGCGGACTCGCTGCCGCGGGAATTGCTCGATGCCCACTGCCGGAAGATCTACAACCCGGACGGGGAACTGCGCTGCTCGCATCTCTACGACACCAACTCGGGCAACACGGAACGCGGCATCTGCTCGCTGCCCTTTGTCCGCCAGTCCGATGGCAAGGTGGTGTACTTCCCCTCCAACCTGATCGAGAACCTGTACCTGAGCAACGGCATGAGCGCGGGCAATACGCTGGCCGAAGCGCAGGTGCAGTGCCTGTCGGAAATCTTTGAGCGCGCGGTGAAGCGCGAGATCCTGGAAGGCGAGCTGGCGTTGCCGGACGTGCCGCCCGATGTGCTGGCGAAATTTCCCGGCATTGTCGCCGGCATCCGTGGCCTGGAGGCGCAGGGCTTTCCGGTGCTGGTGAAGGATGCCTCGCTGGGCGGCCGCTTCCCGGTGATGTGCGTCACCTTGATGAACCCGCGCACGGGCGGGGTGTTTGCCTCGTTTGGCGCGCACCCCAGCCTGGAGGTGGCGCTGGAGCGCAGCCTGACGGAATTGCTGCAGGGGCGCAGTTTTGAAGGCCTGAACGACCTGCCGGCGCCGACCTTCAACAGCAACGCGCTGACCGAGCCGAACAACTTTGTGGAGCACTTCATCGATTCCAGCGGCCTGGTGTCGTGGCGTTTTTTCAGCGCCAAATCAGACTTTGAATTCGTGGAGTGGGATTTTTCCGGGCAGGGCGAGAACTCCAATGCCGAGGAGGCGGCGACGCTGTTCGGCATCCTGGAGGGCCTGGACAAGCAGGTGTACATGGCCGTGTATGAGCATCTGGGCGCCCCCGCCTGCCGCATCCTGGTGCCCGGCTATTCGGAAATCTACCCGGTGGAGGACCTGGTCTGGGACAACACCAACAAGGCGCTGCAGTTCCGCGCCGACATCCTGAACCTGCATCGCCTGGACGATGCCGCCCTGGCGGCGCTGGTCGAACGCCTGGAAGACAGCGCGGAGGATGAGCACGCCGACATCAAGACGCTGATCGGCATCGAGTTCGACGACAACACGCCCTGGGGCCAGCTGACGATCCTGGAATTGAAGCTGCTGGTATTCCTGGCCCTCAAGCGGTTTGAGGAAGCCAAGGACAAGGTCGAGGCCTTCCTGCAGTACAACACCAACACCGTCGAGCGCGGGCTGTTTTACCAGTGCCTGAACCTGGTGCTGGAAGTGACACTGGCCGATGACCTGGAACTGGACGACTACACGGGCAATTTCCGCCGGATGTTTGGCGACGAGCGCATGGACGCCGCGCTGGGATCAGTGGACGGCAGCGTGCGCTTTTACGGGCTGACGCCAACGAGCCTGAAACTGGAGGGGCTGGACCGGCATCTGCGCCTGATCGAGAGTTATAAAAAACTGCACCGGGCGCGGGCGGCGGCGGGCGGGGCTTGAGCGGGCAACGAGGGATGGGGGCGCCGGCAGGCACCGCTATACTTCCCGGCGGAATCGGCGCCAGCAATGCGTCCGCCGCGGTCACGATCGCAGGCATTGCCTGACAGAGTTCTGAATCACTCACAAGGAGGTCATCATGCGCAACAATCCGGTCATCTGGTTCGAGATCTACGTGCAGGACATGGCGCGCGCCAAGCGCTTTTACGAGGGCATGCTGGGCGTGACGCTCGAGAAGATCGGCGGCCCGGACATGGAGATGTGGGCCTTCGGCATGGAACAAGGCAAGGACGGCGCCGGCGGCGCCCTGGTCCGGATGGGCGGCAACAGCACGCTGGTCTATTTCGGCTGCGAGGATTGCGCGGTGGAGGAGGCCCGGGTGGCGTCCTGCGGCGGCCAGGTGCACCGGCCCAAGATGTCCATCGGCGAGTACGGCTTCATCAGCCTGGTGGTGGATACCGAGGGCAATATGGTCGGGCTGCATTCGATGCAGTGAGCACGCCAGGCGACGCGGGCTCGACGCTCCGGAGCGGGCGCGCCCTACTTCACGCAAGGAGAACCCCAATGATTCCCAAGAACACGATCTGCCTCTGGTACGACGGCGCCGCCCTCGACGCCGCGACGTTCTACGCCAAGACCTTTCCGGACAGCGCCGTGGGCGCCATCCATCGCGCGCCCGGGGATTATCCGTCGGGCAAAGAGGGCGATGTGCTGACGGTGGAGTTCACCGTGATGGGCATTCCTTGCCTGGGGCTGAACGGGGGGCCCGAGTTCAAGCACAGCGAGGCGTTCTCGTTCCAGGTGGCGACGGACGACCAGGCGGAAACCGACCGCCTGTGGCACGCCATCGTGGACAACGGCGGCCAGGAAAGCGCCTGCGGCTGGTGCAAGGACCGCTGGGGCCTGTCGTGGCAGATCACGCCGCGCGCGCTCATCGACGCCATTTCCGATCCGGATCCGGCGGCGGCCAAACGCGCCTTTGAAGCCATGATGGAGATGGGCAAGATCGACATTGCCGCCATCGAGGCGGCGCGGCGGGGCTGACAAGTCCTGAAGCGCCGGCCGCATGACCGGCAGGCGGGGCTGACCACTGTCGCCTTTGCCGTCCGCCGGGATGGGTAAAATGGGGATTCGCGTCAGGGGTCGCGGTGTGCGCCCCTGATTCCGCCTTTTTACGAGAGGACGACTTCGTGGCAAAACCCCTGGACCAGTTTGGCGGATGGCTGCGCTTCTTCCAGATCGTGTGCTGGCTCAACTTTGCGCAGGCAGTGGCGGAGCTGACGCTTTCGGTGTTGTCGCTACTGGGGCTGCTGGAGGGTGGGGACCTGGCGCTGGATGCGATTGGCGCGGCCCAGTACCTGATCCTGGCGATCTGCACTTTCCTCATGGCCCGGCGCCTGCCGGTGCAGAATGAGGCCACGCCGGGAACGGTGTTCCAGGTCTCGACCCTGGGCCTGGGCGCGGCGCTCCTCGGCACCATCGCAGTGGCATTCATCCGGGCGGACAGGGGCGGTAACGGCTTCTGGGATCATTTCCAGGGAACGGGGGCGCTGTGGATGGTGGCGCTGCAATTTTATATCGAGCGCTCCAAGCGCGTGCTGGCTTATTACGGCCGCAATTACGGCTTTGCGCAGACGGCTAAGACTGGGGACGCAGGTGGAGCGCAGTCCTGATGCGGGCTTTGTCGCGCCGGAGGGCATCCTGGTGTTCCGCCGACTGCATCGTCCTCGGCACCGGCGATCGCTCGGAAAATGCTCGTACCGCCCTGCTTTGCGCCGGCTTGCGGCACGCCGCTCTGAACCTGCGTCCGGCCAACAGTTATCTGTAAGGAATTCCTGCCATGGCAACAACCTATCTGTTTTTCAAGCCCGCGCAATTGCCACTGCAGGCGGCGGAAATGAATGAGGAGTCCGTGCTGTCACTCGATGCCGTCGAGGTGGGCGACTGCCTGCGCGCGGCGTTTCCGGACCTGCACTGGCAGAGCACCATGGAAGCCTCGGGCGACATCGAGCAGGGCTGGGTGGAATTCCATCTGCTGCCTGAAACCGAAGGCGGCGCGCTGGCGATGCGCTGTTCGCTGCGCGCGGATTACGCGCCGGCGGTGCAGGCGATGTGCGACCGCTTTGCCTGGGTGGCGTTTGAAGAAACGGCGATGTGCTATCAGCCGCATCTGCCGCCGATGGCGGTGTAAGGGGTTTCTAGCGCAGGTTCTGTTCTTTCGCGGCCTGCCCCGGCGTCATCCCGAACCACCTTCTGAACGCGCGCGAAAAGGCGCTGCTGCTGGAGAAGCCGAGGATAAGCGCCAGCTCGGTGAGCGAGCGCAGCTGGCCCGCGCTCCCCGACAGCCATTGCCGGGCGAGATCGCGCCGGGCCTCGTCCAGCACTTCCTGAAAGGTCTTGCCTTCATTGCCCAGGTGGCGCTGCAGGCTGCGCGTGCTGACGTGCAGGCAGCCGGCGATCTCGGCCAGGGTGGGCTCGCCGTGGTCGAGACGCTGGCGGATGAGTTGCGAGGCTTTGGCGCACCAGCTGGTGGTGCTTTCCAGGCTGGCCAGGCGCTGCTCGAGCAGGGGCTCGAACTGGCGCGCGACTTCGGCGCCGGCCGGGGTCTGGCGGTAGGCGCCCAACGGCAGCACGAGGGTGGTGGCGGTGGCGTCCTGCTCGACCGGGCAGGCAAAGAATTTCTCGTAGGTGCCCTGCCCGTCCGGATTGCTGAAGGCCAGGGACACGGACAGGGGATTGGGCGGCGGATTCAGGCGCAGGCGCAGCAGGCCGATGAGCAGGCCGGCGGTCATCTCGACGGCGCGCCAGTGCGGATCGAAGTTGGTATGGATGGTGAGCGAGAGAGTGTCGCCGTCCTCGACGATCTCGTAGTGCATGGCGTCGGTGAGCAGGCGGTGGAAACGCGCCACGCGCTGCAGGACATCGGGCAGGCTGCCGCCGGCGATCATGACCACGCCCAGCTCGCCAAAATCGACCGGGTCGAGATAGCCGAGCATGGTCAGGCCCAGGGTGGGGTCACCGCTCTCCTGCTGCGCCACCTGCCAGATCCGGCGGGTGAGTTCGATGGGCAAGCGGCCGGCTTCGGGACCGGGCAGCTCGATACCGGCCCGCTGCAGCGCGGCCGGCAGGTCCTGGCCCCTGGCGGCCAGGGTGCGCTCGAGGATGCGGATCCAGTTGTGGAAGGTCCCGAGCATGGGGCGGTCTCAAGTCGCGGAAAGTATTGTGATTATTGTCAGGCGCGCGGCCGGCGGATTGACCGGCCGCCGGCACCTTGGGCGTTTTCGGTCAACAAACTGGCATCCTGGGCACAGCATACTGGCCTAGCGCTGGCCTAGCCTAGCGGCACATGAACCGGGCCCCGCATCTCACTGGAGGGGGTCCTCCCGGGCAATCAGAAGAAGGAGTGACGCCATGAGTGCCGAGACCCGCCTGCCGTCCGAGCAGCGCATCAATCCCGAGGACGCCGCGCGCAGCCAGCGCATCCGCCAGGGCATCCTGGAAGCCGGCAATGCCCTGCGCGCCCGCCACCCCTGGCTGGAGAAGCATCAGAACGCCATCGGCATGAGCATTTTCGTAGTCAGCTCGGCCGCGATTGTCGCCACGGCCGTGGCCTATTTCGTGGGGGCGCTGCCCTGGTGGGGCGTGATTCCGGTCGCCGCCTTCTTCATGTCGCTGCTGCATGAGCTGGAGCACGACCTGATCCACTCGATGTATTTCCGGAAGAAAAAGTTCTGGAACGATTTCATGCTGGCCGGGGTGTGGGTGTTCCGCCCCAGCACCATCAATCCGTTTGTGCGCCGCCGCCTGCATATCCACCACCATAAAGTATCCGGCACCGAGTCCGACCTCGAGGAGCGCGGCATCACCAACGGCACCCCCTGGGGCCTGAAGCGCCTGCTCATGACCGGCGACAACATGCTGGCGGTGTTCCTGCGCCCCTTCGAGACGCGCAAGATGGTGAAGGCCTTCATCAAGGCCCAGGGCGACATCACGCCGGCCGAAAAGCAGCAGATCGCGCGCGAGAACGTGATGGGCTACTTCCCGCTTGGGAATTTCAATTACCTGGTCTGGCACAGCTTCATTGTGTATCACTCGGCGGTGTTTTTGCTGGGGCTGGCGGGGGTGACGTTTGCGCTGCCGGCTGCTGCGGAGGGGGTGCTGGCCTTTGTGAATTTCTTTGCGGTGACGATCTCGGCGCCGAATGCGCTGCGCACGTTCTGCCTGCATTTTGTCAGTTCGAACATGCATTATTACGGCGACGTGGAGAAAGGCAATATTGTGCAGCAGTGCCAGGTATGGACGACGCCCTTGGCGATTCCGCTGCATCTGTTCTGCTTCAACTTTGCCGGCACGCATGCGATCCATCACTTTGTGGTGCGGGATCCGTTTTATGTGCGACAGTGGATTGCGCCGGGCCTGTACCCGCTGCTGCGGGAGAACGGGGTGCGATTTAATGATTTCGGGACGTTCCGGCGGGCGAATCGCATGTCGGTGGCGGCGTCGGAGAGCGCGGTGGTGGTGACGGCGGCGTCGTGATTTTCTTGTCTTTGCTGTCCCCAAAGGGGACTCCCTGCGGTCGTAGGTCGGGGTTCAGCCCGACTTTTCCTGCTTCTGTGAGGTTTCGGGGGCTGGCTTTTGCTCCTGCACTGACCTCTCGTAAGGTTTCGGGCGGTGGTTTTTGCTCCTGCATTGACCTCTCGTGATGTTTCGGGCGCTGGACGGGACGTGTCCTCGCCTCCGGCAAGAACACATCCCATCCATCGCCCAAGACTTTTCGTGTGCCCCGGCTGCGCCATTGGCCGGTGGCCGGCGGCTTCGCCTCACTTCGTTTGTCGGAACAGCTTTCTATTTTTTGGATTGTCGCTTTGGCTTATCCAGCAGCAATCAGGCTGGAGGGCATGGCCAGGGAATATGACGCTGGAGGGCAACACCGGCGGCATTCCCTCTTGAGGCGGAGCCGACAGCCACTGACTCACTAAGGCTCCCCGGGCACAACGGGAAGCGCTTGGGTGGAGGGACGGGGGTGTTCCTGCGGAGGCAGGGACACCTCCGTCCCGGAGCCCGAAAAGCACTGCGGTTGGCTACGGCAGCAAAGCAGTCGGACATGACCTCTTCTGCGGCTCAAACCAGAAGGCGCGAGGGGTGATTTACTGACGTATCAAATCCGCGCCGTCAAAATATGCTGTTCCGACGGCAAGTGATCAGGCTCATCAATAAAACGACGTCTCGAGGTGTGAAACCACGACGATCGCTCAACATCCCCCTCACGTCACCACACCCGGGCGACTGATGCTGCCACCGCCTGCTGCATCAACTCCGGATCGACGATCAGATCTTCCCCACCAGATTGATAAAGACGCCCTGGCTGTCGTAGCTGAGGTCGGTGAGGTCGTCGGAGAAGGACGTGAAGTTGTAGCCGGCGCCCAGCTTCACGTGATCGTTGAGATGACGGTAGAGGGCCGTGAGGACGCCGCTCCGGCTGTCGCCGGCATCGGGCAGGTCGAGCAGGCGCGCTTCGAGCACCGCATCCCAGTGCCGCACCACATGCCAGTCGGCGCGGAGGATGGCGAGCTGGGCGCGGCTCTGGAAAAACTCGGGATTGATGCGGTCTTGGCTGACTTCGCCGAGGCGGTAGGCCAGCTTGCCGCCGATGCTCCAGCGCTGGGTCAGGTCGTAGACGGTATCCAGCGAGAACACGTGGCTTTTCTGGATGTACTCGGCCGCGGTGTTGGCGATGGAGACTTGGTCCGACGACGGCAGGTTGTAGAAGTAGGTGTACTTGAGCAGCGCGTTGAGGCGGTCGTGCGCGACCGGGCGGTAGCCGTAGCCGGCCACGGCTTCCAGGAAGCGGCCGTCGTAGAACTCGCCCAGTGAGCTCTGGCTGTCCGAGTAATTGAGCTTGCCGATCAGGCGCCAGTCCGGCGCGACCTGGTATTTCACGCTGCTGCGGGTGAGCCAGGTGCTGCGTTCGGAGCGGGTCAGGTCAGGGTTCTCGATATTGTCCTGGCGCACTTCCATGGTGCTGGCGAAGGTCACGGCCGGCGCCTTGTAGCCGAGCTTGAAGCCGAGGGCCTGGCGCTCGCGCTCGGCGCCGGTCAGGTGATCGCGCAAGGTGCCGAGGTCGAGGCTGGCGCCGTAGTTCCAGCGATCGTTGGGGGCGATGTCGATGCCGGTGGCGTGCATGAGGCCGGTGGGCACGTCGCCGTGGGTGTAGCGCTCTTCCAGGTAGACGCTGGTGGTGTCGGACCAGCGGCTGCGCACGCCGGAGCCGAGGTTGCCGCGGCGGGCGCGCAGGCCGTTGTCGCTGCGCTCGTTTTCCAGGGCGTAGTTGAGATAGACGTTGCTGCGGTCGGTGGCCTGGTAGTCGAGGCCGGCCTTGGCGCCCTCGCCCAGGTCGCCGGCGGACACTTCACCGGTGGTGCGCAGGCGGTCGGTGGCGCGCCAGGCGCCGCCGGCACCGACGCGGCCGTTGTCGTCCTGGTTGCCGCTGGCCTCGACGGTCTGCTGCACGAAGCCGTAGGCGCTCCAGCGCGCTTTGGTGTCGTAGTCGGCGCGGACGACGGCTTCGGTGCGCTCGCCTTCTACTTGGGTCAACGGCACCACCACGGAATTGTCGTCGCGGCTTTCCTGGCGCACGCCGGCGGAGAGCTGCCACTGCTCGGTGACGCGGAAGGCGGCGTTGAGTTCCGTGGCATCGGTATCCAGGCCCTGCGCCTGGCGACGACTGTCGAATTTCGCCTTGAGTTCGGTGCGTTCGCCCACCGGCAGCGTGGCGGCGAGGCCCAGGGTTTCGGTTTCCTTGTCGGTGATGAGGCCCGGGGCGACATAGCCGGCCTCCAGCACTTGCTGGTAGGCGGTGACGGTGCCGCGGCCGCCGTCGATCACGTCATTGAGGCCCACACTGGCTTCATACCGGTGGGCGGCAGCAGAGAGGTCTTCGGCTTCGCCCGGCAGGGCGCCGTTGGCGGCGGCGTTGAAGGCAAAACCGCCATCATCGGAGAGCAGCGCGCTGCTGCCGGCGCCTTCGCTTTGCGAGAGCTCGGCGCGCAACCAGGTCTGCGTGCTCTTGCGCAGAGTGAGGTCGGCGCCGCTCAGGTTGCTGGCGTTGCCGGCATCGCTGCTGTCGCTGGTGGTGAGGCCGACCTTGAGCAGGTCGCCGAACCAGTAGTGGACGCGGCCGCCGTGGGTGAGGCTGCCGAGCTCGTCATAACCGGTGGAATATTCGTAGCGGCTGACCAGCCAGACTTCGTTGCCGCCGGACTCGCTGGCCACCAGCAGGCCATCGGCGCTGACCGGGGACAGCGGCGCGTTCAGCATGACGCGGCCTTGCAGGTAGTCGATGTCGTAGTCGAGGGCGGGCGCGAGGTCCCTCGTGGCGAGCACGAGGCCGGAGACCTTGTCGCGCACTTCCACACGCAGGCGCTCAGAGCCCTGCAGCAGGTCCTGGTGGCGCAGGTAATAGAGCGAGCCGCCGGTGCCGCGGAATTCGTCGCGGCCGGCCAGGGTGCCGGGGTCGGCCACGTAGGCGTCGACCAGCAGCTTCTTCTCGCCAAAGCTGGTGCTGGCGTCGCCGGTGTAGTGCAGGTTGCCGCCGTAGAGGTTGCGATCCACCTGGGTCAGCGTGGTGTCGGTGTAGGCGAGGCGCAGATTGCCCCAGAGGCCGAAATCGTCGCCGTTTTGCAGCTTGACGTAGAACTTGCCGAGGGTGGGCGCGGCCTCTTCCACGGTGCTGTCGTCGCCGAAGGTGGGATAGGCGTAGTCGGGATCGATGCGGCGGAACATGGCGTCCGGCGACTTCTGCAGGAAGTTGCTGAACAGGTCTTCCACCGGGCCTTCCAGGGTGTCGGCGCTTGCGGTCAGGTTCCAGCCCTGGCCGAACTTGCCTTGCGTGAAGAAGGCCAGGCGGCCGTCGACGGCGAGGTCGTTGTCGTAGTGGGCGCTGTCGTTGGTGACGAGCTCGGCGGGGCCGGTGGTGTCCGCCGTGGAAGCGGTGAGGTCGGCGATGCCGACGTAGAACCAGTCGCTCTTTTCCAGTTCCAGGTCGCGCAGGAAGAGCTCGCCGTTGCCGGCATCGTCCAGCACCGCGACTTCGACGGTGTGCAGGCCGGACGGCAGGATCTCTTCCACGGCAAAGGCGCCGGACGCGGCCACCGGTACGGCGCGGCCGACGACAAAGACATGGCGGCCGGCGGGAATGCCGCTGCCCAGGACGGAAATGGTGCCGCCGGCGAGTTTGATGTCCTGGCGCGCGAGACGGTTTTCGCCGTGACCCACCAGCAGTTCTTTTTCCGCGTCGGCCGCAAGCGTGCCGGCATCGAGGCGATCGACCAGCCACAGCGATTGCGGCGCGGTCTCGTCATAGCGATCGTCCTTGCCGTAGGCGCGAACCACGTAGACCAGCTCGCGGCCGGTGGCGGCGGGCGTGGGCAGGTCAACCTGCCATTCGGCGCGGTCACCGGTGACCGGCAGCACTGCCAGCGGTGTGCCGCGCAGGGACTGGCCGGCGTCGAAGACGCGTACTTCGGCGCGCTCGATAAAGGCCGGGTAATTGCTGTAGAGGCGGAACTGCAGGCGGTTATCGGGGCCGTCGGTGGCGGCATCGTCGGTGCGGCCCACGCTGGCCGGCCAGGCGGTGATGTTGAGGCGCGGTTTCAGCAGCAGGTTGTCGTAGCGGAACTGCACGTCGGCTTTCGCGAGGGCGACGTCGGTGCAGCGCTGCACGTCGGCGTTGGCCTTGTCCGGATCGTCGATCGGGCGGCCGTCGACGGTGATGCGCATCAGGTTGAGATCGTAGGGATTGGCCGGCGTCTCTTCGCGGGTCAGCGGCTGGATGGCGAGGGACTCGAGGTCGTCGCGCACGGCGGGCTCATCGTAGACCACCTGCACTTCCACGCGTGACTCCGCCGCGGCCTGGAAGCCGGCGTTGACCACGTCATCACTTTGCACATAGCCGCGGCCCTCCACTTCCACCTCGCTGGCGGCAAGACCCAGGCGCGGGCGCACCAGCTCCATGGCGCGGCGGGCACGGGCGGTGGCGAGACCGACGTCATCGCCGTAGACCATGGCGGTACGGCGGTCCAGGCGCTCGGTGGCGATATAGCCACGGAAGCGCAGGCGGACATGGGCCTTGCCCTGCACTTCCGCAAGTACGACGCGCAGGCGTTCGATATCGGCGTCCGTAACCTGCGGCTGGCCCTCGAGCACCGGCAGCGGGGCCAGCGGGCCGGTGGGGGATTCGTGCACGCGGGTGACGAGTTCGGGGGCGGCCTCCGAGGGACAGAGCTGGGGCGTGTCAGGAAGTTCCTTGAGGACGTCGTCGTACCAGAATTCCACTTCAATGCGGCGGTTCAGCGCGCGGCCGGCTTCGGCGTCGTTGCCGGCCACCGGGCTGGCGGCGCCGCGGCCGTCGCTGTCGAC
The DNA here is from genome assembly GCA_020697295.1 of Moraxellaceae bacterium. Lineage (GTDB taxonomy): Bacteria > Pseudomonadota > Gammaproteobacteria > Pseudomonadales > Moraxellaceae > UBA2031. The sequence goes on along the minus strand of JAJFBF010000043.1, from coordinate 17,777 downwards.
CATGGCCGAGGGCAGCTTGAGTGCGTCCTGCAGGGCCAGGGCGACGCGGCGGGCCCGCGCCTTGCTGAGGCCGAGCTGGTCACCGTAGATGCGGGCGTCGCGCTCGTCCAGCGCCTGCGCATCGGTGTGGCCGACCAGCTTCACCACCACGTTCTGCTTGCCGGAGAGGTTTTCCAGCGCCTGCAGCACCTGGGCGCGGAAGTCCTCGGGCAGCGCGGCGCCATCGCCGGCAAAGTGCAGCGGTGGCACCAGGTTCCTGACGCGGGTGCGGCGGGAATGGCCTTCCTTGTAGCTAAGCTGGCAGACGGTCTCGACGCGGCAGACCTTGATGCGGTTGAGCTTTTCGGTGACGACGACCTGCTTTTCCACGGTCTTCTCGCCGACCTCGTCGTACCAGACCTGCACTTCGACGCGGCGATTGCGCGCCTTGCCGGCGTCGGTAGCGTTGCTGGCTCGCGGCTGGCGCTCGCCGACGCCGTCATAGGAGATGGATTCCGCCGGCAGCTTCAAGGCCTTCTGGAAAAGCTCGGCGGCGCTGCCGGCGCGCTCGCGCGAGAGGCCGACGTTGTCGCCGTAGCGGGCAGCGAGCGCCGGGCGCAGGCGGGTGTTGTCGGAATGGCCGACAAAGTGCAGGCGCACGTTGCGACGATCCTTCATGCGCGCGAGCACGTCGCGAATCATCTGCACATAGCCCGGCGGGATGGTGGCGTCGCCGGAGCCGTACTGGATGGGCGGCACCACGTTGGGCAGCTTGACGGTGGTGATGACGTCTTCCTGCACCTGCTGCGTCTCGACGCGGTCGCCGCGGTTCTGGCGATAGAGGGCCTCGTCCTGCATCCAGCGCAGGGGATCGGTGTAGAGCGGCAGCTCGCGTTCGACGGCTTTGCCGAGGGGGCTGATGTCGCGGATGCGGGGGGAGAGCTCGGAGCCTCCACTTCCGGTGGCGCTATTGGTGGTCGGTGTGGCGATGTCAGTCGCAGCCCAGCCCGGGGTGGCGACAAGGCCGGCCGCCGCGGCGAAGGCTAGGGATTTCAGCATGAGGACCAGGGGCCGCAGGGGCACAGCAGGGAAGGCGAGCGCATCGGCGCGCCGGGAGTCGGGACGAATCGCAGGGCGGCGCAGGAGAGAGCGACTCATTTCGCGATCCTCCGCGCCGGCGGCGCGCCTGTGCGCCAGAAGACCTCGGTCTCGATGGCAAGCTCGTAGGGTTGGCCGGCGCGGGCCCACTCGGCCGCCAACAGCTGGCGGATGGCTTTTACGCGGCGCTGCACCAGGGCTTCATCCTCGGCCTCGGCCAGGTAGGCCAGGCGCAGCACGGCGGGGGCGCGCTGCAGCGTGCTGACCAGCAGCGGCAGGCGCGTGGCCCACTGCGGGCGCAGCGTGGTCGTGCCGGCCTCGAACACGCCGTTGGCGAGATCGAGGCGCACCACCTTGTGCAGCGCCGCGCCGAAGCTGAACTTGAGCATCTTGCCGCGGGTGGCGCGCAGGACCTCGGGGTTGGCCGTGGTCACGCGGTAGCCGCTCGGCAGGGTGCGGTCATCGAGCTTGAGGATGAAATTGCTGCCGCGGTTCTCGTCCGGAGCGACAGCGCAGGTGAGGTGGAAGCGGCCGTGGGCGTCACTGGTCACCAGCAGGCCGCGCGCGGTGGCGAGGCGGACGCCCGGCAAGCCGGCTTCAGTGCCGTCCTGCAGGCCGTTGAGGTTGGCGTCGTCGAAGACCTTGCCGATCACGTCGGTGCAATCAAAGGTCGGGTCCGGGACCACGCGCACGGTGGCACGGGCTTCGCCGGAGGCGGCGCCTCCGGTGACGGCATTGAACACGCGGGCGCGGTTGACGTAATCGCCCTCGCCCACGCCGGCGCCCACCACCATCAGCAACTTGAGCACGCGCTCGCCGTTGGCGGGCAGGACCAGGCCCGGCCAGCCGAGCTCGAGGCCGATGGTGACCGGCTCGACCTTGATGCCATCGAGCGCAGCGGAGCCGGCGACGTACTTGAAGCCGGCCGGGAAACGGTCAATGAGGCGGATATCGGTCAGTGCCACCGGCAGCGAATTGCGCACGCGGATCACGTAGGGCACGAGCTGGCCACGGCTGACATTGACCAGCGCCGAGGTCTTGCTGATGGCCACCGTGTTGTCGAGGACCGGGTCCAGCGGGATGTGATTGTTGAAAATCTGGCTGTCGCCGGGCAGCACGCCGTTGGCCAGTGTCACATGCAGGAAGTAACGGGTACCGGCGCCTCCGGCGATGCCGGGCGCGGGCGCCAGTGCCGCAGCCTGAGCCTCGCAGGCGCCGGCGGTGGCGGGCACCGCGTCATCGGCGCTGCCGGGGCAGGACGGCACGTCCAGCGGTGCGGTGACGAGGCTGCTCGCCGGCGGCAGCAGCTGCGATTCGCCGGCCGCATAGCCACGGGCCGGCGGCGTTGCGCGGATCAGGTAGGCGCCGCCCGCGGGGCAGGAAGCGTCGCTGAAGTTGAGGTCGAACTTGTAGAAGCCGGTAAGCGTGGTGACCTGGCCTTGCTGCACAGGATCATCGAAGCAGCTGGCCGCGACTGGGTTGCCGCTGGCGGCAGCGACCAGCACCAGGGTGGCGCCGGGCACCGGCTGGCGCAGCAATGCATCGTAGACGACGCCATTCGGATCGATCGGCAGGTTCAGGCCCTGCACGCTGCTGCCGCCACTGGCGCTGATGGCGCTGATGCGCTGCAGGCCGTTGCTGAAAGCGGAGCTGGCGAGACCCAGCAGCGCAGTGCTGGCAGTGGCGCCGGGGGCGCGGAAACGCAGTTCGTACTGGTCGGCGGCGACAGTGGCCGGGGCCAGGCCGCTGAAACGGTAGAGGCCGCCGGCATCGGTGCGAGTGCTGCCGAGCAGGCTGCCGCCGCGGTAAAGGTCCACGCTCCAGTCGGCGAGATTGGCCTCGCCAGTGCCGGCGACGTCATCAAAGTCGGCGTCGTGCCAGGCCTGCCCGTTCAGGGTGACGGTGCCGGGAATGCCGCCGATGGCGATGCTCACGCTGGCACTGGTGCTGAAGGCGGACGGACTCCAGGTCGCCTCGCCGGTATTGGTCAAGGTGGTGCCGGCGGTCACGCCCGCGGCAATCTGCACACGAAAACGCAGGGTGGTGGCGGCGCCGACGGCGAGCGCGCCGTAGCTGGCGCCATGGTCGGCGCTGATCACGTCGCCGACGACGGTGACGCCGGCAGTGGCGCCATTCAGGCGCGCGGAGCCGGCCACATAGCTGGCCTGGCCGGCAAGAGCGACGAGATCGTCGCGCAGCTGCAGCGCGGTCACCGGCACGACACCACTGTTGGTGACACGCACGGTGTAATCGAGGAAACCGCCCGGCAGCGCCATGCCACCGCCGACCACGCTCACTTCCTTGACCAGGGTGAGTTGCTGGGCGGTGCCGACCACGACATCGGTGGGCTGGTCGCCGTTGCTGTCGATGCCGTCGGCGTCGGTGGGCTCCACCGGCAGCTCGACGCTATCAAGCAGGCCCTGGTTACTGATCACGGTACCGGCCGCAGTGCCGGCATCCACTTGCACATCAAAGGTGACGACCGCGCTGGCGTTGCCGGCCACGGTGCCGGCGGCAGCGCCGGCGGAGTTGACAGCGAGGCCGGCGGCCAGCGGCGACAAACCGCCATCCGGTGCGCCCACAGTGACACCGTTCAGCGTGGTGGAATCGGCCACATAAGACGTATTGGCCGGCACCGCATCGGTCAGCTGCACGCCGATCGCGGCAATGGCGTTGGCGTTGCTGACGGTGAGGGTGTAGCGCAGCACGTCGCCGCCATCGACTTCTCCGACGAGGCCGTTGTCCGCCAGCAGGGTCACCGTTTTCTGCGCGTCCAGCAGCGGCAGGCTGCCGACGATGTCACGGGTAGGATCGTTGGCCACCGTCGTGGCCGGATCATCCGAGAGCTGCTCGGGGAAGGCGCCACTGCCCTGCCCTGCGCCGGTCACCACGCCCTGGTTGCTGATGAGGGTGCCGGCCAGGGTGGCGGCATTGACCGTCACTTCAAAGGTCACGGTAGCGAGGCTGCCCGCGCCGGCCGCGGCATCGGCCGGCATCATGCCGGGGCCGGTGCTGGTGGCGGCGCGCAGCAGCAGGCCGCCCTGCAGCGCGGAAACGCCGGCGGCGGGATCGGCCACGCCGACGCCGTTCAGGGCGGTGGTGCCGGGGCGGTAGCTGGTGAATCCCGGCACCAGGTCGCGCAGGGTGACGCCGGTGGCGTTCTCGTTGCCAGTATTGCGCACGGTGATCGTGTAGCGCAGCGTGTCGCCGGGCAGCAGCACATTGGCATCGCCGGTCAGGTCCTGCGAAATCTTTTGCACAATCCATTGCGGCGCGGACGCGATGAGCGTGCTCACGGTATTGCTGCTGGCGACCGGCTGCGTGCCCTGCAGCAGGCGGCCCTGGTTCAGCACGGTGCTGGCGCTCGGCAGCACGGCCTTGAGGCGGGCTTCAATCACGACGGTGCGGGTGGCGCTAACGTCGCCGGCGGCGCCCAGCGAGAGATTGCGGATATCGACGAGGCCGGTGGCATTGACGCCGCCGCTGGCGCTGCTGTTGCCGCTGTTGGCGCCGGCATCGGAGACGCTGACGATTTGCAGGGAGCCTGCCAGGAAGGCGGCATCCAGGTCATCCAGCAGCTGCAGGCCGGTCACCGGCACCACACTGTCGTTGGTCACGACCAGCGTGTAGCGCAGGATATCGCCGGGGCTGGCGTTGTCACCCGGCGTCTGGCCGGTGCTGACATTGGTGACGGCCTTGGCAAAGGTGAAGGCCAGCGGCGTGCTTACGGTCACCACCACCGGCACGGTGAAATAATCGTTTTCGGCGGGCGTACCGCTGCCGATGCGCTCGTTGGCATCGCTGCCGTTGCGACCGGTCCAGCGCGCGACCACGCTGTTGGCCAGCGACTGGCCCGGGGCCACGGCTGGCAGCACGCGCACCTGGTAGGTCACGGTGGCGGTGGCGCCTTCGGCGAGATCCAGGTCAACACCATTTGCGGCGCTCCAGCTCAGTTGCTGCGGGCTGCCGCTGCCATCACCGATCGTGGCCGGATCCGCCAGCACCGCGCCGTTGAGGCGGGCCGTGCCCGGCTCGTAGCGCAGGCCCAGGCCGAGGCTGTCTTCCAGGGTGAGGTCAAAGGCACCGGAAAAATTGTCACCGGCGCCGGCGCCCGCGGCGTTCAGCGTCAGCGTGTAGGTGAACAGGCTGCCCACCGTCGGCAGCGACGTGGAGGCGGCCTTGCCCACGCTCAGCAGCGGCTCGACCAGGGTGACCGGCGCGGCAGTGGAAGCGGTGACGGTGCCGGGCGGCATGCCGGTCCAGGTATAGGCGGCGGTGTTGGCGATGCTGGTGCCAGCGCTGGCCGAGGCATTGTTGGCGACGCGCGCGCGCAGCGTGATCAGGGCCTGTTGCCCGGCCGGGATGCTGGCGATGCCAAGGCTGACCTGGCCGGGGGCCACGCTGCTGTCGGTCAGGACCAGCGGTGCGCCGCCCAGGGTGGCGGTGGCGCCGGTGTAGGCCAGGGCGGCATGCAGGGTGTCGCTGACCACCACGTTGTTCAGGGCAATGTTCATCGGCGTGGCGGGTACGCGGATTTGCCAGGTGAGCTCATCGCCGATGGTGGCCTCGGAAGCGGACTGCAGCGTCTTCAGCAATTGCGCGGCACCGGCAAGATTGGTCATCCACACCTGTGCGGCGGCGCCGGCGGCGTAGGTGCGGCCCTGCCCCGCCGGCAGCGAGAAATAGCCGTCGACGCGGGCCTGGTTGCTCCAGGTAGACGATGCGGGGGTGTCGGTGTGAAAGCCGATGGCGTAGTCGACGGTGACGCAGGCGCCGGGAGCGATCGGGGCGCTGTCACCGAGGGAGATGCGCAGCTCGCCGCCGCGTGCCGGCAGGCTTACGCTGTAATCGGTGCCGGCCGCCAGCGTGGTGGCGCCGATGCGCACCACTGGCGGCGTGGCCGCCAGATCGGTCTCGTCGAACTGCGCGGCCAGCAGATCGCTGAGCACGACGCCATAGGCCGGCGCCTGGCCGGCGTTGCAGGATTGCAGGCGGAACTGCATGACGTCCGTGGCGAGGCGCACCTGATAGGGACTGGCCACGGTGCCGCTGCCGGTGCGGCCGCTGCCCTGGTCGACCTTGGTGAGGGCGCCCATGCGCGGCTGGCGCACTTCCACGCGTTCGCTCGCGCGCAGCCGGGACGGATACAGCGCGGGATCGCCGCCGGTATAAGACAAAGTCGCGACGTTGTCGCGGAACTGCGAAAGCGACAAGTCCACGCCCACCGGCGCGGCATCGGGCAGGACGCGCGCCACGTACTGGATCACCAGGCTGTCGACCGGGGTGCCGTCATTGCTCGGGGCATTGCTGATGTCGCCGAATTCCCAGCGCAGGGTGCCCGTGGCGCCGGCAGCAGGTTGTGCCGCCAGCGTGTAGGCAAAGCCCGCGGCCGGGGCAATGGTGAAACTCTGCAGCGCGAGGCCGGCCGGCAGCAGGTCCTGCACCACCACATTGCGCGTGGTGTATTCCTGCAGGCGCAGGGTCAGGGTGTAGGTGATGGTGTCGCCGACGCGCACGGCCGGGTCGGTGATGCTGGCCGGGGCTTCCGCCCAGGAATCCGCCGGCACCGCTTTCTGCAGCGCCGTGTTGTCGACGGTGCCGACACTGGCCTGTGCCGGCCCGGCGCAGTAATCGTCGGGCTGGGTGATGAGCGGACAGCCGACGCCGCTGCGCTCGGCGCCGACACTGCCCTGCAGCGAGCTCCAGTCAGCGACGACACGGTTGCTGGCAGGCGCGCCACTCACCGACTCCACGGTGACGCGATAGGTCATGACCAGCGATTGTCCGGCCGGCACATCCAGGCTGCCGTCGCCGTTCTCGGCGCCCCAGGCCAGGGAGCCATCCGGCAACTCGGCGGGGGTGGCGACAAAGCCGGCAACCGCGATGCCATTGAGGGTGGCAGTGGCGGAACCCGGCACCAGCGTCATGCCGGCCGGCAGTGTGTCCACCACGCTCATGTCAAAGGCGGTGGCGTCGCCGCTGTTGCTGGCAGTGACGGTGTAGACGAGTACATCGGCCACGGTGGCGGGATCCGTGGCGGGCTTGCCGACCGGCGACACGAAGGCCACGGCCTTGGTGAGCGCGACCTCCGGCTCGACGATGGTGAGGTTGCCGGTGCTGGCGCCCACGCCCGTCTTCTGCGAGGCGACGCTGCCATTGACGCGGTTGTAGGTATAGGAGGCGCTGTTGCTGAAGGCGAGGCCGCGCTGGTTGGTCGCGGTATTGGAGAGCTCGACCGTGATCTCGATGACGGCCTGGCCGCCAGCGGGAATATCAATGCCGGTGACAGTGTCGCGAATCACGAGACTGGTGGCGGACCCGGTATTCGACAGCGTCCAGCTACCGCCCGACACCACACTCGCGCCCACGAAGCGCAGGTCAGCCGCCGGGGCGAGGAGATCGTCGAGGATGCGCACGTCATAAAGCGGCTCCGCGCTCGGCGCGGCCGGCACCGTGATGCGGTAGCGGAACTGTTCGCCGATGGCGACGCTGGCCTGCGCCGGATTGGCCTTGGCCAGCGGGCCGGGGGTGATGATGGTGACGCGGGTCGGGTCCTCGTCGCCGGCCACGGTGGGGCTGGCGACGCCATTGACATAGGGATCGTCGGAAACCGCCGCGAAGCCGCTGGCCGCGGCCAGGCTGCCCTGGTTGCTGACCACATTGCCGTTGACCAGGGTGTTGCGCAGGGTGATCTCGTAGACGATGTCGATCTCGCCGCCCACCGGCAGGTTGAGCGGGGCGCCATTGCCGCTGACGGTGAACTGGCCGGTGCTGGCGTTGAAGCTCCAGGTCGCGCCCGCCGGCACCGTGACGTTGCCAAAGGAGGCGGCGGTAAAGCTGCCGGCCACGTCCAGCACGTCCGTGACCGTGATGGCGTTGATGGTCTGGTCGACGTTGAAAAGGCGCAAATGGTAGCGCAGGCGGTCACCGGGGGCGGCGGTGGTGGCCGGGAAGGCGCCGGTCGCCAGGTTCTCGACAGTCTTCTCGAAGTAATAGCCGGAGAGGCCGGCGGTCACCGTCTGGTTGTCCTGGTGGTCGACCACGGCGGGAGTGCCGTCGGTCAGCGTGCGGCTGTAGCTGCGGCGCGAGGCCTGCGTGGCCGGGCCATTGGACCAGGCGGTGGCGCCGGCGACATTGGTGAGCAGCGCACCATCATTGGTGAAACCGGGATCGAGCTGGCTGTCATAAGTGACCATCAGGCGCTGGGTCGGGGCAATGGCGCCGCCGGCGTCGGTGAGCGTGACGGCCAGCTCGCAGGAGGGCGCCGCGGCGAAGCTCGCGTTGTAATCGCTGCCTGCTGCCAGCGTGCGCACCGTGGTGACACCGTCGGCCGCCACCACGCGCACCGCCAGCGAGCCCAGGGGACTGATGACGCACATGCCGTCCGGCAGGATATCGCGCAGGGTCACGTTCCAGGCGTCGCTGCCGCCGGTGTTCTGGGCGCTGACAGAGTAGGTAGCGACGTCGGCCAGGTTGAGCGCCGTGGTGGTGCTGGACTTGGCCACCACCAGCACCGGCTCGGCAACGGTCATGGGCTGCGCCGTGCCCCACTCGCCGGGAAGCGGATTGAAGAACTCGCCCGGCGAGATCACGCCATCCTCGTTGACGTCCACCGCGCGGGAGAACTCCCACTTCGCCACGTTGGTGAACACCGTGCCGTTGGCATTTGCCGCTACGCTGTCCAGCACCACGGTGATCTCGACCACGACCTGGCTGCCCTTGGCGATGTCGGGGAGCGTGAAATCCAGGTGCTTGCTGTCGCCGAGGTTGGTGACGGGAATCGGAATGCCGCTGCCCTTGTAGTAGGCATTGATGCCGACCAGGGTCATCTCCGCGCCGGTGGCCGCGGCGGTGAGGTCGTCGCTCACATGGATGTTGCCGAGGTCGTTGGCCGAGGGAAACGGGGTCACGGTGCCGGTGGCGGGATCGAACATCACCGGGATGGTCAGGGTATAGGTGAAGGGGATGCCGATGGTGGCGGTGGCCGCCGGCGAGGCCTTGTCAATCTTCTCCACCGGGATGAACAGGTCCTGGCAGGAGTTGTTGCCGGCAAAGATGGCGCTGTTGGTGAACCAGATCTTGAACTTGTCGTCGGTGTTCGAGCAGGCCATGTTGCCCGTGTAGTAGACGTTGTCAAAAACGATCAGGGACAGCGGGTCGCCGGACTGGAAATTGAAGTTGATGGTGGTGGTAAGCGGGCGAGACTGTGGCCAGTTGCGGAAGGTGCAGCTGGTATCCACGGAGATCTGGGTGGGGGGATTGGCCAGCACATTGCCGTCGATCACCCCGTTATAGGGCGCCTCGGAGCAGAACTTCTCGGCCGCCCGGGTCGGGGCCGAGGCAAGCATCAACAGTGCCGCCAATACCGCCAGGGCGGCTCTCGCCGGGGCATGATCCATGCGATGAAACAGGGTGTTGATAATTCTTCGCACGTAACTCACATATCCGTAGTTGTCGCAACGGAATGATAAAAACCGCCGCCCACGAATAACGTGACTGCCTGCGCATTCATTGCCCTGACAATTCAGTCAAGTGTGAATGCCGTCTAGAAACCTGCGGAAATAGCCGATTATCGGGGAACACCACGAACAGCATTCACCGAATGCATATTTCCAGAAGAGGTAATGGATGGCCGCTCGTGAAAAAGACTGCGCCAAAGCTCACCATTAGCCTGAATGGCAAAAATTCCAGGCCCGCAGCCGCAAATTCACCTGTGGCGCTCACGCGGCGCGCAGCCACAACCGAAGCCGCAGGCGCCGAGACGAGACGAGACGAGACGAGACGAGACGAGAAAATACTGGACTGGAGGGCGCGAGGAGCATCATGCCCCGATAGGCCAAAGCGGAAGGTCCAACCACCCTCAAAACACACCATCAACTTCCCTGGCAATGGTGATACCGGCGGACATCAGGAGGCTGGCAGGAAATCAATGGGATAAAGAATCTTCGTGGTAGGAACGCCCTCCTTGGCGCCGAAGCTGAACTTGAGTACGCGCTCGACGATATCCGCGGAAAGCGCCGGTGAGTTCATGTCGGTGGACTGGACCCGGCAGGCCGAGACCCGGCCATCCGGCTCGATCGTGAGCGCCAGCACCATCTTGCCGCGAAGCGTCGGATCGTTGCGCAGCTCACGATTATAGATGCGGTAGAGCGCGGCCTTGTAGCGATCGAACACAATCTGGATTTCCTCGTCGGTGCGGGACGGCCCGACACCCTTGCTGAGCGGACGTCCCGCTTCCTTGAGGTTACTGCCGATGGCGCTTTGCGCACGTGTCGTCTGCAGGCCGCTGCCGGCTATGGCGCCACCGGCTCCGCCGCCGCCACTGCCGACACCGCCACGGCTGACGGCGGCATTCGCGATCCCGCCGCTGCCACCGCCCGCCTGGGATACGATCAGGGAACGCGTACCGGCAGCTCCGTGGCCCGGGGCCCCACCGGAGACGCGGCCGGCATTGCTGATGCGCGCATCGGCGCCCAGTTGCGAGGGCATGCCTTCGTCAATCAGGTCCGTGAAACTGTCCTTGAACGCGAGTACGCCCTTGGACTCCGCACGGGCGCGTGCCTGCTGAACCTGCGCCGGAACCGCCTTTTCCTGCGGGCGCGGCTGGATTTCCTCCTTCTTCGCCGTGCGGACGTCTTCCGGCTTTTCCCGCTTGATTTCGCGCGGCTTTTCTACCGGCTTGGGTGGCACCTGCTTCTTGACCATCTGCACCAGGCGATCGGGAATTTCCACCGGCTTGTTGCGATCCACCGGCGGCAGCTTCCACAACTGCGGCGTGATGCCAATCACCAGCATGCACAACAGGGCCAGCCTCAGCACCTTGCGCAGACGCCGCTCGTCCTCTTCGCGGCTGGACCAAGGCATTACCGCCTCGCGGAAGGCATGCGGCACATTTTCGCGTTCGATGGCGAACTCGAATTTCACGTCCTCCTCGGCCTGGCGTACATCCGCCAGCTCGAACTCGAGATCACCGACCAGTGCGCGCTGCCGGACAAGCTCGCCCAGCAGGCCCGCCCGCGATTGCTCCAGCCCGAGCAGCGTGTGGCTGAAAGCCTCAAAGGCGCCACGCCCACGCCGCAGCAACGCCTCCTGACCGCGCACCGGCACCGCCTCGCCCCAGAACAGCGACGCCACGCCCAGCGCCTGCATCTGCTCGAGGGCATCACAGGCGGCCTGCAGCAACTGGTACTGCCGGCGCTCGTCCGACAGGGCCAGGATCTGGCTGTCGAGCTCACGGCAGCGGGCGTCGAGCGCGTCAGCTTCCATCTGACCGCGGGCAATCTTCTCGGCCAGTACCTGCTGACGCTGTGCGAATGAAGTAGTCACGGAGTCATTCCAGCCTTGTCGTCATTTCTGGTTGACCGCCAGCGAAATCTTGGTAAAGCCGGCGGCCGTGCAGGACGTCATCACGCGTTTCATGGCGCGAAAATGCACCTTCTGGTTTGCCATCACGGTGACCTCGGCATCCTGGCCCTCTGACTGCGTCGCCAGGCCGACCGCGCTCTCGCGCACCTGGATCATGCGGTCACGGATGGCCTCGATCACGTCATCAGGGCTGGCCATCACCTCGGCCATCGTCGCCACGCGCTCACCCTGCACCAGCACGTCGTCATTGCTGACCATGACCACCAGGGTTTCACGCGGCTTGGTCTCGACGATGGATTGGGGCAGCTTGATGTTCTTGGGCGGCTCCAGCACCGTGCCAGCCGACTGGTTCACCAGCAGGTACAGCAACAGGATGGTGAAAATATCCATCAGCGAGGTCAGGCTCAGCGAGGTGACCTGGCGGCGGTTCATATGCGCCAGGCGCTTCATGCGGCGGGTGTTCTTCATGGCGTATCCCCGATGGAGATTTCCGGAAAGAGCACCACCATCTCGCTGGCCGCCTTTGGCTTGTAGACCTTGACGGCATCCATGACGGCGATCATGTCGTTGTACTCGATGTCCGGCTCCAGCAGCACGGTCGCATCATTCTTTTCCGGGTGCGTGGCCTTGAGGTCGCGCAGCTGCGTGGACAGGCCCGCCAGGTCGAGCTTGCCGTCCTGGCGCGGCAGGGTATTGGTAATGCGCTTGCCATCGCCGATCTCCAGTCCCGACTTGCGCACCATGACCTCGATGGTCACCACCGGTGTGTCGGGCACCGCCCCACCGGCCGCCTGCGTGGGCAGGTTGAGCTCCTGGATGTTGACCTGGGAAAACACCGCCGTGGCGAGCAGGAAGGGAATCAGCACCACCATCAGGTTCAGGAAGGTGGTGACGTCCAGCTCGATCTGGGGGCTTTCCTTCTTGTAGTGGAGTTTGCGGGCCATGCTCAGGTCATCTGGTGGTTACGCTTGGACAGGTTGCTGATGTACTTCAGTGTCTTCACCGAAATCATCTCCAGGCTGCCGGCAATGGATCCGGAGCGGGCGCCGATGTACACGTAGCTGACCAGCAGGGGGATCGCCACCATGAGACCGAAAGCCGTGGTATTCATGGCGACCGCGATGGACGAGGACAGCAGCGCGGCTTTTTCGGCCGGATTGGCGTGGGCCACCGCCTCGAAGGCGGCAATCAGGCCGACGATGGTGCCGAGCAGCCCGAGCAGCGTGGCGATATTGGCGAACAGCGCGATATAGACAGTGCGCGCCTCCAGCTGCGGCACGATCTCCATCATCGCCTCTTCCATCGCGATCTCGATGTCGTCACGGCGACGCACCGAGCCCTGGGCCTCCAGGCCCATGACCAGCAGCTCCGAAACGGCAGATTTGTCGTTGGCGACCATTTCCCGGGCGTCGTCAAATCTGCCCTCGGCGAGTACCGGATGCACACGCTCCCACATGCGCCGGTTATCGCGCTCCAGCAGCCGGAGCTTGATATAGCGCTCCACGGCAAAGGCTGCCCCCAAGACCCCGACCAGCAGGATGGGATACATCCAGAAGCCGCCCTCTAAAAAGAACTTGACGATATAATTCAGGCTGTCCACTAACGTTTCCTCGCATCACCAGTTGAGTGTCATTGACCAGCGCTGCTGATCCGGTAGAAATCCAGTTCGCGCATGAAGACCGGCTTGTCCACTGGCACCAGTTTCTCGTCCAGGCTGGAGTCGAGCTCGGTTTCCGAGGCGATTTCCGAAGTCTTCCAGGGCACGATATAGAGTGACTTGGGGGTCTCGTTGTTGCCCAGGATGGACATGCCCGACACCATTTTCGGGTCGCCCTCCTCCGCCGCCGCGATGGCGCCGGCGCTGGCCAACAGCCCCAGCAAGCCCACCGTCATGCACCTGATCCTCATGGCCGTCCTTCCGATCCGGTTCGCTTCTGCATGTCCGCCACCCATATCCGTGCTGCCTTGTCATCGGGATTTGCCGCGCTCCATGCCTCGTAGCCCCTGAGGGCGCAGGCGTAGTCGCGCAGGTAGAGATCACAGAGCACCCCCAGGTTGCGCTGCGCCAGCGCGTAGTTCGGGTGCTTCTTCAAAATTCCTTCATATAACGATCTTGCTTCCGCAAAGCGCCCGGATCGGCGCAGGAGCAGTGCGTATTCGTTGATGGCCACCGGATTTTCCGGCTCCATTGCCAGCGCCTGCTTGAAGTGATGCTCGGCCTTTTCCAGGTTGCCGGTCTTTGCATGCACCATGGCCAGATTAATGTAGGGAACCGGGTTGTTCCGTGACACGCTCGCCACTCGTTCCAGCAACTCGATCGCCTTTTCGTGATTTTCCTCAGCCAGGAATTTCATTGCAGATTCGAATTCGGCAATCACCTGCGGCGACAACGTGGGCGACGCCGCAGGCATCGACTGTTGCGGGCGACTATTCGGGCCGGCGCAACCGGTGAGCATCAGCACCATCGCCATCGCCACGCCTGCCGGCGTCACCGCGATCCGGGAACTGTTCATGCGTGAGCTCCTTGCGGGAGTCATTGCGCTCCCGCCGTCTTGAGGAAAAACTGGTCGCGGCTCAGTGACCGGCACGCTTCTGGCGCGAGAGCACGGGTTGGGCCGGCGCCAACGTGGTCACCGATATCGACGGCAGCTTGTCGACCGGCGCGGCGGACATTTGCGCCGGCGCGGCTTCGGCAGGCCCCTCCACCTCAGCCTCCGCTGCCGCCGGGGGAGATTCCGCCAGTTCTGGCGGCACCGCAGCAGGCGTCGGCACCGGAGGATTGGTCAGTGCGCCATAGCCGGGCTCGACGAGCGTGGCGATATAGCCGCTGCTCGCCTCGGGTCGGGCGTAGCGACCCGGCATCAGCGTCGCCAGCCGTGAAAGGCTCTTGTCGATCCAGGGGTTGTAGACACCGAGGGCAATGAAGCCGACGTTCTTCTCGTGGATCTGGATGGCTTTTTCTTCAAAGGGATAGGACTGCTCGTCCAGCGCCTCCTCGTACTGCTCGCTCTCCAGGTCATCCATTCCCTTCGGACGTTCCGACGTCTTCAGGGCGTCGCTGAAGTTGAAGTAGGCTTCGGCAATGTAATAGGTCGCGGCGGCGGTCACATCGCCAACCTCATAGGCCACCAGCTTGCCGAAGGCATCGTTCACTGCCTTCATGGCCGCCTTCTTCTTCTTGAGGCTCTTGTCAAAGGGCTGGGTCAGGCGCAACTCGACGTACTGGGCAAACATGGGCTCGGTCAGCAGCAGCGCCGCGCTCGCGCCCAGGTAACGGGTGCGCTCGGTGCGGCCGGCGCCGCCGGCGGCATCGGCCTCGACGATCTGGCGCAATTCCTTGAACCAGGCCTCGCGCTCGTTGCGCCCCTTGAGGAGGTCGGCCACACGCTGGCGCGTCTCCAGGGCCGGCTCCAGCGGCTTCGGGAAATAGCCGATGAAGCGGCGGAACACCAGCAAGGCCTTGTCCTGGCTGGCCGCCTTCAGGTACAGGTCGGCGGCGAGCAGCAGGGCCTCGCGGCGCACGCCCTCATCCTTGCTCTCGGTCTCGATGCGCTCGTATTCCGCCGCCGCCAGCGCCAGCTTGCCGTCCTCCTGGAAGACGTAGGCAATTTTTTTGGTCACTTCCGGCTGCAGGGCATGACCGGCATGGACCTGGCGGAAGGCGAGCAGCACGTCGGCCGCCCGTCCCCAGGCCTTGAGCTGGATCAGCGCGGTGGCGGCGTCATAGTCGGCATTGACGCGGATCTTCGCGGCCGGCGCCGCCTGACCCACGCGCAGGAAGTGCCCGGCCGCCGCCTCGTAGTCGGGGATGGCATTGGACTGCTCGCCCTGCTTGTAAATGGAGGCTGCCAGGTTTTCGGTCAGGGCGGCACGCGAGGCATCGGCGGCCTCGGTCAGCTGCAACACGCTGACATAGCCCTCCTCGGCATCGCGATACTGCTGCAACTCATAGGACGAGTGCGCCACCACCAGCCAGGCCGCGCGCCGCTGCGCCGGTGCCGCCGCCGGGAATTTCGCCAGTAGCTGGCGTCCCGTCGTCACGGCGAAGGCATAGTCCTTCATGCCGTAGATATCCTCGAGGGCGCCGCCCAGCACCAGCACTGCCTTCTCGTGCTGCGGATAAGTGTCGGCAAAGCGCAGCGAACTGCGGATGACGGACTGGCGCACCGCGTCCTGCGTCTTTGCCTCGGCCTGCGCCAGGTGCTGGCGGTGGGCATAGACCGCGGCAAAGCCCGCGGCCGCGGCCTTGTCATGCACGGGGTAGTCGTAGGCGGTGCGCTCGTACTGCTGCGCCGCTTCGGCAAAGGCGCGGTGCTCCAGCAGCAAGTCGGCCATCTGGTAGTTGATGCCGGGCGATTCCGGCTCCTTGGGGAAGGAATCCAGAAACTCGCCATACCAGTGCCGGGCTTCCCGGAAATTCTGCGCCTGGTCCTTCTGCAGCTGCTTTTCCTGGTAGAGCGCATGGAAGTGGTTGGCCAGTTCCCGGAGGTTGCCCTTGAGGTAGCCCACCACCTCCGGATAGTCGGTCACGGCAAAATGCGTCCAGTACGCCGACTTCAGGCCGTAGCGGGTGGCGAATTCCTTGTTGGCATCGATGACCAGCTGCGGAAAGCCGCCCTGTTTCCAGACCTCGATGACCCGCATGTCAAAGTGCGGCGCCACCGGATGATAGGGATTGCGCGACACAAAAGCCTTGTAGGAGGCCACCGCGTCGGCATAGCGGCGCTTCTCCAGGTAGTGCTCGGCCAGGTTGCGATAAATATTGACCTCATAGGCGCGCTTGCCCTTGCGATCAAAGTAGGCGAGCACGGCATCGGCGCCCCCGAGGGCGGAGAAGCCGAGGCTGATGACGCGATAGGTATCCTCCACGCGCTTGCGCTCGAAATCGTCCCGGGCCTTATCGAGATCGAAGCCGTGACGGGTCTTGAAATCCAGCAGGGCGACAAACTGGTCCAGCGCCTCCTCGTGCATTTCCTGCTTGTAGAAGGTCCAGCCGAGCTTGTAGAGCGCGAGCTCATGGTAGGAAGAACCCTCGCCCATCTTGACGATGGCCAGGTAGGCCTTCTCGGCCTCGAGGAATTTGCGCCGGGTAAAGTAGTACTCGCCGCGGCGGAACTGGATTTCATCACTGTAGCGGGACGCCGGGTAATCGCGGACGATGCGGTTCATGACCTCCATCGCCGCATCGACATTGCCCAGCTCCTCGTGCGCGCGTGACATCTGGTAGAGCACCTGGTCGTTACGCGCATAGTTCGGGTATTTGTCCAGCAGCTGCTGGTAGAGCGCCAGCGCTTCCAGGGCGCCGGCGTTATGCAGGTCGCCGCCCTCTTCCGCGGCCACGGCATCGGCCGCAGCGGCGCGACGCTCGAAGTCCTTTTGCGATTCCTGCCTGCCAGCCACCAGCGCTGCGGCGCCCGAGCCGGCAGCGCCCTTGGCGGGCGGAAGCGACGCAACAGTGGCGGCCTTCGCCACAACCGCTCCTGCAATTGGACCTGGTGCGGCCACCGGCAGCGCGCCAGCAGATCTGGGCCCGATGACGGGCACCGCCGCCACCGCCACTCCGGCTGCCGCCGGGGAGGCCGTCGCCGCGTTCGGGCGTGATGTCCGCGCTGCGCTTTCGCGCAGGCCGTATTCCTTCTCGATCTTGAGGTCAGCGAGGCGACGCAGGGCCTCCGGCGTCATGGCCGAGTCCGGGGTGTCCTCCAGGAATTTCTGGTAGCCCCGCATCGCCTTCTCGATGCCGCCCTCGATATTTTCGTCGGCCAGCTCGATTTTTTCATGGCGAAGCTGCGCGATGGTGCCGCGGTCCACGGTGGCGGCACAGGAGGCCAGCAGCAGGCTGCTGCCCAGCACGGATAGCCGATGCAGTTTCATTTGGCCCGGACCTCCGCCGACTGCTGCGCCTTGAGGGCGCGGTCGTAGCTTTCCGCCATGGCGAAGCGGGCCTTGACCTGATGCTCCTCCAGTCGACCGCGGCGCTGCTCGAGTTCATTGATGGCCAGGGTCTCCAGCATTTTCCCCTGCCGCGCCAGCAGGCCGGCCACGTTCTCGCGCGCCGCACTGATACGGGTGCGCGCCTGGCCAATGCGGGCGTCATAGCCCTGATAGCTGTGAGTGGCGGCCTGGCGGGTGCGCACATAGCCGGCGTAGAGCGCCTGCAGCCGGGCGACATCGGCATCCAGCTCGCGCAGATGAACCCAGGCGTCGGTCAGGCGCTGGTCATAGCCGGTGCGGATATTCCAGTGCAGGACGCCCTGCAGGCGACGAATCCGGTCGCGGGCTTCAGCTCCCGCCGCCCCCTGCGCCGTCGCATGTGCGCGGGCCAGTCGCTGCAG
>JAJFBF010000042.1 GCA_020697295.1 Moraxellaceae bacterium | reverse complement strand
GATTGCAGCACGCAAGGACGCTATTGTCCCCGTGGTGGTGCCCGAGCCGGCTCATGAAATCGTTCGGGGGCGTCCGGCGGACGAGGCTATCCCAACCTCGAGCCGTCCCTATGTGAAGGCGCGTCTGTCCCCGGTTTTGGATTCGACCATTCAGCTCCACCAGGCGTCACCAGAGAGTCTTGCTCAGATGATCAAGGCAGTTGCTGAGGTCGAGTCTCCTGTACACGTCAGCGAGGTAACCCGGCGGCTGATGGAGGCATTCGGGGTCAACCGAGCCGGCTCCCGAATTACGTTGGCTGTCGAGGAGGCGGTCCGTCTGGGTAAAAAGATGCAGTTGTTCCGGCATCGCAGAGGATTTGTCTATTCCCTGGCGGACACAAGCGTTCGTATCCGGGATCGCTCCCTGCTTGATGCTAGCGAGCGCAAGATAGAGCTGGTGCCGATAGAGGAGCTGGATCTGGCTCTTGTCGAGACGGTCACGCTGGGCTTTTCAATGGAGCGCGATGATGCCATTTCCGGGGCCTTGGCTCTCGTGGGCTTTGGTCGCGCAACGGCCAAAATTGCTGGGATGCTTGAAGAGCGCCTGAAGGCGCTTCTCTCTTATGGGCGTTTAGTGCAGTCGGACGGAAAAATTGCACTTGGCTCCGTCGAGTGGAGAGAGGGGCGATCGGCAGATGGTCAAGAGCCTCCCGCCTGAATTTCGCACATAGCAGTGCCCTGGCTTCGCCAAACGCGACAGTTGTATTAGGTCGCCCCATTAGCGATAAGTGACGATTAGCTAAAAGAATCAGAAGACAAGGATCAGGGGATGACGGAAGACCAACTGGAGCAGGAGGCCCTCGGCTGGCTGGCAGAGCTGGGATATACGCATGTCTACGGCCCCGATATCGCCACTGACGGTGACCACCCTGAGCGTCCCGGCTACCGGGAAGTCGTCCTGATCGGCCGCCTGCGCGACGCCCTGGCCCGCCTCAATCCCGGCATTCCTGAGGCCGCCCGCGAGGACGCCCTCAAGCAGGTCGTGGACCTCGGCATTCCCTCCCAGCTCGCTGCCAACCGCGCCTTCCACAAGCTCCTGGTCAACGGTGTCCCGGTGCAGTACCAGAAGGACGGCGACACCCGCGGCGACTTTGCCCGCCTGATTGATTGGGCCGACGTCGGCGCCAACGAATGGTTGGCCATCAACCAGTTCAGCATCAAGGGCCCCAAGCACACCCGTCGCCCCGACATCATCCTGTTCGTGAACGGCCTGCCGCTGGTGCTGATCGAGCTCAAAAACCCGGCCGACGTCAATGCGGATATTTGGAAGGCCTTCGACCAGCTCCAGACCTACAAGGACCAGATTCCCGACGTTTTCCACTACAACGAGATCCTGGTCATCTCCGACGGCACCGAGGCCAAGCTCGGCTCCCTGTCGGCCAATGCCGAGCGCTTCCAGCGCTGGCGCACCATCGATGGCGAGGCGGTCGATCCGCTCGGCGCCTTCAACGAGCTGGAGACCCTGATTCGGGGCGCCCTGGCGCCGGCGCTGTTGCTCGACTTCCTGCGCTACTTTGTCCTTTTCGAGGACGACGGCACCCTGGTCAAGAAAATCGCCGGCTACCACCAGTTCCATGCCGTGCGCTCGGCCATCGCCAATGTGGTCACGGCTTCCCGCCCGGGCGGCAGCCAAAAGGGCGGGGTGGTCTGGCACACCCAGGGCTCCGGCAAGAGCATCACCATGACCTGCTTCGCCGCCCGCGTGATGCAGGAGGCCGCGATGGAGAACCCCACCATCGTGGTCATCACCGACCGCAACGACCTGGACGGCCAGCTGTTCGGCGTGTTTTCCCTGTCCCAGGACCTGCTGCGCGAACAGCCCGCACAGATCGACAACCGCGGCGAGCTGCGCACCAAGCTGGCTAACCGCCCCAGCGGCGGCATCATTTTCTCGACCATCCAGAAGTTCATGCCGGGCGAGGACGAGGACAGCTTCCCGGTCCTATCGGACCGCCACAACATCGTGGTCATCGCCGACGAGGCCCACCGCACCCAGTACGGCTTTGCCGCCGCCCTCAAGACCCGCGAGAGCGGGGTAGGGGAGGTCGCGTCCCGCTACCAGGTTGGCTACGCCCAGCACTTGCGCGACGCCCTGCCCAACGCCACCTTCGTGGCCTTTACCGGCACCCCGGTCTCCAGCGAGGACCGCGACACCCGCTCCGTCTTTGGCGACTACATCCATGTCTACGACATGCAGCAGGCCAAGGAAGACGGCGCCACCGTGCCCATCTACTACGAGTCCCGCCTGGCCAAGCTGTCGCTGAAGGAGGAGGAACTGCCCGAGATCGACGCCGAGGTTGATGAGCTGGCCGAGGACGATGAGGAGTCCCAGCAGTCCCGCCTCAAGTCGCGCTGGGCGGCACTGGAAAAGATCGTCGGCGCCGAGCCGCGCATTAAAGCCGTCGCCGCCGACCTGGTCGCCCACTTCGAGGAGCGCAACCAGGCCCAGGATGGCAAGGCCATGGTCGTGGCCATGAGCCGAGAGATCTGCGTCCACCTCTACAACGAGATAGTTGCCCTGCGCCCGGACTGGCATGAACCCGACCCCGAGAAGGGTCTGGTCAAGATCGTCATGACCGGCTCCGCCTCCGACAAGGCCTTCCTGCAGCCGCACCTGTACAACCACCAGCAGAAGAAACGCCTGGAAAAGCGTTTCAAGGACCCGGCCGACCCGCTCAAGCTGGTCATCGTCCGCGACATGTGGCTGACCGGCTTCGATGCCCCCTGCGTGCATACCCTGTACGTGGACAAGCCCATGAAGGGCCATAACCTCATGCAGGCCATTGCCCGCGTGAACCGCGTCTTCAAGGACAAGCAGGGTGGCCTGGTGGTGGACTACATCGGCATCGCCAACGAACTCAAGGCCGCCCTCAAGGAGTACACGGCCAGCAAGGGCCGCGGTAAACCCACGGTGGACGCTGCCGAGGCCTATGCCGTACTTGAGGAAAAGCTCGACATCCTGCGCGGCCTGCTGCACGGCTACGACTACAGCGAGTACCTCACCGGCGGCCACAAGCTATTGGCAGGCGCCGCCAACCATGTGCTGGGTGAGAAAGACGGCAAGAAGCGCTTTGCCGATACCGCCCTGGCCATGAGCAAGGCCTTCACCCTCTGCTGCACCCTGGAGGCCGCCAAGGCCGTGCGCGAGGAGGTGGCCTTCTTCCAGGCCATCAAGGTCCTCCTCACCAAGCGCGAGATCAGCCAGCAGAAGCTGGATGACGAAAAGCGCGAGCACGCCATCCGCCAGATCATCGGCCGCGCTGTCGTCTCTGAGGAGGTCGTGGACATCTTCGAGGCCGTGGGCCTCGATAAGCCCAATATCGGCCTGCTGGACGAGGAGTTCCTGGCCGAGGTCCGCAACCTGCCCGAGCGCAACCTGGCGGTCGAACTCCTGGAGCGCCTGCTCCAGGGCGAGATCAAGACCCGCTTCAGCACCAATATCGTGCAGGAGAAGAAGTTCTCTGAGCTGCTGAGCAACGTCATCACCCGTTATCAGAATCGCTCCATCGAGACCGCCCAGGTCATTGAGGAGCTGATCGAGATGGCCAAGAAGTTCAAGGAAGCCGCGCACCGAGGCGAGGCGCTTGGCCTGAATGGGGACGAGTGGGCCTTCTATGACGCGCTGGCCATGAACGAGGCGTCAGTGCGGGAGCTGGGGGATGAGATCCTGGCGAAGATTGCGCATGAGCTGACCAAGAGCCTGAGGGAAAACGTCACGGTGGACTGGAATAACCGGGACAGCGTCAGAGCCAAATTGCGGCTGTTGGTGAAGCGGATCCTGCGCAAGTACAAGTATCCGCCGGATCGGCAGGAGGAGGCGGCGCAGTTGGTGCTTCAGCAGGCGGAGGTACTGTGTGAGGCATGGATGTGAAAAGCGAAGATTATTGCTAGTTTGTCAGGTATTTAGAGCTTTCAAATACCTCTGGAGATTCGCAATATGTTGTTGAAGTAGAAGTAAATATTTTTAACAGGTCGTCAATAATGAATGGCAGAAACTCCGTAAAGAGACAATCTATCCTAATAAGATTGCTCGCGCTCCTGTTTAGACGCGTCTATTCGGTCGAAGACAAAACTTCCGAGGCGCAGCTTGGGGAGGACTTTGGAGAATTTCCGCCATTGCCGCTGCGTTGCCAAAATTTGAGCGGAAGGTTCAGCATTATTCGGGTTCGTGGGATTGGTGAGGCGTATCAAGACATACAGCTGATTAGGTCAGTATGGGAAGCAATTGACGCCGATGACATCGAGTCGTTGTCAACTGACATGAGGGCGCAAATTGATGTCGAAAGCATATTGGAATTAAGTCGAGAAATTCGAGCGTTCACGCGTGAATCAATATTGCTGAGGGTAATATTTTCATCGATGGTTTATGGATTTCTCTTCATAAAGATGGTGATTGGCGACATTCGAAAAGGGCGAAATAGATATACGGTATTGGGTCTATTTGTGCCCGTTAAGAAATATGAGTCAAGAATAATAATTAGATCTGGACGCCATCTGAAGAGAAGCGATGCGCCGACTATTTCCCATGAGCATATTCATCTGCTACAGCATAAAAGCCAAGAAAAGCACCGCAGAAATGTCAATTCGCCGGAAGCTTTGATATGTGATGACCGGATGGCTGATTCTTTCGTTAATTACATTTTTGAGAAAGACGAAGTAGAGGCGCGGTTACATGAACTGGTGGTTTCGTTCTACCGGATCCATCGGCAACTCCCTGTAACGGTTCCTGGGTTCTTCGGGCTGCTTGCAGCGAGCGAAAACATTGGCGGATTGGTTGAGGATACGTTAGACGGCAATGGCGCTTTCTTCGATCGAGATTTAGCCGCATACCCACCGCGCGAGGAAGAGTGGGTCAAGCAGTTGGCGCTTATCCTGATCTCTATTAGAACGCCGGAACTGCAGTTCAGGTTTATTGCTGAAGTTCTTTCCGTAATGTACGGAAATCTTCTTTACTATTACGGTGAGAATGTAACGGAATACCAAGCAACAATTCAGCGGCCCAATTTATACGATGAATTATATGGTGAGCGGTAGGTCTGCCGGCCTGTGGGCGCAAGGCCAGGCATCCTTTGGTCGTGTCCACTTGTCTTTTGCATAGGATAGGCTTCGTCGAAGCCAAATGACTATCTGCTAGTGGGTGATTATGTGGCAATAGAGACCGAGCAACAGGCGGCGGATTTCGCAGAAAGCGGTAAAGACGCTCCACCGGATTCGCCATCGATCGAGTGGTCGGAACCAGATCTTAGGAGATATCTGGCTAAAATATGGCGCCAGAGCGATCCCTTGCACATAAAGATAATTGGACGGCTGCAAAGGGTAGAAGGAAAGAATTTTGGCATTCTCGTGGATCTCCATCACGCCGAGACGGGCGATAAGTTGGTTCATCCGTTAGAAAATTCCGGAAGGCGCTGCTCAGCTTTTGTTCCTCCGTCCGAGTTGGTTCGCCCTCAGAGTCTCTGGGGGAGTGAAACATTCTTCACTGCTGAGTTGGACTTTTCTCCGCTGAGCGAGCGGAAAAAGAAAGGCGATCCGTTTGCCTGCATGGTTCGTGCAGGAACTCTAGAGCCACTAAGCCATATTCCTGATGACTGGTGGAAAGTTCAGAATATCCAGTCCGAAAAGTTGCCACTGATACTGGAAAAAGTCCGTGATGCAATATTGGATAAGGTGCGTCGAGATACTTCTGATGCCAAGGATGATCTGATTGCTGCAAAGAGGGCTGTCGATCTAGCTAAGCAAGAGAAGACGGCGCTTGAGGAAGAGTATGAGCGAACCAACTCTGAGATCGATCAGCAAAGAGACCGTATTGCGGCTCTCGAGGCAGAGTATCTAGAAAGGAGCACTGCATTGGAATCTGGATTTCGGGAGTTAGAGGCCTTTCTTAAGGAAAAGGGAGACCGAATGGTCGCTCTCAGACTGATTGACCGGGCTGACTTGGCTAAGGTATTTCCTCCGCTAGAAAAGGCAGATGTAAGGTCAGGGCATCGATTTCAGGAGGCGCTGGATGGGAGCCTTCAGCGGCTTGCATCGTACATTCAAGCGCATCTGTGGCGAAAAGGCATCCGCTACACTAAGGCGCAGCTGCTGAATTTCATCACATTGCTGGGCACCAACGACCTGATCGTTCTGGCGGGAGACTCTGGATCCGGGAAAACCAGTCTAGTGAAGTCAGTGGCATCCGCTATCGGCGGGCGTTGTGCAGTTGTGCCGGTGAAGCCGAACTGGACTGGGTCGGAGGACCTGCTGGGCTATTACAATCCCATAGAGCGACGCTACCATCCCTCGCAGTTTCTGCTTGCCCTGCTAGAAGCGTCGCGTGAGCCAGAGATTCCACACTTCATCTGCCTCGACGAAATGAACTTGGCGCGCGTCGAATACTACTTTGCCGACTTCCTGAGTTTGCTGGAAAGCCGAGGCGACGCGCCCTGGATACATCTGTACTCGGCGTCGGAAGAGAGCCAGGCTGTTGTTGAAAATGGTATCTTCCTTATGCTCGAGGAAGAGGCCAGGAAGCGAACCGGCCTTTCTGACGACGCGTCATTCACCGATATTCTCAAGAATGACGAATCCAATCGCGAGCTTCGAAGCTTGGCCGGCTTCCAGGAAGCGGATTCCCTGCTCAATCATCATGCGAAACTTCGGCGTTCCCTCTCCGGTTTGCTGGATATTCCATCTGGATTTCGCTTCCCCTCGAATGTCTGGATCATCGGCGCCATCAATGTGGATGAAACCACACATTACCTTTCGCCGAAGGTCCTTGACCGTGCACACGTCATGCGCTTCCGCAATCCAGTGCTAGTGGACTGGGATGCAGTTGAAGAGGAGGTGGAGGACTTCGAGCTTGACCTGGAGTTGCCCATGAATATGCGGCCAGCCGAAGTGGGCGTGCGTGCTGAGTATCCGATATTTGATCAAGGGGATCCTCGAGTAAGGCTACTGGTTGATCTGGCCAGGAACCATCTGGATCCACTCGGCATTGAGTTTGGCCTGCGTGCGATACGGCAGTCCCTGAATTACATCCTTAAAGGTGAAAAGGCAGGTTTTTCAGAGGCGGTCGCTCTGAATAATGTCGCAGTACAGAAAATTCTGCCAAAGATTATCCTTGATGTGGAGAAGACCACTAGTAGAGGAGAAAAGCGGCGCGATGTGCTGATTGGCCTCAGGGATGCGCTGGCGTTGGCGTTGGCGGATTTGGATGCGGGAAAAGTCACGGAGTCCGCAGTCGATTCATTGGATGAGCTAATCGCACGGGCTGAAGGCAATAATGGCATAGCCAACTTCTGGGCGCGGTGATGTCGTCCGAAGTAGAGGTTCGTTACCTGTTGATTGAGTGGCAGGCGGAGGGCGTAGCCAGAAAGGTTGAGGTCGCACCAAGCTCACTTGAGGTTGAGCTCTGTGCTGACGGTGGCTACCTTGTAGAGACGGCCATTTTCAATGACTTTCATCCCTGGGTGGGAGTTCGATTTCTCTCTGGGCGAGAGAGTGCTAGCGCTCCGACATTTGTTTCGGCATCCGGTCAAGAAATGCCCATGATGCAAGTGTCTGTTGACGGCAGTGGAACCTGGTGGGTACGGTCTGATGGCTGGGATCTCCTTCAAAAGCGGCATGTCACGGAGCTTCAGCGCAGCCCCGGATTGTACAAGGTGCGCATAGGCGATACTTGGCTGAGAATCGACAATCGTCTATCAGCTTACGGCAAAGCAGATATCCAGGCATACGTCGATGACTTCCGAGGCGATTTGCTCTGGATGATCTTGAATGACGCCGCTGCTGCGACGGCATCCGGGCGTGGCATCGGCGCTTCTTCGGAATTCTTGACGGCACTAAGTCAGTTCGCCTCAGCACTAGAGCGCGTCCTTGAATCCCCTGCTGTTAACATTCGAGAGGTTTTGGCTCCGCAACCAGTTGAGAGGTTGCGCCCAGGTGCGACGACCTTTCCGAGCTACATGCGAAACTCCTCTGCGAGGCGCCTAATAGGGCGGTCGTTCACTGAGTCAGCCGATACGGCTGAGAACCGCTATTTGCGGCACATGATAGGTGTTTGCTGCACATGGGCGAATGCCTATGTTATGGCTGCGTCGCGGCAGATTGGGTTTCTGGGGAGATTGGCTGAGCTGGAGGCTAAGACCGCGCGGAGCAACCGCGAAATGACAGAAAGGCCTGTCGATCCGGACGTGTTTGATCAACAAACGGCAGACCTGAACGAAAGGCTCGCTGCTGTTGTCAGCTATAGCGGACAATCGACTAATGAGGACGGCGGAGCACGTGATCGCTCCTTTCCTCTTCGATTAAAAGCGCGCTATTTCGACCACCTAGCTTTTTACTACGAGCCCCAACAGGGCTTGGTACAAAGCAGGGTTAGTAAAGTTGATTACAGATATGTTGAGTTGCCAAAGGATGCCTTCGAGCTGATCTATCGAGCACATCATTTTTGCAAGCAGTTCACAATAACTGGATTGGCTTCTTCTATTCAGGGAGCGACAGCAAGCAGAAAGGAATACCTTAAATTAATGTTTTCATCGGTGGTGGCGATCAAGCCGCAGACAGATGTTATTAAGAAGAGGCGGGAAAAGAGAGCGTTTCTTGAGCAGAACGGATGGCGTTCGCCGATTTCCAGTAGTGAGCGTCAAGAGCTTAAGCAGGAGGCGCTAACAGCTGAGCAGCGCGAGAAGCAGGCTAGAAGACGAAAGGAAGGAATTGCATCTGCTCTTGATAAGATTGGCGTATTTTCAGGACGACTTTCAAGAAGTGACGCGGATCTTGAGGTAATTGGAGTTATGTCTAGCTCCAAATTTCCGACTGGGGTCAGATTTGTTTCAAATCCTGAATATGCGGCATGTTTGTCGGCATTTAAAAAGATCGAAGGAATCTTTAATCGCGGTGGAATGAATATTGAGAATCTTGAGGAAATTAGTAGTGTTGGAATTCTTCATGTTAGCGATATATATGAAAAGTGGTGTCTGATAAAGATATTCATGATTCTCATAAGGGATTTTCGATTTGACACGGAAGATGGCTGGGAGGAAAGAATAGTTGAGGCATCACTTGGGCGTTCAAGAAATGTCAGGTTCGAGTTTACTCGCCTAGATGTTGAGATGAAGGCGATATTGACGGTTCAGGCTGAAATGCCGAATGGACGGCGGCCTGACTTTGTTTTGGAGGTATTCTCTACGAGTAGCCAATCGAATGATTTTCCGTTCTGTGAGAATGATCTTCGTGGCGGCATTGTAATGGATGCAAAATTTAGGAGTTCGTTGTCGCAGGCTGGCTTGCAAAGCATGCTAGATGAGCTAGTCAAAGTGAAGGGCTATGACAAGGCGCTAGATAATGGCAGGGTATTTATATTGCAGCCCTGTGAGTTCACGATGCGTCCGCCAAGATCGCCGCTTGACTGGGGCTTTCACTGCGATTACGGCGCTGAGGAAGTTGCCCATGAAAAGGGGTGGATACAAGTAGGTGTGTCGACTTCTGGAGACCGCTCAGTACTACATTTAAAGCGCTTACTGGCGATGGTGTTTCAGGGGGTATTTCCCGAGCCAGTGCAGAGTGATGACGACAGTGGGATCGAGCCTGGCTGGGTATCCAATAGCTTCTGTATCGGGTGCGGTGAACGGCATGCCCCCTCATCCGTCCACGCAAGGACGACCAAAGGGGGGGGGACGCACTGGATCTTTACATGTGGACGATGCTGTGTTCGGACTGGCAGGACGCACTGCTACGCGTGTGGGCATCATCTATTCAAGAATGGAACGCGCTGGACCTACCACCAAACCGTTGCCGATCAGGTCACTCACGTCATCTGCCCAAGATGTGGCGCATATTTTGACGAAGACTGGGAATAAAGTTTAACGATGTCTACCTGGAATATTCTGGCAGTGGCGGAAAATTGAGGGGGGATGGTCGGCAGGGCTTTCCATCGTAGCGTGATGGCGACAGTTGAAGATCAATCCTCTGTGAGCGCCTCTAGTCAGGATGTGTGGTCCTGATACTTTTGTGCCGAGACGCTGAGTTTGTGTCGCCCATATGCAAATAATGCTGTCATTACTGCCCCTAGCCCAGCTGCTGTCAGCGCCTCCAAGATGGTCGGAGTATCCACGTCCACCCACATTGGGTTGCCCGGCGTCAAAGTGCCATTTGCAATGAATGCCGCGATTACCAGGGAATTCACGGTGTAAAGGCACACAATCAGCAATGCTATGGTGAAGACAAGGCGGATGAGCTGTCGTATGAATCTCATTTTTCCTTGCCTTCCTTTCTGCTGTGCTGCGCCAATTCGCCCTTCAATACTGCTTCGCAATCTTCATTGTGTCCAGCGATGTTGACGCTTACCAAACTTTGACCGGGCGAGGATGCGGTCCTTTTACCCACTACTGTGGTTTTTACGGATTGAACCGCAGGCAGCAACGCGCGCTGGCAGAGCTGGTGTTATGAATTGAGGTGCGCAGGGCATATGTCTCATCGATTGACTATTGGGAGGTCTAAAAGATACATACGCTGCTCCCAGGTCTCAATCGCGCCTGGCCTGCAGTCCCGAATCCGCTGTACTGCGTCCTTTGCTGGTACTCCCAGCTCGATCAGGAGCCGGGCGGCCACCAGGCCGGTTCGTCCCAGTCCTCCTCGGCAGTGGATCACGATCCGCTCACCCCGCCGCAGCCTCGACTGCAGCTCGGTGCTGACGGCTGGCCAGGCGTCCTCGAAGTCGGGGGCGGGAACATCCGAGTCTCGTATGCGCAGCAGATGCCACTGGAGGGGTTCGCGAGCCATCACCTCCGGAAACTCAGGAACCCCCAATAGCCCGAACTCGTGGCGCTCCATTACGGTCACGACCGCGGTGGTGCCCCACTGACGAATCACCGCGAGGTCCTTGTCCAGGTCGCGCTCCCAGCGGCCGCCATAGAGGGAGTCCGACTTCTTCCCCGGGCAGAATGTCAGGCCGATCTCGCCCACCAGTCCCGGCACCGCCAGGGGATGGATCCGGAGCGGATGCGAGTCGCTGGTCCGGGGCGTGGCCGCGGCAGGCTGGCTGGCATGGACGACGCGCACATGCTCGAGGGGTTTGGTGAACCCGCGTTCCGGATCGTCCAGTTTCCAGAACTCCCAGCCGGCGTCCGCCGGCGGGGTGTTGCCCGTCACCCGACCCATGGCGGTCGTGGGATCGGTGAAGACCTCCCCCTCTACGGACAGGCCGTCGGCCGTGACGTGGCCGGTGACGCCCGCGACTGGACAGGTCAGGAGCGTGCCCACCGGCAGCGCGCCCTCTTGGATGAGGGGCATCAGGAACGGATCCTTGCGCTGGTGGCGCTGGAGGACCTCCTCCACCAGAGTGTCTGCGGCCACCTCGCCGGCAGCATACGCCTCCAGCCTGCCCCGCAGTTCCGGCGGGGCGCGCCGGCCCTCCAGAGCGAGGGAGGCGAGGGCGTGGGCGACGGCCGCTTGCCGACGGTGGGGGGAGTCCTCGTCATGACTCATGGGGTATTCCTCGTCGATGCGTCGATCAAAGGGGTAGCGGGGGCGAACGTTGTGCGGGGCCGGCCGGTGCCGCCGCTCGCCGGGAGCGCCCTTCGGGGCGGTCCGTGCATTCCGCCCGGGTCGCCTGTTCAAAAGGCATTTTCCCTGTGGGCGACGACGGCATGCGTCGCGGAGGGAGGTGGGCAGCTGCCACCTTTCTGATACCGGCTATCAATCAGCGTCCGCTCCATTGAGGTCGATGCCGAGGTGCCACAGCGCCGGGGCGACCTGGGGCCCCTCGAACTCCAGGACGCTCCCGGATTCCAGCAGGATCAGGCTCACCAGGTTGTTCTGGCGGGAATAGACCAGGCTGAGGTCCTCGTCCTTGCGGGCGCCCAGACGGAGGAATTGCGCGCGCAGAATGCCGCGCACCTGGCGAAACGGAATCCGTCGGCCGAGTAGCATGTCGTTGCTGGTATGGCTGTCGAGTCGATAGAGTCCGGCCTGGAGGAGCTTCCTCTCAAGAGTCGCGAAATTCATGCAGCGTTGCCGTTATGGTTGGGACATAGGATCAGGCTCTCACGAATCTCTAGGTTGTCAACTGACATCTCCTCGGGCCGGATCAGAGCGCTTGTAATCCCCCAGAAAAACACTTTCGCCAGAAGTGAAGTTTTCGCCCATACGACCCGGGTACGGCTAATCGCCCCATTCAATCCTTGGCAAGAAGCGGCGGTCAGTCGCCTTTTGGCCTCACTCGCTCACCTCGGAATCAAAAGCCGCATAAGTTCTTGGCTGTGGAGTCCTGCGCTGGGAAGTCGTTCCCGGGCCCAAGCCTGTAGTTCCTTATTCTGGAAAATGTTGCGATGCTCGCATATCAGCGGAAGGCTGTAAGAAAGGTCGGGGCATGTTATTAGCAGTGCATGGATAGTTGTCGGATTCTCATTCGACGCATTACTCAGGGTGAACTTGGCCTGATGAGGCATCAGTTGCCAAATGCGCTGTGCAGCCGCTTTCCAGTAGGCTGTATCAAGGCAACGAAGCAGACGTTGGGCATCTCCTTCCTCAGTCAGGAAGATCAGCTTCTCAAAGTCGGCGTCTGCGTAGTTGTTCGATGAAAGCATGAGCTCAAGAGCCTGCCCTCTTAGGGCGGGCGGGAGGGCTTCTGGCAAGCTAAGTAGGATCTGTAACTGCTCCTTGGAGAAGGCGTGAGCCAAGGATTCGGGAGGAAGACGGCGAAGGATTGCGGTCCTAAGAGGTGACAGCATGAAGTGCGTGCTTATGTCCCTCGACTTCGTATAGGTTGCGGCTACGTAGTCCAGCATTGCACCCAGAAGGGCAGGTATCCGCTCCTCTGCTATCTGGTTAACCTTGTCGCTGACCAGGTTCTCTATCCAGTCGGAATCGAACACTGCCTTCCACCACTCGGGCTCGATATGCCAGCGTCCCTTTGCACCCGCTATGATTAGAAATGGCTTGAGTGGCGCGGGAGGGAAAGTTGGCGGTTTGGCCAGAATGCCGGTCAGAGCCTCCGCTCGCTGGAGGATTGGTTGGAGGTTGGGTTGGAGGCGTGGTTTCAGGATGGCCTCCATGACGTCGCGCTTTTTTTCAACAAGCGACTCGATGGATTCCCAGTCATCTGCTTCGTCCAGATCATTTGCCCATCCTGGGAATAGCCAGGAGCTTTGAAAGCGAGCAGGAAGGTTCTCGGGGCGGGGTGAAAGGCTCCACTCCCAGCAGGTGGCGATCCATTCGATCTGCGCGTCTTTTTCTCTGATATCCCTCGACCAGGGCCCCGGCAGTCCAAGCGCATTGTCCATATCAAGTTGATTTAGCACGCGCGGTGCAAGGGTGAGGAGTGCTGGTGGGATTTCAGTCTCCTTTTGAATCCGGCGTCCGATTGTGTAAAAGAGGGCCTCTGCTGCCGCTATGGCTGCCGCGTTTCCGGCTAGTGATGCCGGAAGTCTTTCGCCAATCGGTAGAAGCTGGTCAAGCGTGAGAGCGTCCAATGCTGCATCCACCACAATGCGTCGCTTGGGATCGAAGCATTGAGGCGCCCATGACTCCAGTTCCTGGTGTGTCATGCACTCGATTACGTGGTCTCGCGCCAGTAGCCATGGCATGAACCGCGGGCGGAGTGAGTATGTTTCGACCGCTTCAGTGAGCAGCATTTTCTGCTCTGTCAGTCGGGCTAAGTTGAGGCGGGATGGTGAGCGCTTGAGCTGACCTGCCAGCTTTACGCGGGTGGCACGGTCATCGGCATCAACTAGTGCATTGAGCTTTTCGGTAGCAGAGTCTGAATGGGCCTTGGCGAGCTGCTCCCACGACTCCTGCGGCAGTGGTGCTCCCCATTCTGCCGTTTCACTTCTCCAGGCGGCGATTGAGAGCTCACGATAGTCGTTCTGGATGCCAGTTGACGTAGGCAGGATGTGTTGGAGCAACTTTCTTCCGGCCTCCCGATTTGTCGCCTTAGGCCACTTGCTGGAGGGCACGCTGTGAAGAAGGCTGCTCAAGTGGAGGATATCGCCCGGCCCCCTGATCTGCCGCTTCAGGTAAGGGAATTTCTCAAGCCAGCGCAGAATTTCTTCGGCTGTGAAGAGGGTTTCGGTCTGATGCGCGTTGGCTCTCTTCTCGATCCAGGTAACAAGCCTCGTGATCCAGTCTGGATGCAGGCGCCACTCGAATGACCTTATCTGCTCGAAGGGATCCGTTGTCAGGTCGAATTCTCGCCGCGCGTCCAGCGGGCCGTTGAAGCGTTCCCAGAGGTAGAGCGTCTGGATGCTGCCAGGGTTGGGGCGTAACGGGGCGGCATGCGGCGCCACAATGAGTAGCGCCATGTCCGGGTGCATGGCTGCCAAGGTATGCAAGTCCGGATCCCCGCCATCCGCGTCGATGCGCAGAATCAGGTGCCGAGGGCTCATCAGCAGTTCGTGGGCATCGTGGATGGTATTGGCGCGGCGGGACTCATACTTGCTGTGGCGGTGAAGATGGGCCCAGAAAAGGTCGGCCCCACGACCGGGGGGGAAGTGCAGCCAGTGCACTCCGGAAGCGGGCTGCTTGACCGTAATGCTTGCCGGCCCTTGGCCAAGCCACGGCTCGAACTCCTCACCTAGGTTGCCGTCGCGCCGACTGACGGGGCGTCCCAGGTCGCACGGCAGCTCCCGGGCAAGGTCCAGTGGCGCGAGCTCCGGGAACTCTGGAAAGCGATGGAAGTCGCCCGCTTCTTGAGGGTGGATGCCCAGATCCTCAGGGCTGGTGTCGAGTAGGTCTGCTAGTGCCTTCGCCAAGTCTGGGCGATTGTGCCACCAGTCCGTGGCGCCCTTGTTGATGAGACCCAGCCTTACTGCAAGTGAGGGTGCCTGCTTTGTTCCCCAGTTCAGGTCTCCGTGCTTGTCCAGTAGTGCTGTCGCCAACTTTCTGTCGGACGAAAAGCCTCTCTTTTTCTTATGAATATCAAGGAGTTTAGGCATTTGTCTTTGGTCCGGATGAAAGGGATTGTGCAATAAAAACGCACCGATGCAGTGTAGTGCATGGTCGGTTGATTATGAAAGTCTGAGCCCCTACCGTCGGTCCTGCAAATTCACTTCTGGCAGGGGTTAGACGATGGAAATCATGTTTTTGGGTCCTTTGGGAAAGGTCACTGGGTCGTGCTGCTGGATGCGGGATCGCGCCCGTGGCTGGAGCTTTCTGGTGGACTGTGGAATGCAGCAGGGCGAGCACTCGGCCGCAGAATGGAATGCCTGTGATTGGCCCTTCGAGCCCGCAGAGCTGGACTTTGTCGTCCTGACCCATGCGCACATGGACCATTCGGGGCTGTTGCCTGTGCTGTTCCGGCGCGGGTTTCAGGGGCCGGTGTACGCGACCCGGGAGACACAGGAGGTCGCCCGCGTCCTGCTTCAGGATGCCGCCCGGTTTCCGGAGGCCAAGTTTTCCAAGCGGGACGTCGAGGCCATTTGCTGGAAGGAGCCGGCCTCCGCGCCACTGTTCGGGCGGCATCATCCGGTGGCCCGGGATCTGTTCCTGCGCTTTTCCCGTTCGGGTCACGTCATTGGGGCGACGTCGGTTGCGATCTACTGGGGGCCCAAGGGGGAGGGCCAGAAGAGCATCGTCTTCTCCGGCGACCTCGGACCCAATGCCGAAGACGCCGAAACCCTGCCTTATATTCGACACCGCATGGACGTGGAGCGCTGCGACTTCGCTGTCCTTGAGTCTACGTATGGGGGTGTTGTCCGGTCGATCGAGGATGTCTTGCCTGAGCAGCGGCGGTCACGACTCCGGAAGCGGCTGGATCGCACCATTGAGCGCGGTGGCGTCCTTGCTATCCCCGCCTTTGCGCTGGGTCGGACGCAGGATGTCCTTTTTGACCTGCACTGGATCGTGGCCGAGGACCCCGAGCGGTATGCCGATGTCCGGCTCCTGCTCGACTCGCCTGCGGCGGCCAGGATCAATGAGATTGTGGTCCGGGCCATGGACCGGACGGCGCTGAGCGGCAAGAACAAGGTTCGCCCGCTGTGGATGGGCAAGCAGATGTGTGCATGGTTTGGGCTGGACGGCAAGGATCCGGAGCATTTGGCCTGTGCAAGACGCCTCGCGGCGGAGGCGCTGGGGCTCTCCATCGATGCGCCGGTCGCCACTCCGGAAGCCCTTAATTCTGTCGGGCGTGCCTGGCGTTCCCGGGTTACACCAGTGAAGGATCGAGCGGCGCTCTTCGAGACGGAGTTTGCGGGGCCGGCGGTCTTAGTCATGGGCTCGGGGACCGGGGAGGGTGGTCCGGCCGCGTCTTGGCTGCCGCGTCTGCTCAGGGATGCCCGGAACAGCGTCGCATTTGCCGGCTACTGTTCGCCGGCCTCTATCGGCGGGCAGCTCCTGGCGCTAGGGCAGTTGCCCCCCGCCGAGCGACGGCTGCATAGGGGTGATCTACAGTGGCAGACGTCCGCTGGCCTTGAGCGGCTGCCTGTGGCAGACGTTGCCGCCGACATCGGCATGCTGTCCGGGTACTCGGCGCATGCGGATCAGGCGGGTCTGGTGCAGTGGGCGTTCTCGCAATGGAAGGGAGTGGTAAGCCCGGTTGGCCGCACTGTATTCCTTCAGCATGGGGGGGATGAGCAGCGAGCCGCCCTGGCTGATGCCCTGAGGACAAGGGCGGAGAGCCTCGGTGCTTCGATGCACGTGATTTGTCCGAGAGGAGAGCCGGTGTGGCTGGATCTAGAGCGCGGTGCCGAGGCGCTGAATCAGGAGGTCGAGGAAGAATGCCTCCAGGCTCAAATTCGCGAACTGGAGGCGCGGCTTCGAAACATTCGGAAGGAGTAGGCGGGAGACGAATCGCCTTTTGCGGTGCATGTCGGGGCGACAGCCGGGCTTCCCATGGATGGGAAACCTTCGCTGGATGGAGAGTCCGGCAGGCAGACGGAGTGTCGCCTTTGGGCATTGGAATGGCTGGCGGTGAGGTAGCGTGACGTCTGCGCTGACTGCGGTTACGATGGCGCTTCGACCGTCAGGGTTTCCGATCCGGCTGATCGCCCGCGTGAACGTTGGATCTGCGTCGGAATTGGCAGTGAGGCTCTCCTCAAGGAGGGCTTTTAGTCAGCCAAATGGTCCCTCAGGGCGGAAATGCTTCCCAAACCCTGTGCCACTTTTGGCGGTAAGAAGCGGCGGAAGACGGTTTTTTGCGGTTCCGTAACTTGTTGAAATTGTTGAGTTATGGGGTGATTCGGGCATAACCGTCGCCGTGGGTCTTTCGCTACGAACAGAGGGTCGGGGGTTCGAATCCCTCCCAGCGCACCATTCATAATAAAAAGCCCGCGCATTGCGCGGGCTTTTTATTTGCACCCCCACGCCTCTTCCCGGCATCCGCTTTCAGTCCCTTGTCCGTGTTGCCGCCTCCGTGGCCCGCCCGTATGCTTGCCCCCTTTCCAGGGACTGACCCGGCCAGCCTATGCCCGTTGAGACGCCTCCGGCCTTCCAGGGCCGCAAGACCGCCCGCCAGGGCAGCGAACAGCGCCGCCTGGCCATCCTCAGGGCCGCGCTCCGGGTACTGGTGCGTGATGGCGTGCGTGGCGTCCGCCATCGCGCGGTCGCCACCGAAGCGGCGGTGCCCCTGTCCGCCACGACCTATTATTTCAAGGACATCCACGACCTGCTGGCCGATGCCCTGACGCTCTTCGCAAGCGACACGGTCGAGAACTTCGTGGACCCTTTCTGGTCGCGCGCCAATGAGTGGGTTCGCGCCTTTCCTCGCGAGGCCCTCGGCGATCCGGCGCAGATAACCGAGATCGCAAACACGCTGGCGGAGATGGGCTGCAACTACATCCTTACGCAAGTGAGGGATCATCGCCAGCACCTCATGCTGGAGCACGCTTTCTGGTATGCCGCCCTCACCGACGAGCGCATTCACGGGATTGCCCTGCAGCATGAACGCCGCCTGCTGCAAAGCTATGTGGATTTCCTCGAGTATCTGGGTGTCTCCGAGGTGGAGCTGGCCGCCAAATCCATCCACATGACAGTGCGTGGCCTTGAGTCAGAGGGGCTGCTGGGCTCGCCTGATTTCACGCCGGACAAGGTCAGGGCTGCGCTGCTGCGCAGGATCCGTGCGGAGCTCCCGGCGTGAACGACGATTCGCTGTCGCGCGTGCCGCTGGACCCGGAATGGAAGCGGGCGTTGGCGGCTGAATTCGAGGCGCCCTACATGACGGCCCTGCATGCCTTTCTGGCCCGGGAAAGAGCGGCCGGCAAGTCCCTCTACCCACCGGCTCCTGAAATCTTCAATGCCCTCGACACCACGCCCTTGTCCCGGGTGAAGGTGGTCATCCTCGGGCAGGACCCCTACCACGGGCCGGGCCAAGCCCATGGGCTCTGCTTTTCCGTGCGTCGGGGCGTGGCGCCGCCGCCCTCGCTGCAGAACATCTTCAAGGAGCTGAAGGCCGACATCGGCATTCCCCTGCCGCGCCACGGCGAACTCACGCACTGGGCTGAGCAAGGCGTGCTCCTGCTGAACAGCGTGCTGACCGTCGAGGCGGGGCAGCCGGCCTCGCACCAGGGCCGCGGCTGGGAAACCTTTACCGATGCCGTCATTCGCGTACTCAACGAGCAGCGCGAGCACCTGGTGTTCCTGCTCTGGGGCAGTTATGCCCAGCGCAAGGGCCGCATCATCGATACCTCCCGCCACCTGGTGCTGAAGGCGGTGCATCCGTCTCCGCTGTCCGCCAACCGTGGCGGCTGGTTTGGCCATCACCATTTTTCGCAAGCCAATCACTATCTCGAAGCGCACGGGCAGGCCGCCATCGACTGGTCCCTGCCCGACTGATTACCGAAGAGCCTGACCATGACCGATGCCCCCGTAGTGCTGCTGGAAGAACGTCCCCTGGCCGATGGCCGTCTGCTGGCCATCGCCACGCTCAACAGCGAGCGTTCGCTGAACTCCCTGAGCCTCGACATGATCGGGCTGTTGTTGCCCGCGCTGCGACGCTGGGCGGATGACGCGCGCGTGGTCGCGGTGTTCCTGCAGGGCGCTGGCGAAAAAGCCTTTTGCGCCGGCGGCGATGTGCGTCGCATCTGCCTCGCCGTGCGCGAGAACGGGCGTGACGATCCTTATGCGCAGGCCTTCTTCACCGAGGAATACAAGCTCGACTACCTGATCCATGTGTTTCCCAAGCCGGTCATCGTCTGGGGCCAGGGCATCGTCATGGGCGGCGGCATCGGCCTCATGAGCGGGGCCTCGCACCGCGTCGTCACCGAAACCTCGCGCCTCGCCATGCCGGAAATCACCATCGGCCTCTATCCGGATGTCGGCGGCAGTTATTTCCTGGCGCGTGTGCCCGGTCGCCTCGGCCTCTTTGTCGGCATGACGGGGGTGCACCTCAATGCCGCCGACGCGCTGCATATTGGCCTGGCCGACATGGCGCTGGCCGGAGCCTCACGGGAGCAGGTGCTGGCGCAACTGGCCGCGCTGGACTGGGCAGCGGATGCCGCCGCGCGTCGCGCCCAGGTCTCCGCTCTGCTGGCCGGACTGCCGGCGCCGGTGCTGGCGCGCTCGGAGCTCGCGCAGCGGGAGGCGGTGCTGAATGCGCGCGCCGGCAGCGATGACCTCGCCACGCTGTATGCCGCCCTGACCGCGCCGGCGCCTGATGACGCCTGGCTGGAGCGCACGGCGAAGTCGCTGGCGAAGGGTTCGCCGACTTCGGCCGCGCTTAT
Organism: Moraxellaceae bacterium; assembly: GCA_020697295.1. Lineage (GTDB taxonomy): Bacteria > Pseudomonadota > Gammaproteobacteria > Pseudomonadales > Moraxellaceae > UBA2031. The sequence continues at coordinate 7,236 of JAJFBF010000042.1, read as the reverse complement.
CCACCGCCAGTGGCAGCGCGGTGCCGGGATGACGCTCAGGGAGGTGTTTTGCGAGGAGCTGATCCTGTCCACGCAGTGCGCGCGCTATCCGGATTTCATCGAGGGCGTGCGCGCCCTGCTGGTGGACAAGGACAATGCGCCAAAGTGGCAGCCGGCGACGCTGGGCGACGTCAGCGAGGAGTGGCTGGCGGAGCACTACGCGGCGCCCTGGACGGGCGCGCATCCGCTGGCGGATCTTTAAGGCCTACTCTTCTTTTTCAGCCGGCAGCGCGTAGGGCAGTTCACGGAGGGCGAGGGCGGGACCGCCTTCTCCCCAGCGCAGACCGCCCTCGCGCGCGGCCACGTTCTTTACCACCGCGAGCAGGGCCAGGCCTTCGCCATCGGCCGCCGCCATCACCACATCCCCCACCGGCGTGTCGCCGGCCAGCACCCGGCCGTTGCCGGGCTGCGGACTGTCGGCTTCGAGTCGATAGAGGCGCTGCTTGAGCTTGCCGCGGAAGTACAGCCGCGCCACCACTTCCTGTCCCGTATAGCAGCCCTTGTTGTAGCTCACGGCCTCCAGCGAGGGGTAATTGAGTTCCTGGGGCTGGAACAGGTCGCGCGTGGCGGCGAAGACCGTGGCGAAACCGGCGCGAATATCGGCCGCCCACCACTGGCTTTCCGGGCCTGCGGGCGCTGCGGCGCGCAGGGCCTCCCAGCGTGCCGCCAGGGTGGCCGCCGGCAACGCCACCAGATAGCGCTCATCGGTCAGCACGCGCGTTGCCCAGGCCCCGTCGGGGCCCTCCGTGACAGTGCCGGAGGCGGGTACGCCGAGGCCAAGCAGCGCCAGCAGTGTCTCCGCCTGCGGGCCGGTCACGCCCAGCAGCGCGACCTGCGCCGTAACGTTGTCCAGCCGGGTTTTCGAAAACACTGCGAATTTGCCGAGATGCGCCTGCGCCGCCTCGAGCTGGTCCACGGGCATCACGAGGGCGACCGTTTCCCCCCGGGGCACGGCGATAAAGCTGAACAGTACGCGGCCCTTGAGCGAGCACACCGCCCCCGGCAGCACGCGTCCTTTTTCGACTTCGCGGAAATCGGTGGTGGTCTGGCCTTGCAGGAACTTCAACGATTCGGGGCCGGTCAGCGTCAACAGGCCCAGGCCAGGCAGCGGCAGCAGGGCGGCGCCAGGAGCCGGGGTGGCGGGAAGGGGCAGGGCGGTCCAGGGAGAGGTCATGAGCGCGGGATCAGAAAGTGGAATGACATGAGGCCTGTATGGAGGCAGGGCCGCTAAAAACAAGCCTATAATCGCCGGCCATCCCCTTCATGCCCAGAGAATGAGCCGTCATGACCGAGTTAAACGCTGACGAACGTCGCCTGCAGTGGCACTGCCGACGCGGGCTCAAGGAACTGGACGTGATCCTGGGGCCGTTCATGGACGAACACTATCGGGCGCTGGACGAAGGCGACAAGGCGATCTTCTCGCGCCTCATCGCCTGCGAGGACATGGACCTGTTCAACTGGTTCATGCACCAGGACACGCCGGCCGATCCCGAGCTGGAGCATATGGTTGAACTCATCCTCGCCCGCCTGGCGCGTTGACCTCGGCACCTCTCCCTCCCGCATCTTTATTTCCCTCAGCCTCGTCCTCCACGGCGCGGCCCTGCTGGCCCTTGGCCAGACCGGCCTGGACTGGAGCATTCGTCTCGTCCTCGGGCTGGTCATCGGGGTCGCCGCCGTACTGGCGTGGCGGGCGGAGCGCCAGCGCACCGTGATCCTGCGCGAGGCGGGAGAGGAGTGGTGGCTGGACAACGGTCGCCGACGCGGCATGGTCCGGCTCCGGCACAGCAGCGTCTGGCGCTACCTGGTTGTCATGGAGTTCGCCGGCGATCCGGAGGACCGGCGCTGGTGCGAGCGCGTGGTGGTCTGGCCTGATTCGGTCGCGCCCGATGATTTTCGCCGGCTGCGCGTGCGCCTGCGTTGCGGCAAGCGCCCGCGCCCGGCAGCAACGCCCTCAGCGCATCGACTTGGAAAGCGAGCCCAGGAGACCGCGTAGCAGCTGCCGGCCAATGCTGCGGCCGACTTCCGAGCTGGCGGCGCGCACCGCGCTCTTGGCGGCGGTTTCCCACACCGTGTCCGGCTCCCTGGCCGGGGCCTTCGCCGGCTTGGCGGCCGCCTTGGCTTCGGCCTGGGCCTGCGCTTCAGCCTGGGCGGTGGCGGTCGCCTGCTGGCTGCGCGCCTGCAGGATTTCATAGGCCGATTCGCGATCGGCCACTGCTTCGTAGCGGGCGCGGAAGGGCGAGCGCTGCATCACCGCGGCGCGTTCTTCGGGCGTGATGGCGCCGAGACGGGAGCGCGGCGGGCAGACTTTGGCGCGTTCCACCGGGCTCGGCACGCCGCCTTCGCCGAGCGTGGAGATCAGTGCTTCCCCCACGCCAAGCTCGGTGATGGCGGTGGCGACATCAAGGCCGGGCTTGGCGCGGAAGGTGTCGGCGGCGGCCTTCACTGCCTTCTGGTCGCGGGGTGTGAAGGCACGCAGTGCGTGCTGCACGCGATTACCGAGCTGGCCGAGCACGGCATCGGGAATATCGAGCGGATTCTGGGTGATGAAGTACACGCCGACGCCCTTGGAGCGGATCAGGCGCACCACCTGCTCGACCTTTTCCAGCAGCGCCTTGGGCGCGTCGTTGAACAGCAGATGCGCCTCGTCGAAGAAGAACACCATGCGCGGCAGGTCGGCATCGCCACGCTCCGGCAGGTTCTCGAACAGCTCCGACAACAGCCAGAGCAGGAAGGTCGAATACAGCTTGGGCTGCAGGAAGAGCTTGTCGGCCGCCAGCACGTTGATGTGGCCGCGGCCTTCCAGCGTGGTCTGCATGAAATCTTCGAGCTGGAGGGCGGGCTCGCCGAAGAAACTCTCCGCCCCCTGCTGCTCCAGCGCCAGCAGTTCGCGCTGGAGGATGCCCAGGGTGGGCTTGCTGACGTTGCCGTAGTCGCGGCCGAGGGCGGCGGTGTTGTCGGCGGCAAAGGACACCAGCGCGCGCAGGTCCTTGAGGTCGAGCAGGAGCAGGCCGTTGTCGTCGGCGTACTTGAAGAGCAGGGTGAGCACGCCTTCCTGGGTGTCGTTGAGGTCCATCAGGCGAGCGAGCAGCAGAGGACCCATTTCCGAGACGGTGGCGCGCACCGCATGGCCCTGGTCGCCGAAGACGTCCCAGAACACGGTGGGGTAGGCCTGGGTGCTGTAATTGGTGACGCCAAGCTTGGCGGCGCGCTCGGCAAACTTGGGATTGTCCGCGCCCTTCTGCGAGATGCCGGCGAGGTCGCCCTTGATGTCGGCCAGAAAGACCGGCACGCCAAGGTCGGAGAAGCCCTCGGCCAGCACCTGGAGGGTCACGGTCTTGCCGGTCCCGGTGGCGCCGGCGACGAGGCCATGGCGGTTGGCGTAGCGGCCTTCGAGGAAGCAGGGCAGCTCGCCCTTGCCGATCAGGATCTGGTTGCTCATGGCGGTCCCTTGGTGTGGACGAGAAGGGGAGTGGACGAAAACGCGTGCAACCGATTTAAGCGCAACCACGCGCGAAGGCAAGGGCCGGATCAATCCGGTCCGTCTGGACTGGCGGGCCAAGGCCTTCCTGACATGGCCGACAGGCAGGGCCCGACCTAGCGGGTCTGGGCCAGGGCCTCCGGGTCGAGGATACTGTCCTGCGCCAGCGCGGCCGTTTCAGGATAGTCCAGCGTGTAGTGCAGGCCGCGCGACTCCTTGCGCTGCTGCGCGCAGCGGATGATGAGTTCCGCCACCAGCACGAGGTTGCGCAGCTCGATCAGGTTGGTCGAGATGAAATAGTGGGTGTAGTACTCCTGGATCTCGCTCTTCAGCAGCTCGACGCGGCGCAGGGCGCGCGTCAGGCGCTTGTCGGTGCGCACGATGCCCACGTAGTCCCACATGAAGCGGCGCAGCTCCTCCCAGTTATGCAGGATGACCACGTCCTCGTCGGGATTGCGCACCTTGGAGGCGTCCCAGGAGGGCAGGGCGGGCGGCAGAGGCTGTGTCGCCACCCGCTCCTGGATGTCCGTCGCCGCCGCCATCGCAAACACGAAGCACTCCAGCAGCGAGTTGGAGGCCATGCGGTTGGCGCCGTGCAGGCCGGTGAAGGATGTCTCTCCGATGGCATAGAGGTTGGCGATGTCGGTACGGCTGTGCAGGTCGACCATGACGCCGCCGCAGGTGAAATGCGCGGCCGGCACCACCGGGATCGGGTCCTTGGTAATGTCGATGCCGAATTCCAGGCACTTCTGGTAGATGTTGGGGAAGTGGCTGGTGATGAAGTCGGCGGGCTTGTGCGTGATGTCGAGATAGACGCAGCGTATCCCCAGGCGCTTCATTTCATAGTCGATGGCGCGGGCGACAATGTCGCGCGGCGCGAGCTCGGCGCGTTCGTCGAAGCGGGGCATGAAGCGCTCGCCATTGGGCAGGCGCAGGTAGGCGCCTTCGCCGCGCATGGCCTCGGTGATCAGGTAGGACTTCGCCTGCGGATGGTAGAGGCAGGTGGGATGGAACTGGTTGAACTCGAGGTTGGCGACGCGGCAGCCGGCGCGCCAGGCCATGGCGATGCCGTCACCGGTGGCGATGTCGGGGTTGCTCGTATACAGGTAGGCCTTGCTGGCGCCGCCGGTGGCCACGGCCACGAACTTGGCGCGGAACACTTCCACCTCGCCGGTGGCGGTGTGCAGCACATAGGCGCCCAGCACGCGGTTCTCGCCCGGCAAGCCCAGCTTGTGCGAGGTGATGAGATCCACCGCCACCCGGTTTTCCAGCAACTCCACATTGGCGCACTCGCGGACGCGGGCGACCAGGGTGGTGGAAATGGCGCGGCCGGTGGCATCGGCGGCATGCAGGATGCGCCGGTGTGAATGCCCGCCCTCGCGGGTGAGGTGGGGTTGCTCGTCGGCATCCAGGGTAAAGCTCACGCCCTGTCCGATCAGCCAGCGCATGGCGTCGGGCCCGTGCTCCACGGTGAACCGGACCGCGTCCTCATGGCAAAGGCCGGCGCCCGCCACCAGGGTGTCGGCAACGTGGGCGCCGGTGGAGTCGGTCTCGTCCATGACGGCGGCGACGCCGCCCTGGGCATAGTAGGTGCTGGCGTCGGTCAGCTCGGCCTTGGACAGCACCGCCACGCGCAGCGAGGAATTGAGTTTCAGCGCCAGCGTAAGGCCGGCGGCGCCGCTGCCGATGATGAGGACATCGTGCACATGGTCGGTCATGGGAGCGTCCGGAAAGGGGGGCCGGGAAAGGGCGAAAAAGACGGGCTAGTATAGGCGGGGCCAGGGTAAGCCGGAAATGGTACAGGAGGCCTCTAACGGGGCGGCAGGGGCCGGTTTCGGCGGCGGCGGGACCACCGCTTACAAATTCCTAATGTTCAGCTTCTGTAGCGTTCGCTAACTTCCGGCCTGCCTGATGCTCTGGTGTTCCAGGCGTCGCAAGCCAGTTTTTTGGGGAGAAAAGAACATGTTGTCACCGATCCGATCCGCCATGGTGCGGGTTGTTGCCCTCCTGGTACTGGTAGGGGCGTCCTCCGTGCATGCCGACCTGCCGGACTTCCGGCCGCTGGTCGCGGAAGCCAGCCGGGCCGTGGTGAATATCAGCGCCTCGGCCAAGAGCAAGGGGCGCGCAGGACAGCAGGAGGTGCCAGAGCTCTTCCGGCGCTTCTTCGGCGACGACTTCAACCTGGCCCCCTCGCCCCAGGAACGCCAGTCTTTCGGCTCCGGCTTCATTATTTCCAGTGATGGCTACGTCCTGACCAACAATCATGTGGTGCAAGGCGCCGACAAGGTCACCGTCCGTCTCAATGACCGTCGCGAGCTCGATGCCGAGGTCATTGGCACCGACGAGCGCGCCGATGTGGCCCTGCTCAAGATCGAAGGCAAGGACCTGCCGGCGCTGCGTATCGGCAACCCCGAGCAGATGCAGGTGGGGGAATGGGTGCTGGCCATCGGCTCGCCCTTCGGCTTCGAGTACTCCGCGACCTCGGGCATCGTCAGCGCCAAGGCCCGCGCCTTGCCGGGCAACCCCTATGTGCCCTTCATCCAGACCGATGTATCCATCAATCCGGGCAATTCCGGCGGGCCGCTGTTCAACCTGCAGGGCCAGGTGATCGGCATCAACTCCCAGATCTACAGCCGCTCCGGCGGCTATATGGGCCTGTCCTTCGCCATTCCCATCGATGTCGCCATGGAAGTGGCGGATCAGCTCAAGGCTACCGGGCACGTCATCCGCGGCTACCTGGGCGTAGCCACCCAGGACATCACGCGTGACCTCGCCGATGCCTACAGCCTGCCGCGCCCGGCCGGCGCCCTGGTGTCGAAAGTGCTGCCCGGCACGCCGGCCGAGAAAGCCGGCCTCAAGGACGGTGATGTCATTACCCAGTTCAACGGCCGCGATATCATCCTGGCCTCCGACTTGCCGCAGATGGTGGGTCGCGCCAAGGTGGGCGCCAGCTTTCCCCTGACGGTAGTCCGCGAGGGCAAGACCCGGACGCTCAGCTTCGAAGTGGCGGCCCTGCCCGAAGACCAGGCCGAGGGCCTGCAGGCCAAGCCCGGCAAGCCGGCCCGGCCTGATCTCAGCCGCCTGGGCATCAATGCGATCCGCGACCTCAGCCCCGAAGAGAAGGCGGGGCTCAAGATCGAGGGCGGCGTCATCATCCTGCAGCTGGCCGAGGGCGCGGCAGCCGATGCCGGCCTGCGTGCCGGCGATGTCATCGTTGCCCTGCAGGGCAAGCCGGTGGCCGAGGCCCGCCAGTTTGCCGAGATGGTCAAGGACCTGCCGGCCGGCAAGGCCCTGCCCGTGGCCATCAATCGTCGTGGCCAGCCCATGATCCTGGCCCTGCGTCTGGCCCCGGCCGAGGCCCCTGCCAAGGCCAAGTAAGCGGGGGGGTGTTCGGGGTGCAGGGTTTTGGGGCGTAGAGGGTGCCGGTGTAGCGGGTGGTTGCTGCGGGGCGGGGGCATGGCAAGGCCTGTGCTTTTCGGGCTCCGGGGAGGAGGTCTCCCCGCCTCCGGCAGGAAGACCTCCTCCCCTCCACCCAAGCGCTTCCCGTTGTGCCCCGGCTGCGCCATTGGCTCGTGGCCGCCGGCTCCGCCTCACTCCCGTTCGCCAGAACCGAGGGACAAACAAAAGAGCTAAGAGCTAAGAGCTAAGAGCTAAGAGCTAAGAGCTAAGAGCTAAGAGCTAAGAGCTAAGAGCTAAGAGCTAAGAGCTAAGAGCTAAGA